>VAXK01000027.1 GCA_005885565.1 Actinomycetota bacterium
GGTCGGCACCCGGGTTCGGCGACCAGCCGGCGGTCGTGAACGGGTTCAGCGACCTCGTCGTCGAGGTCTACGGCGAGGAGCGCGGGCTCTGCGCCCGGAGCGCGATCGGAGTCGCCGAGCTGCCGGCCGGGATGCCGGTCGAGGTCGAGGCGACCGTGGCGCTCGCGTGAAGGTCGAGGAGCGGATCGAGATCGCGCGGCCTCCCGAAGAGGTCTACGCCGTGATCGCCGACCTGAGGCACGCGCCCGAGTGGCAGCCGTCCCTCGTCCGCGTCGACGTGGAGCGGGGCACGGAGGTGCGGAGGATCGGCGGCCAGGAGCGCGAGGCGAGCTTCGACGTCACGCGCAACGAGGCGCCGCGGCTCTTCGAGATCGTCAGTCACGCCGGCCCGGTGCGGGCCTGGGCGACCTTCGAGCTCACCCCCGTCGGGCACGGAACTCGCGTCGACCTCTCGCTCGTCCTCGAGCTCAGCGGCGCTCTCCGCTTCGCGGGCGGCATGGTGCGCGGCCGCGCCGAGCGCGAGGCGCGCGAGAACCTCGGGCGGCTGAAGGCGCTCCTCGAGCGCGAGGACTGATGGCGGACGAGGACTGGGACCGGCTCTTCGACGAGCTCTACCTGCGCACGTACGCGCAGATCGACCGCGGCGTCGACCCCGCCGCGGAGGCCCTCGCCGCCGCGCGGCTGGCCGGCGTCGAGCCGCCCGCGGCCGTCCTCGACTGCCCGTGCGGCTACGGACGCCATTCGATCCCGCTCGCCCGCGCCGGCTTCCACGTCGTCGGCGCCGACCGCTCGCCGGTGCTCCTCGAGGAGGCGCGGCGCCGTGCCGGAGACGGGGAGTGGCCGCGCTGGGTCGAGGCCGACCACCGCGAGCTTCCGTTCGCCGACGCGAGCTTCGACTGCGCCCTGAACCTCTTCACGGCCCTCGGCTACCGCGGCGAGGACGGAGACCGCACGACGCTCGCGGAGCTCCGCCGCGTCCTGCGCCCGGGCGGCGCGCTCGTCGTCGAGACGATGCACCGAGACCGCCTGGCGAGCATCTTCGAGCCGCGGCTCTGGGACCCGCTGCCGGAGGGTGCGGTGCTCGTCGAGGAGCGCCGGTTCGACCAGGTCGCGGGCGAGATCGAGACGAGCCACACGCTGATCGAGGCGACGGGTACACGTGAGTCCGTCACCTACCGTGTCCGCACCTACACCGTGACGGAGCTCGTGCGGCTCCTCGCCGAGGCCGGGTTCACCGGGATCGAGTGCTACGGCGGCCTCGAGCGCGAGCCGCTCGAGATCGAGACCCGGCTCGTCGTGCTGGCGCGCGCGCCTGAGTAGAGTCGCCCCGTGGAGCTCCTCGCCTACCGCGAGCGCTTCCCGATCCTCCGGGAGACGACCTACCTGATCAACCACTCGCTCGGCGCCATGCCGGCCGAGGCCGAGCGGCGGCTGGCCGAGTACGCGCGCACGTGGGCGACGCGCGGCATCCGCGCCTGGGGCGAGGGCTGGTGGGCGATGCCGATGACGGTCGGCGACCAGATCGGGCGCATCGTCGGAGCGCCGCCGGGCTCGGTCGTCATGCACCAGAACGTGACCGTGGCCGAGGCGATCGTCCTGTCGTGCTTCGACTTCCGCGACGAGGGCGCGCGCAACCGGATCGTCTTCGAGGAGCCGAACTTCCCCTCGGTGCGCTACCTGCACCAGGCGCAGGCGGCGCGCGGCGCGGAGATCGTCGTCTGCCCCGACGACGCGGCGGTCGTCGAGGCGATCGACGAGCGGACCCTCCTCGTCCCGATCAGCCACGTCCTTTTCAGGAACGGCGAGATCCAGGACGTGGAGGCGATCGTCGGCCGCGCGCACGAGGCGGGTGCCTACGTGCTCCTCGACGCGTACCAGTCGGCCGGGATCGTGCCGCTGGACGTCACTGCTCTGGACGTGGACTTCGCCGTCGGGGGAAGCGTGAAGTGGCTGTGCGGGGGGCCGGGCGCGGGGTGGCTCTACGTACGGCCCGACCTCGCGGCGCGGCTCGAGCCGACCTACGTGGGGTGGCAGGCGCACGCGCGCCCGTTCGCCTTCGAGCCGGAGCTCGAGTACGCCGAGGGCGCGGCGCGGTTCCTCACCGGCACGCCCAACGTCCCTGCGCTCTATGCGGCGACGGCCGGCTACGACCTGATCGAGGAGATCGGCGTGGAACGGATCCGCGAGGGCTCGCTGCGGCAGACGGAGCTCCTGATCCGTCTCTGCGACGAGGCGGGCTTCGAGGTCGGCTCGCCGCGCGACCCGGCGCGCCGCGGCGGGACGGTCACCGTGCGCGTGCCGGAGTTCGAGGCCGTGCACAAGGAGTTGGCGGAGCGCTCGATCCTGTGCGACTTCCGCCCCGACGCGGGCCTACGCCTCGGGCCGCACTACTACAACACGGAGGAGGAGCTCGTCTTCGCCGTGCAGCAGATCGCGGAAATCGTCGAGAGCGGCGCCTACGAGCGCCACCTCGGCGCGGTCGCGCGCTTCTAGCCCAGCAGCTCGACGAGCCGCTCCGCGTACCGCGGCGCCGTCGGCTCGTCCTCGTGGCGGAGGTAGACGAAGGTCGGCACCGAGGAGCCCCGCAGCCGGTCGGCCCAGCGCGCGAGGTCGTCGTCCGAGTAGGGCGGCTCGCGTAGGCGCACGTAGCGGAACGGCGCGTCGGCTCCGAGGTCGTTCACCCGCACGGCGCCGGCCTCCGCCAGGCGCGGCTCGATCCCGTCCCACGACGGATCCTCGAGGTCGAACGCGAGCCGAAGCGACGGGTCGAGCGAGCCGAGCAGGAGCTCGATCAACCCCTCGTCGCGCACGCTCTTCACCGACACGCGCACCGGCCCGAGCCGATCGCCGAGCCGCCGCACGCGGCCGGAGAACTCCGCGACGAGCTGCGGCCGCTGCCCCGGCAGCTTCGGCGCGAAGACGAAGCCGTCGGGAGTCTGCGAGGCCCAGCGGTCGAACTGCTCCTCCGCCGGCAGCCGGTAGCCGGTCGTATTCAGCTCGACGGTCGGGAACCGCTCCGCGTAGAAGCGCAGGAAGTCCTTCGACGGCGTTCCGGCCGGATAGAACCCGGGCTTCCACGACGGGTAAGCCCACCCGGATGTGCCGACATACAGCCTTGGTACGCTCGAAGACATGGCCGTGATCGCCGAAGTCATAGCCGACGGGACGATCCAGGTCCTCGACCACGGCTTCGTCCGCCTCGACGACTCCATGGCCGACGACCTCTCCGTCGTCAACGCGGCGCGCGTCAGCTTCGCGCGGCGCAAGGAGGCGATGGACGAGAGCGACGAGGGGCTCATCCGCTTCCTGCTCCGCGAGCGGCATGGCACGCCGTTCGAGCACAACTCGTTCCGCTTCCACATCCGCGCGCCGCTCTTCGTCGCGCGCGAATGGTTTCGGCACCGGGTCGGCTCGTTCAACGAGTTCAGCATGCGCTACGCGCGTGCGACCGACGACTTCTACGTGCCCGAGCCGGAGGACGTGCGGACGCAGGTCGGCAAGCCCGGCTCGTACTCCTTCGAGCCCGTCGAGCCCGAGCTCGCCGAGGCGACGCGCGAAGAGCTGCGGGCGGTCTACGACGCCGCCTACGCGACCTACGAGCGGCTCGTCGAGCGGGGGGTGGCCCGTGAGCTGGCCCGGCTCGTCATGCCGGTCGGGGCCTACACCGAGTTCTACTGGACGATCAACGCTCGGTCGCTGATGAACTTCGTCTCGCTCCGCGCCGCGGAGACGGCGCAGCGTGAGATCCGCCGCTACGCGGAGGCGTGCGAGCGCTTTCTCGAAGAGAAGATGCCCGTGACGTATGCAGCGTTCGTCGCAGCGGGCCGCATCGCTCCGTAAGGCCCTTCCGCTTCTCGCGGCCCTCGCGGCGCTCGCCTCGCCCGCCCCCGCGAGCGCGCACGTCCGGACGGGCGCCGTCGCCGTCGACTACCGCGTACGCGTCTTTTCGACGCGCCTCCCGCTGACCGCGTACGTCTACCTCGGCGACCGTGCCCTTCGCCTCGCGGTGCGGCCGGGCCACTCGGTGACGGTGCTCGGCTACGGCGGCGAGCCGTTCCTGCACATCGACGACTCGGGGGTGACCGTCACCAGGTCGCCGACCGCGGGGGCGCTCGGCCTCACACCGCGGCACACGAGCGGCCGGTCGTTCGTGTGGCACGACGCCCGCGTGCGCGGCCTCCCGCCCGGGATCGACCGCGGGAGGTGGACGATCCCGCTCCTCGTCGACGGCCGGCGGGCCCGGCTCGCCGGCGAGCTTCTGCGGATCGAGGCGCCGCCGGTCTGGCCGTGGCTCGCCCTCGGGCTTCCGTTCGCCGTCACAACGGCGCTGGTCCTCCTCCGGCGAGCTGTGCTCGAGCACGCGGCGATCGCCCTCGGCGTCCTCGCAGGCGCGGCGACGATCGTGACGGCCGCCGCGTTCGCGTTCGCCTTGAACGCTTCCGAGGGCCGATGGGTCGAGGCCGGGAACGAGGCCGTCTTCGCGCTCGTCGGCCTCGCGGTGGTCGCGCGCGGCTCCAGCGACGCCCGGGTCACCGCGGCGGGAGCGTTGGGCCTGCTCGCGCTCGCCGCCGCGCTGACGAAGCTGCCGGTCTTCCTGCACGGCGTCGTGCTCTCGGCGCTTCCGGCGACGCCTGCGCGGGCGGCCGTCGCGCTCACGATCTGGATCGGAGCGGCCGCGACGGCTCTCGGTCTGGTGCTCTTCGCCGAGGTGCTCGAGTGAGCTGCGGCTAACCGCAACCTACCGCCGGCGTCTATGTGGAGCGAAGCCATGCGTAGGCCGGTGGTGATCGCGCTCGCGGCCTCGGCGGTGGCGCTCGGCGGCGCGCCGGGCGCGCTCGCCGCCGACCACCTCTGGCTGGACGCGCGCGCTTCGCTCTCCAGCGGCTGGGATCTTCGCGTCAGCGGAAATACCGACGACAACTCGTTCGCGGGCGGCGTCCCAAGCTCGGGCGTGCTGAACGTGGCGCTGCAGCTGCGGCGAGGCGGCGCGCAGGAGTACCACGGGTACGGCTCGGCCCAGGACGAGCTCTCGTTCGACGGAACTGCGGGCCGCCTTCGCATCGTGGGGAACGACGCGCCGTCGCTGGAGGCGGATCTGACCCTCGAAGCGACGGGCCTCCCCGCCCCGGACCTGAGGCTCGCTTGTCCCGGGACGCCCATGTATAGCGTCGCCGTCGCGCTAACCGGAACGCTCCGCCTGCGGACCGGCCTGCGGCTCCTGGGCACGGTCCGCGTCAACTCGCTCGCCGGCACGGTCGAGTACAACGACGGTCCGGCCGGGCCCTGCTTCTCGTCGAGCACGGTTCCGCCTCCGATCTGCCGGGACGGGCGGGCGCTCGCGACGGCGCAGGAGTCGACGCCGTTCGTCGACGTGAGCTGGGACTCGCGCCCGCTGTACCGATACGCGCGGATCACGTACAGACACGGCGCGTGGAGCCACTCGCTCGAGGTTCCGCTCATGCACAGCCCCTTCTCCGGGAGGCTCGGCGAGCTGCGGGTGAAGCTCCCCCGCCGCGGCCCCCTCCGCGGCACGCTTGTGTTCCACCTGCAGCGGCGGGAGACGCCGAGCAAGGACCCGACCTGCGGCACGACACAGACGATCTCGGCGGGAACAGTCACCGGACGGGTGGTCGCGGCATTCCGCGCCTGGCGGACGAGAACCGCCGTCTTCGCCGATGCTGCTGGCTTCGTCGTCGACGATCCGAGCTAGGTGGTGAGCAAGGGGCGGGTGGCCTCCTCGGGCCGGCCGGGGAGGTGCCGCGTCACGATCCAGCCGTCGAAGCCGCGGAGCTCGTAGGGCGCGTTCAGGCTCACCGTCGTCCGGCCACCGTGCACGTTGAACGTGCCGCAGGCGGCGGCGATGCGGCCGTGGCGGGTGAGGTAGAGCTCGTAGTAGCCGCCGCGCGGGAGCTTCGGCAGGCCCTGGACGGTGAAGCGCATCGGCCAGTTCCCAGCCTTGTCGACGTCCTCGAGCGAGATGCTCGCGAGCGCGTTCGGCGCCGCGCGCGTGCCGTGCATCGGGATGACCAGCGTCGCGCTCTTCGTGCCCCCGCCATGCGTGACGGCCCCGGTGAGGAACCCGCCCCCGAACGCGGCGGCCGCGATCGCGGCGGCGAGGAGGAGCACCGCGCCACGCCGGCGGCGCGGGAGGAAGCGCACGGCGCCGCCGACGCTCGGCGCCCGCTCGAGCGCGGGCGAGAGCTCGGCCGGAGCTCCGGCGGCGACGAGGAGGTCGTGGACGCCGCGGAGACGCTCGCGCTCGTCCGCGGGCAGGTCCTCGCCGAGGAGCTCGTGGAAGTCGGGCGGACGGCTCGTCATTCGAGCTCCCCCTCCAGCAGGTCGGCGAGGCGGTGCAGGCCGCTTCGCGTCCGCGTCTTCACCGTGCCGAGCGGCACGTTCAGGTAGTCGGCCACCTCGCTCTGGGACAGGCCTCCCCAGTACGCGAGCTCGATCACCGTCCGCTCCGTCTGCGGCAGCTCCTCGAGCGCGCGGTGCACGCGCCACGAGACGAAGGACGCCTCGGCGCGCTCGGCCGGCCCGGGCTCGCCCGACGCCTCCTCCGGAACCTCGGCGGCGGGCTCGGTGCGCGCACGGAAGCGGTCGACGATCGCGTGGCGCGCGACGGCGTAGAGCCAGGGCGCCCCGGGTCCGCGCTCGGGGCGGTAGCTCGACGCCGAACGCCAGATCGAGGTGAACGTCTCCTGGACGGCCTCCTCGGCGCGGCCGCGATCTCCCAGCCGCCGCAGCGCCAGCCCGAGCACCGCGCGCGCGTACCGGCGGTAGAGGAGCTCGAACGCCGAGCGGTCGCCGTTCCCGATGCGCTGGAGAAGGTCGCCGTCGGTCGGCTCGGCCCGGGGGGTCTCGGGGTTGGCCGACGCACCCGCGCGCCCGGGCATCGAGAAGGGCGGTGCGAGTGCGACCTCCACGGCTTCCTCTTCCTTACGTGGCACGACGGTCCTTCGGATTCCAGCAGAGTCGGACCGGGTACGCGTCGGCGTCGGCTGCATTTACCTCGGGAAAACAATCTTCGGCCCACACGCGTCGTCTGTAGCAATAGTCGCAACGGACAGGGGGTTCCAGATGCGCAGGCTGGTCGCTCTCGCCGCCGCCTTCACCGCACTCGCAGTGGTCGCGCCCGCTCAGGCGGCCACCGTCGACGTCAAGATCACGAAGTCCGGCTTCTCGCCGAGCTCCGTCCGGATCAACTTCGGCGACACCGTGAAGTGGACGAACTCGGACACGACGAATCACCAGATCGTGGCCGACAACGGCTCCTTCGCTTCGCCGATCCTGAAGCCGAACGCAAGCTACTCGTTCACCTTCAGGGCCGCGGGCCGCTTCCCGTACCACGACGCGATCAAGCCGTCGCTCAAGGGCGTGGTGCGCGTGAACGGGCCGCCGCCCTCCGTGACCTTCGGGGCGACGAACCCGATCGTCGTCTACGGCACGCAGACGGTCCTGAACGGCACCGTCTCGAGCAAGAAGGCGGGAGAGACCGTCACGCTGCTCGCCGAGCCGTACGGGCAGACCTCGCCGATCCAGCTCGCCGTCGTCCAGACGACGACGGGCGGTGTCTTCAGCTACGCGACGACGCCGTCGATCTACACGACCTACTGGGCTCAGTGGAAGAACACGAAGAGCCAGCAGGCGGTCGTGCAGGTCAAGCCGAAGATCACCTTCACACCGAAGGGGAGTCGCTTCTACACGACCGTGAGCGCCGCCGACCACTCGTGGGCGGGCCGCTTCGTCTACCTCCAGCGGCTGTCGCGCTTCGGCCAGTGGGTGACGACGCTGAAGCTGAAGCTGGGGCCGAAGTCGGCGCGGCTCTTCCGCATCCCGCGCCGCCACGGGCTCACGGTCTACCGGGTCGCAATGACCGTGAACCAGGCCGGGCTCGGCTACCTCGACTCACACAGCGGCACGCAAAAAGTGCGTCGCCGCTAAATCGCGGCCTCGTAGCGCGACTCCACGGCGGGCCAGTTCACGACGTTCCACCAGGCTTCGAGGTAGTCGGGGCGCCGGTTCTGGTACTTCAAGTAGTAGGAGTGCTCCCACACGTCGATGCCCAGCAGCGGGACGTCGTCGTACGAGGAGAGGATCGGGCTGTCCTGGTTGGCGGTCGAGTAGACGGCGAGGCCGGTCCCGTCCCAGACGAGCCAGCTCCACCCGGAGCCGAAGCGCTTCACGCCGGCGTCGTTCATGGCGCTCTTCAGCTCGTCGAGGCCGCCGAAGGTGTCGGAGATCGCCTTCGCGAGCCCGCCTGAGGGCTCGCCGCCGCCGTTCGGGCCCATGATCTCCCAGAAGAGCGTGTGGTTCGCGTGCCCGCCGCCGTTGTTCCGAACCGCCGTCTGCTTGTCCTCGGGGAGGAGATCGAGCTCGGCGAGGACCTGCTCGATCGGCCGCCCGTCGAACTGCGTCCCCTCGATGGCCGCGTTCAGGTTGGTGACGTAGGCGGCGTGGTGCTTGTCGTGGTGGACGCGCATCGTGGCCTCGTCGATGTGGGGCTCCAGCGCGGCGTAGTCGTACGGCAGGTCCGGAACCGTGTAGGGCATGGCGGCGCTCCTTCCTTCGGCGTTTGCCACGGAGGCTAACGGTTATGCTGCGCGCCGCGATGACGCTGGCGTACAAGTTCGAGGAGATCGCCGCGCGCGAGCTGAAGCCGAGCCTCCACGAGCTCGACGGCATCTCGCGGGCGACGATCGAGGCGCACTACAAGCTCTACGAGGGCTACGTGAACAAGCGGAACGAGATCCTTGAGAAGCTCGGCTCCGTCGATCTCGGCGCGGCCAACCAGGTCTACTCCGAGCTTCGCGCGCTCAAGGTCGAGCTCTCGTTTGCGATCGGCGGGATCAAGAACCACGAGATCTACTTCGAGCACCTCGGCGGCGCCGGCGGTGCTCCGAGCGGGCGGATCGGCAGGTTGATCGAGCGTGACTTCGGCTCCGTGGAGGACTGGGCCCGTGATCTGAAGGCGAGCGGCATGGCGGGGCGAGGCTGGGCCTGGACCGCCTACGACTGGGACGAAGGCCGTCTCTTCAACTACGTCGGGGACGCGCAAAACACGTTCCCGATCTGGAACACGACCCCGCTCGTCGCGCTCGACGTCTATGAGCACGCCTATTTCCTCGATTTCCAGACCGACCGCGGCTCCTACATCGACGCCTTCTTCGCCAACCTCGACTGGGCCGTCGTCAACGACTGGGTCGACAGGTACCAGATCCAGGTCTGATTGCGGCTAGGCGCTCAACCAGTCGCCCAACTCGGTGTGGCGGGCGAGCGGCTGCCCGTCTTCGAGCTCGGCGCGGAGCTCTCCAACGGTGCCGAACCGCTCCGCGATCACGTCGTGGTCGTGAATCGTCTCGAAGTTGAGCTGTCGCGAGAACAGGAAGTCGGCATCGTCGAGCGCGTAGGTCTCGAGCGTGCCGTGCAGAGCCAGGCGCACCGAGTCCTCGACGAACCGCGCGTGCGCGTGAGCCTGCTCGACGATATGGAGCTCGTCGGGACGCTTCAGCAGCCCGTAGACCGGAGCGCTCATCGAGCTCTCGACGATCTGGACGAGCTGCTCTGCGTTGACCGCATCCTGCGTGCCGACGTAGAGCGTCCCGCGGCCGCGCTGATTGTGAGTCGCGAGCGGCACGAGCTCGAGGATCCGGTCGATCTCCTCGCCGTCGAACCCGGCCGCCTCGAGCCGCTCGCGCGAGCTTTCGCGGACGAGCCCCTGCGCGCAGGGGCAGGCGTTCATTCCAGTGGCCTCGAC
>VAXK01000340.1:0-494 GCA_005885565.1 Actinomycetota bacterium
TACTAAGCCTTTAAAATCGTAGGCCGGTGGGCCTGCGCAAGGCTTCTCCACAAAGCGGGGGGTTCGCTAGCGAAGCCGGTCGGGCGACCGGCTTCGCTGCGTGTCGGGACCGGGACCCACCTTGGCCGAACGTGTCCAGCCGGTGAATAACCGGTTGATACGTGTCGTGGATACCTACTTCCCGCGGGGGAAAAGCCTGTGGAGTCTGTGGATTGCCCTCAGACAGCGCGAGGCGCCGCGAACACGCCCATGGAGCGGAAGCGCGCGCGTCGTCGCCGGCGCAGCTCGTCGCCCGAGACACCGTCGAGCTCCTCGAGCGCCTCGGCGATCGACTCACCGAGGAACGTCGCGGCTGCGTCCGCGTCCGTCTGCGCCCCGCCGGCCGGCTCCGGGACGATTCCGTCGATGACGCCGAGCTCCAGGCAGTGCTTGGCGTCCGGCTTGAACGCCGCCGCCGCCTTGCGCGCCTCGCCCGCGTCGCGCCAGAGGATCGC
>VAXK01000340.1:532-2426 GCA_005885565.1 Actinomycetota bacterium
AGCCGCCCTCGCCGATGATCGCCGCCACCGTGGGCACGCCCAGACGGGCCATGACCGCCTGCGAGCGGGCGATCGCGCCGCCCTGCCCGTGCTGCTCGGCGGCCACACCCGGATAGGCGCCAGGTGTGTCGACGAGCGAGAGCAGCGGAAACCCGTGCCGGTCGGCCAGGGCCATGATGCGCATTGCCTTGCGATACCCCTCGGGGTAGGGCATGCCGAAGTTTCTCGTCGTGCGCTCGCGGATGTCGCGGCCCTTCTGGTGCCCGACGAGCGCCACCGTCCGCCCGTCGAAGCGGCCGAGGCCCGTTACGACGGCCTGGTCGTCGGCCCGGCCGCGGTCGCCGTGCAGCTCGACGAAGTCGTCGAGGAGCCGCTGGACGTAGTCGAGCGTGTACGGACGGTCGGGATGCCGAGCAAGCTCGACGGAGCGCCAGATCTCCTCGTCCGTCGGCTCGGCTTCGAGCCGCTCGAGCTGCCGCTCCAGCCGCTCGAGCTCGCCCGAGAGACCCGTACGACCGAGCAGCGGCAGGCTCCTCAGCCTCCCCAGCCGCTCGCGGAGGCGGAGCTCGGCCTCACCCGGCGCCATTGCGGAAGAGCCGTAGCAGGCGGGCGAGGTAGAGGCGTAGGTCGGGCCGCGGCACGATCGCGTCCAGGTGGCCGAAACGGAGGTTCTGCTCGGAGAGGGCGAAGTCCTCGGGGAGCTTCTCGCGCGTCGTCTGCTGGACGACGCGGGGGCCCGTGAAGGCGATCAATGCACCCGGCTCGGCGACGAGCACGTCACCGAGGCTCGCGAAGCTCGCCAGCACACCGGCCGTGGTCGGATGGGCCATGACCGTGAAGAGCGCGCCGCCCGCGTCGTGGAGGTCCTCGACCGCGCAGACCGTCTTCGGCAGCTGCATGAGCGAGAGGATCCCCTCCTGCATCCGCGCGCCGCCCGAGGCGGTGACGGCGATGACCGGCACCCCGCGCTCGGCGGCCGCGTCGCAGGCACGGGAGAACTTCTCGCCGACGACGCTCCCCATCGAGCCGCCCATGAACGCGAAGTCCATCACCGCGAGCTCGCACGGCCGCTCCTCGATCGTGGCCGCGCCGGTGACCATCGCCTCGCCCAGGCCGGTCGAGACCTCGGCCTCGGCGAGCCGCTCGGTGTACGGGCGCAGGTCGAAGAACTGAAGCGGGTCCTCCGACCGCAGGTCGGCCGACGACTCGACGAAGCTGCCCTCGTCGGCGAGGTGCGCGATGCGCGAGCGCGCTCGCATCGGAAAGTAGTGGCCGCACTGGGGACAGACCCAGAGGTGGGCCTCCAGCTCGTCGTCGCGGTAGTGCGAGTCGCAGCCCGGGCAGGTGTTCGGATGACTGCGCTCCGGCGGCTCGGGCGCGTTCTTGTGCTCGATGGAGACGTCGATCCGGGAGCTCACAGGCGGCACGATCTTAGACCTCGGCCCCCGGCCGCGGGTTACAAGCCCAGCGCCGTGCAGAGCCGCTCCAACGGCGCGAGGCTCGCGGGGTCCGGCGTGAGCCCGCTCAAACCTGCGCCGACGACGGCGCCGCGACGGCGCACCTCGCCGAAGAGCGCCGCGGCGTCCTCGACTCCCAGCCCGGCCGGCTCCGGCATGAACGACGCGACCTCGCCGGGCTCGAAGACGTCGCAGTCGAGCGCGACGTAGACGCAGTCGACGTCCGCGAGCGCCCGCTCGACGGCGTCGTCGCCCGTTGCGATCCCGGCCTCGGCGATGAACTCGACCTCCGACGGGTCGAGGTTGCGCGCGCCGACGAGCGCGACGTCGTGCGGCCGCACGGTCCCGGCGTCGAGGATCATCCGTAGCGGCATCCCCCACGCGTTCCCGGACGGCGAGCTCTCGGGGGTGTTCAGGTCGCCGTGGGCGTCGAGCCA
>VAXK01000028.1:0-7718 GCA_005885565.1 Actinomycetota bacterium
GACGACGCCGTCGAGCACGCCTGCCGCGGCCACGCGGTCCGCCGGGAGCTCGACCTCGACGCGCGCGCGACGCGCCATGTCCTCGAGCCACGCGCGCCAGAGCGGTCGCGTGTCGCCGAGGACGGCGTCGAAGTCGAGCGCGAGTGCCTCCACGAGCGGGGGCGATGATAGGCTCGGCCCGCAAACCGGCGAGCGGTCAGGGAATCCGGTGCGAATCCGGAACGGTCCCGCCGCTGTGAGGGGAGACGCTCTCGCGCCGCAGCGCCACTGGCTTCGGCCGGGAAGGCGACGCGGGAGGGCGGCGGCGGGGCTCCGGCAGCGTGGGATCCGCGTCCTCGTCCAGTCGACGGCGAAGGACCTCGCGGGCGCCTACGCGCAGATCAGCAGGCTCGGCGCCGTCACGGGCCACCGCAAGACGGCGAGCGCGCTCGCCAAGCGCATGAAGGCGCGGATCGCACGGGCCGTGGCCTCCGCGCCGAAGCGGCGGCTCACCGTGTACCACGAGCTGACGCACGACTTCTACTCGGCGACCTCGTCGACGTTCATCGGGCGCATCTACAAGCTCTTCGGGCTCCGGAACATCGCCGATGCCGCCGACGGCGCCGGTCCGGGTTCCCGAAGCTCTCGGCCGAGTACATCCCGGTGCGGCGCCGGGAAGGCTAGGCCGGAGGGGCGAGCCAGCCCGGCTCCGGCCGCTCGAGCCGCCCGTCCGCGACGAGGCTCTCCACGAGCTCCGGCGGGAAGAGCCACCGCCAGCTGAACCAGCGCCCGACCTCCTTCTCGGGCGCGACGACCGCCGCGCGCACCGCCGCGACGAGGAGCTCCTCGGGCCCGCCGCACCCACCCTGCGGATCGGGGAAAGCCTGGTCCCATCGCTCGAGGGTGCCGTTCCGCCGGACGACGGCGCCGCACAGCTCGAGCGGGAAGAGAATCCCCTTGAGCTCCTTCGGCTTCAGGCCGAGCTCGACCTTGAGATCCTCGGGCGCCGACGGGCCTGCGGCGGCGAGGTGGTCGAGCACGAGCGCCCAGTCCGGAGCCGCCCGCATGCGCTCGATCTCCGCGCGACAGATCGGATCGAGGATCGCCGCGGTCTCCTCCGTCACGAGCAGGTTCTTGCCGCGGTGGTGGACCTTGAGCGGGTAGATGCCTTCGCGGTCGGCGAGCTCCCCGAACCACGGCCACTTGGTCGCCGGCCACTCGCCGAAGCCGCCGCGGCCGGGCGCGTACGGGTCCTCGTGGCACGCCTCGTAGAGGCTCGGCAGGGCCGAGTCCGCCGTCCGCGTCAGCAGCCCGCGGTCGCGGAGGAACGCCTCGGCCTCGTCGAGCGTGCCGAGCGCGTGGTCGGGCGTCAGCCGGCACTCGTGCGCGCGCCGGTCCTGGAGCTCCTGGAGCCGGCTCATCGGTTCCTATACTCGCTCGCAGTGGGGTCGGCCGTCATCCTCACGATCGGGAACGAGCTCGTTGCCGGCGACGTCCTGAACACGAACGGCTCGTGGCTCGCGACGCGGCTGGAAGCCCTCGGCGTGCGCGTGCAGCTCCTCGCCGCGCTGCCGGACGAGATCGAGACCGTGGCGGCGTTCGTCCGCGAGCACGCCGCCCGTTGCGACGTCCTCCTCGTGACGGGCGGCCTCGGCGGCACGCCGGACGACCTCACGCGCGAGGCGCTCGCCGCGGCGTTCGGCGTGGGGCAGGAGGAGGTCGCCGAGGTGGCGGAGCGGCTCCGTACGCGCTTCCACCGTGACCCCGACTACGCGGCGCGCTGGGCGTTCCTCCCGGTCGGCTCGCGCGCGCTCGAGAACCCGCTCGGCGGCGCACCCGGGTTCGTGATCGGAAACGTCTACGTCCTGCCGGGCCTCCCGGCCGAGATGGAGGCGATGTTCGCGACCGTCGAGGAGGAGCTGCGCGGGCCGCAGCCGATCCGGTCGTGGCGGCGGCGCTACCGGACGCGGGAGAGCACGATCGTCGGCGTCCTCGAGGCGATGGGCGAGCGGCACCCCGGCGTCCTCGTCGGCTCGTACCCGACCTTCGGCGAGGACGGCCCCGAGGTCGAGGTCGTCGTGAAGTCGAGCGACCCCGAGGCGTTCGCGGCCGCGAGCACGTGGATCGAGGCGGCGCTCGAGCAGGCCATCCGCGGATGAGGCGCACGGCGGCAGCTGCGCTGCTGGCGGTGCTGCTCGTCGCGGGATGCGGCTCGTCTGACACGTCCGTCAAGCGAGACCTGCTCCGTGGTGTCGCGCAAATCCGCACCACACACGATCCGAAGAGGTTGCAGACCGAGCTCCGCCGCACGCTCACGAGGCTTCGGCGCGACCGGGCGTCGACGGCTGCCGAGCGGCATGCGAGAGAGCTGGCGACCCGCGGCTTGGAGGCGACGCTCGCAGGCATCAGGAGCCGGATCGACTTCACCGACAACGACAGCGGCAACGTGGAGGCCGCGACGCGCGATGCCGTGCGCGCCGATCGCCGGTTGGCGCGGGGCGCGAGGCTCTTGCGCGCGGCCGGCTTGGCCCTCGGGATTCGCATCGGACCGCTCGGCGGGCGCTGAAGGCTCGCCCAGTACGATCGCTCCGCATGGTGACAGACGGTCTTCGGATGCCGCGAGCGCTCGGCCTCGTCGCGTGCCTCGTCGTCGCGGCAGCCATCGCTCTCGCGGCTCTCGCGCTCGCGTTCAACCTCACGAGCGGGCTGGGCTCCAGCCACTACGACGACGCAGGCCGGGCAGAGGTCTCGGCGTACGTCTTGGTCTTCCTCGGCGTGGCGCTCGCAGGGGCGGCGCGCGGGACCGGGAGTCTGGATCATCGCGCCGGTCTCCGCCTTGCGGCGGCCACTGTCGGCGTGAGCGCGGCCGCTCTTGCCGTCTGCATCGCCGGAGTCGTCTGGGCCTATCGAACCTCGGGCTTCCATCTCGCTGATGCATACGCGCTGGTGTCGTTCGCGAGGACTCTGGCCTTCGCGGCGCTCGCCCTCGGCGTGCTCGGGGCCACGCTGATGTGGCGGACAGCGCTTGCCGCCGCCGCGTTCCTGGGGCTCGCCGCGCTGATCTCCCTTGCCGTCGCGCTCGTCCGCGCGTCGTACGATCCCCTCTTCTCCCTCGCCGTCATTCTCGCGGTGCTGGCCGCCGCCGTCGCCGTCTCTGCCCGGCAACCGGGTGCCGGCGGAGCGCTCGGCCGGCGCTAGCATCGGCTGGGATGTCCGTCGCCTCGCCTGAGACTTACCTCGCCGACCTGAACGAGGCGCAGCGCGAGGCCGTCCTCGCCACCGAAGGGCCGCTCCTCGTCGTCGCCGGGGCGGGCTCGGGCAAGACCCGCGTCCTCACCTACCGCGTCGGGCACCTCGTGAACGCGATCGGCGTGAAGCCGAACGAGATCCTCGCCATCACGTTCACGAACAAGGCCGCGGCGGAGATGAAGACGCGCCTCGAGGACCTCCTCGGGGGCCCGGCCCGCGCGATCTGGATCCTCACCTTCCACGCCGCCTGCGGGAGGATGCTGCGGCGCGAGGCGCCGCGGCTCGGCTACCGGACGAACTTCACGATCTACGACCAGGCCGACCAGATCCGCCTGACGAAGCAGTGCCTGGAGGAGCTCGAGCGCGATCCGAAGCGGTTCGTCCCGCGCGGCATCCACGCGCAGATCTCGAACGCGAAGAACAACCTGGTCGGCCCCGAGGCCTATCGCGAGCGGGTCGCGTCCTTCTACGACCAGACCGTCGCGGACGTGTACGAGCTCTACCAGCGGCGGCTCTTCGCCTCCAACGCCGTCGACTTCGACGACATGCTGATGCTGACGGTGCAGGTGCTGGAGAGCTTCCCCGAGGCGCGCGAGCGCTGGCAGAACGCCTTCCGCTACGTCCTCGTCGACGAGTACCAGGACACGAACCATGCCCAGTACGTTCTGCTCCAGCTCCTCGCGAAGCAGCACAGCAACGTCTGCGCCGTGGGGGATCCGGACCAGTGTCTCGTGGCGGGAACGCCCGTCACGATGGCCGACGGAACGACGAAGCCGATCGAGCGCGTCCGCGTAGGCGACGAGGTTCTGTCGTGCCTCGGCAGCGGAAGATTCGGCGCTGCGCGCGTGCGTCGCATTCACCGCTCGACCCGCCGTCACGGCATTGCGATCACGACCTCGGGCGGGCGCCGGATCGTCTCCACGCCGGAACACACGCACTTCGCAGGGTTCAAGGCCGGCAGGACGCCTCAGCTCCACATGACCTACTTGATGTGGAAGCGTGGCGTTGGCTTCCGCGTCGGCACGTCCAAGACGTATACAAGCGGCCAGCGGCGCTCGGTGCCGGGACCGGCGATGCGAATGAATCAAGAGCACGCGGATACCTGCTGGGTCGTCTCCGTTCACTCCACCGAGGCCGAGGCCCGCGTTGCCGAGATGGTGCTCTCACTTCGATATCAGCTTCCGACGCTCCCATTCGTGGCGAGGCGCGTTGCTGGAAGAGAATCCGCAGGCGTCGTCGGCGACCAGAGCCTGATCGACGCGGTGTTCGCCGAGCTCGATACCAAGGCGAGCGGCCGGTTGCTTCTACGCCGATACGGCTTGAGCTTCGACCACCCGCACTTCAGCGCCGCGGCGACCACGGGCGGCTCGCGCATCCGTCGCCGGCTCACCGTGTCGCTTTGCGGCGATGCACGGGGCGGAAAGCCGATGCACCGCTTGTCGTTGTTCGGTTACGACGCAGAGGGCCGACAAGCGCTCGAACACGCTGGGCTCTCTACTCGCCCGGCCTATCGGGGCTCACACGGATGGCGCGTCGAGACGGCGCACGCAGACTTCGGACGACTCGTCGAGACGGTGGAGCGTGTCGAGGCTGCCGTCGACGTCTCGGTGCGGTTCACGGCTCGACTCGCTGCGCAGGACGAGGGGGTCGTAACAGGGAACTCGCTTCCGTTCATGCCGGCTTCGGCTGTCCGGCCGGGAATGCTGATGGTGACAGGATCAGGCGCCTTCGATCTCGTCGAACGCGTCGATCCTGTGACGCTCGAGGAACCCGTGTACGACCTCGACGTCGAGCGGACGCACAACTTCGTCGCGAGCGACCTCGTCACGCACAACTCCATCTACGCCTTCCGGGGCGCCGACATCCGCAACATCCTCGACTTCGAGCGCGACTTCCCCGGCACGCGCACGATCCCGCTCGAGCAGAACTACCGCTCGACGAACGCGATCCTCGGCGCCGCGAACGCCGTCATCACGCACAACCGGGAACGGAAGGAGAAGAACCTCTGGTCGGAGCTCGGCGAGGGCGAGCCGGTGCGCGTGGTCGAGGTCGAGGACGAGCACGCCGAGGCGCGCTTCGTCGCCGCCGAGATCGCGGGCCTCGTCGAGTACGGCTGGAGCGGCGACGAGGTCGCGGTCGTCTATCGGACGAACGCGCAGTCGCGCGTGCTCGAGGACGTGCTCGTGCGCCAGGGCGTCGCGTACCAGGTGATCGGCGGCCCGCGCTTCTACGAGCGGGCGGAGGTGAAGGACGTCATCGCCTACCTCCAGGTGATCGACAACCCGTACGACGCGGTCAGCCTGACCCGGATCGCGAATCGCCCGCGCCGCGGGGTGGGGGACACGTCGCTCGCGCGCCTCGCGAGCCACGCGGACACGCAGGGAATCTCGCTCTGGGAGGCGCTCGGCCAGGCCGAGGAGGCGGGTGTCGCCGCTGCCCCGCGCCGTGCGGTCGAGGGCCTGCGGACGCTGCTCCAGTCGCTCGCCGCCGGCGCGCTCGAGCTCGAGGTGTCCGAGCTCGTGGAGCGCGTCCTCGAGCGAACCGGCTACCTCGAGGCGCTCGAAGCGGAGCGAACCGTCGAGGCGCAGGGCCGGATCGAGAACCTCCAGGAGCTCGTCGGCGTCGCGCGCGAGTACCAGGAGACGGCGGAGGAGCCGAGCCTGTCGAGCTTCCTCCAGGAGATCTCGCTCTACTCCGACCAGGACGCGATCCGCGGCGAGGAGAGCCTCGTCACGCTGCTCACGCTGCACAACGCGAAGGGGCTCGAGTTCCGCGCCGTCTTCATGATCGGGATGGAGGAGGGGATCTTCCCGCACTCCCGCTCGATCGAGGAGCAGGGCGTCGAGGAAGAGCGCCGACTCTGCTACGTGGGGATGACGCGCGCGAAGGACCGGCTCGTGCTGACGCACGCGGTCGCGCGCTCGCTGTACGGCCTGCGCGACTTCAAGCTGCCGTCGCGGTTCCTCGACGAGCTGCCCGCGGAGGGCGTCGAGCGGGAGCGCCTGACGCCTGCGAGCTGGGCCTCGACGGCGCCTGCGGTTATCGCTCCGCGTGACGACGTGCCGTCGCTCGCGACGGGCGACTCGGTGCGCCACGGGACGCTGGGCGAGGGTGTGGTGACGCGCATCGAGCCCGGCGGCGTCGTCACGGTGCGGTTCGCCGCGGACGGCACCGAGCGCCGCCTGATGCTGGACTACGCGCCGCTCGAGAAGATCGCCTGAAGTAGGCTCCGCCGATGCGGCGGGCGCTGTGGGGGGTCGTGGCAATGCTCGTGCTCGCGCCGGCGGCCTCGGCGCACGTGCAGGACCCGCTCCAGCTCGCGTTCAACTGGCCGGCGCAGGGCACCGTGACGACGCCGTTCGGTTGGACGGAGGATCGCTACCACCCCGGGCTCGACATCGGCATGCTGCGCTCGCTCTCGGTTCGCGCCGCCGCGCCGGGGCGCGTGACCCTCGTCGGGACGCCGACCGGCTTCGGCGGCTACGGCAGCATCGTCCTCGTCGACACCCTGCCACCCTTCCAGACGCTGTACGCGCACCTCGCGTCCGTTCGTGTGCGGCAGGGGCAGTCCGTGTTGGCGGGCGAGCCGATCGGCGTCGCGGGCTGCACCGGCTGGTGCACCGGCACGCACCTGCACTTCGAGGTGCGCGAGCGTGGCTTCCCCGTCGACCCGAGGCCGCTTCTGCCCTGAGCTACAATCGCCCGGCCAGGGCGGTTAGCTCAGTTGGGAGAGCACCAGCTCGACAAGCTGGGGGTCACTGGTTCGAGCCCAGTACCGCCCATAGCCGCCGGAAAGTCCGGCGCCTTCGGCGCGATGACGACCTTTTCCGGCGTCGGTCTAGCGCGGGTCGGCGCGGTCGACGTTCCAGTGCCGCGCGGCGCCGGCGAGCCACCCGGCACCATCGGGGCGGGGCGAGAGGACGAAGCGGGTGACCGCTCTCTGGCCCCCCTCGTGGTCGCCGTAGAGGATGTCGACGGTCAGCTCGTTCCGCGCATCGACGGCCTCGCTGAGCACGGCGAACTCGGGCGCATCCGGATCGCGAAACGACCCTTGACCTCGACGGCCTGGTCTTCCTCGGCCCAACTGCTCAGGCCGTCGTCTCCGCTGCGTTCCATCGCGTCATGACCGATGGGCTTCACCTGCCCGGGAGCGCAGTGACCATCCCGAGGTCGACGTCCGTCTACCGTTACCTGCAGCGGATGGACTTCTTCGAACCGATCACCGGCAAGCTTCCTGAAGAGTTCAAGCGCCATGAGCCGAGCGGCTTCCGGCCGCTGCAGCACTTCGAGGAGGCTGTCGGCTGCTACGCGGCGGCGCGCGAGCTCAAGGACGCGCTCACTGAGGCGTGCGGGCTGGACGAAAGGGTTGCCTCGGCAGCGATCCACGTCTGCCTCGCGGAGCTCGCGGAGAACGTGCTTTTTCACGCGGATGCCCCCTACGGAGGATTCGCAGCCGCGCAGGGATGGGACAAGCGCTCAGAGGTCGAGGT
>VAXK01000028.1:7766-12980 GCA_005885565.1 Actinomycetota bacterium
GCCGATATCCAGGGCGACGTGAACGCGATCGCTAAAGCTCTCGAACCGATGGTGACGGCTACCCCGGGGCGCAACAGCGGTCTCGGCCTTTCGCTGACGCGGTTTCTCTTGCGCCGCAACGGTGGGCAGTTAATGGTGCGATCTGGCCATGGCGCACTATATGCTGGAGCAGAGGAGAAGAGCGAGGAATGCCCCTCGCCCTTCCCGGGTACGATCGTGATGCTGATGGCCCGCACCGATGCGGCGCTGGACATCAAAGGAGCATGGGATGACCTGTACACAGCCGGATACCGTGATGTCGACCTTTAAGCTAAGCGACGAGCTCGGCACGGTTCTTGTTGGTCGCGTGCAGGCAGCCGAGCTTCGCGAGCGAATCGAGGAAGTCGCGCGAACCGGCGAGACGGTCGTCCTCGATTTCACGGACGTCATCGCTCTGTCGCCCTCGTTCGCTGACGAGGTCTTCGCGCGACTCGACCCAGCCCTGCTCGACTCTGGCCTCGTGCAGTTCGAGAATCTCGATGAGGACCTCCTCGAGGTTGCCTCGTTCTTGCGTCGAGCGCGCGCGGCTTCGTAGTTACCGCACCTTCATCGCCCGAACCCCGTAGCGGTCAGCCTCGCAGTTGCCGCTGCGCGGCCGTCCTCCGTCAGGCCCGCATGGATCGTCGCGGTGACGCGCGCGTTCGCGTGACGCGCGAGCGATGCGGCCTCGGCGAGTGAGCCACCCGATTCGAGGAGATTCGCGACGTAGCTGTGGCGAAGGTCGTGAAGGCCGACCGGCTCGCGGCCGTCTCCGTTCAGGCCGGCGGCGTCACCGGCCGCGTGGAGCGCCCGGAGCGCGTTCCGGCGGCTCTGCGGCTTGCCGCGGCTCGTCACGAAGACGAGCGCGTCGGCGTGGACGCGACGCAGGGTCGACGCTCGCCTGGCGGGAGCGGTGCTCGCGCAGCTCGCGCGCCAGCGCGGGCAGGAGCGGGACCGTTGCGGCGCTCGCGGCGCTCTTGACCGGGACGAGCTCGCCGTGGGCGCCGAGCTGCCCGGCGACGGTGACGGTGCCGGCGTCGAAGTCGA
The DNA here is from genome assembly GCA_005885565.1 of Actinomycetota bacterium. GTDB lineage: Bacteria > Actinomycetota > Thermoleophilia > Gaiellales > Gaiellaceae > AC-50. The sequence continues at coordinate 8,832 of VAXK01000028.1, forward strand.
CGTCGCGCCAGCGGAGGCCGAGCGCTTCCGAGATCCGCAAGGCGGCGAAGACGCACGCGACGATGACCGGGTAGAACGTCGGCCCGACGCGCGCGAGCCCCGCGGCGATCTCGTCCGCGCTCAGGTAGCGAGGCTCGGTCAGGCGCGCCGTGCCAGGGCGGTCGTCGCGGTCGAGGTCACGGACGGGGTTTCGCTCCGCGAGGCCTGACTTCACCGCGAAGCGGAAAAGGCCGCTCGCGATGCTGATGATTCCCGTCACGGTTGAGGGGGCGAGGCCCGCGACGCCGAGCTTGTCGACGAGCTTCCGCACGTCGGCCACGGTCACGTCCGCGATCGAGCGATGGCCGAGCTCCGGCTTGATCCACCGGGCGGGCGAGTGAACCGTGGCAACCGTGGCAACCCTCGGCGTGCGCTCGCGTTCGGCGCACCGTTCGCTCACCGGCCCGTTACGCCTAGCCATGCAGGTTTAGCGAACCCGGCCGAACGGGCGCGAACGGTCACTGGTTCGAGCCCAGTACCGCCCATAGCCGCCGGAAAGTCCGGCGCCTTCGTCGCCATGACGACCTTTCCGGCGTCGGTCTAGCGCGGGTCGGCGCGGTCGATGTTCCAGTGCCGCGCGGCGCCGGCGAGCCACCCGGCACCATCGGGGCGGGGCGAGAGGACGAAGCGGGTGACCGCTCTCTGGCCCCCCTCGTGGTCGCCGTAGAGGATGTCGACGGTCAGCTCGTTCCCCGCATCGACGGCCTCGCTGAGCACGGCGAACTCGGGCGCATCCGGATCGCGAAACGACCCTTGCCAGAACCCGACGTCGCCGGGCGGGAGATAGAGGTCGCGCGAGAGGTGTGTGAACTCCTCGATCTCGGCACGTGGGTCCCTGGCAAGCCGGCGCTCGGGATAGAGATACCAGCCGTGCAGAACGCCGATGCCGGAGCCGACGTTGCGGAGCGACAGGCCGAGGTAGATCGCAGCAGGAGTGACCTCGACCGCGCCTCCGCCGCCGGGCGCAACGAGATGCTTCCCGTCGGCGAAGCGGATCTTCTGCTGCGGGTCGTCGAGCCGCGACGGCACGAGCAGGGGTCGGAGCTCCGCGAGCAGGGACCGCTCCGCGGCGCGGGCGGCTCGATTCGCAGAGCGCACGGAAGCGTACGTCGTCGCGGCCAGCGTCAACGTGCCGCCGGCGGTCGCCAACGACGAGATAGCCACCCAGTCGGCCACGCCAGCGACCCTAGCGCTCGCCGCGACTAGGGATGGTTGATCCAGCGGGCGACGCCTCCGTGGTACGAGCACGTGCCCGATGCATGCTCCGAATAGCTGTAGGTGCCGTCGACGCAGAGGGCGGTGGCGCCGGCTGGATCGCTCGACGGTCGGTGGATGCAGTGGCCCGACGAGTTCCTGTAGTAGTCGGATGGGCACGTACCGGAGGTGGGTGCGGTGGCCCCGGGAGCCGGGCTCCGGTTCCGGAGGTGTCTCGCCCCGGTGCCGGTGAGGTCGGTGATCGTCCAGCATTCGCCGCAGCTTCCCGTCGACCGGTAGCGCAGCCGGAATGCGATCCGGTCGTAGGTGCCCCCGCGACACCAAAACCGCTGCCAGTACCGATCGTGCCCGATGATCTTCGTCGCGCTCGAGCGATCGGGCGCGCACGCGACGCGCGCGATGTTGTGGAATCGCGCCCGGAGGTCGTGCTGAGCCTGTCCCCTCGTCGTGAGCCAGGCGTCGTTTGCCTGCGCCGTCGCGGGGATCGATCCGAGCCCTCCGACGAATGACACCGCCAGAGCCGCGGCGAGAGTTTTGCGCATGATGTTTCAAAGTCTTAGCGCGAGCGGCAACAAGCTTCAACATGTCGTTCCAAGGAGCGGTCAGCTTGGCGGAATGCGCAATACGTGCCAGGATTCTGGGTATGGCCGGCGAATCGAGGGTGCTATGAAGCGACTCGTCGTCCTAGGCGTGGCGCTTCTCGCCCTGTCCAGCTCGGCGGCCGCGGGCACCGATCGCCGCGCGACGCTCGCTGGCACCGCCGAGTGGTCCGACCTCTCGACGCATGTCCACGGCACCTTCGCCGGCACGCTCGGCAGGGGGACCTACGACGGCACGCTCGACGGCGGTACGTCGTTCACCTCCGGCGACTGCGGTCCTGTGTGCGAGCCCGTCACCGGCTCGATCACCTTCACGTCGAAGCGCGGCAGCTTCAACGGCGTCGTCCGGCCGGGGAGCGTGGTCGCGCTCGTCGACATCGCGAGCAACTCGTGGCGGAACTTCACGCTCGCCCTCGACGTCGTCGGCGGAACCCGCGGCTACGCCCACGCGGACGGTTCGGTGCTGACGATCTCCTACTCCTCGGATTGGGCGCACTACGTCGACTTCGACACCCTCCAGTTCATCGACACGATCACCGATTCCGGAACGCTCAGCGGTAGCCTTCACTAGGACGAGGCACCACGGCGCGGCGCTCGTGGTCGCAGCCGCGGCCGTCCTCGCCGGCTGCGGGTCGAGCTCGAAGCACGAGGCGTCGCCGCCCTACCGGCACTTCCACAGCCGGCCCGACCTGAAGCCCGCCGTCCTCCAGGGGACGCGACGTGTCGGCGCCACCGCGCCCGGCTACCTCTTCCTCGCGCCGAAGAAGAACGTCGCGCAGACCGGGCCGCTGATCGCCGACGACGACGGCGAGGTCGTCTGGTTCCACCCCGTGAAGCCGGGCGCGGCCGACTTTCGCGTCCAGCGCTACCGCGGGCGGCCCGTGCTCACGTGGTGGCAGGGCGTCTCGACGAAGGGAGTGGGGCGCGGGAAGTACGAGATCTTCGACAGCTCGTACCGGCGGATCGCCGAGGTGCACGCGGGGCACGGGCTCGCCGGCGACGAGCACGAGTTCCTGATCACCCCGCGCGGCACGGCACTCGTCACCGTCTACCAGAAGGTCCCGCAGGACCTGAGTGCGGTGGGCGGGCCGGGGAACGGCTTCGTCCTCGACGGCATCGTCCACGAGGTCGACGTCGCCACCGGCCGCGTGCTCTTCGAGTGGCACAGCCTCGGGAACGTCGCCCTGACCGAGTCGTACCTGACGAAGATGCCCAAGGACGCGTCGACGCCGTACGACTACTTCCACGTCAACTCGATCGAGCCGGGGCCGAACGACACGCTGATCGTCTCGGCGCGTCACACGCACGCCGTCTACGAGATCAGCAAGCGGACCGGAAGGATCGTGTGGCGGCTCGGCGGCAAGCGGAGCGACTTCCGGATGGGGCCGGGGACACGCGTCGCCTGGCAGCACGACGCGCGCCTGCACCCGGACGGCACGCTGACGATCTTCGACGACGGCGCCGCGCCCGCCGTAGAGAAGCACTCGCGCGCGATCGTCCTGCGCCTCGACACGCACCGCATGACGGCGCGGCTCGTCCGCGCCTACGTCCACCCCGACGGACTGCTCGCCTCGAGCCAGGGGAACATGCAGGTACTCCGCAACGGACACGTCCTCGTCGGCTGGGGGAGCGAGCCGTACGTGACCGAGTTCAGCCGCGCCGGCAAGGTCGTCTTCGACATGCGCTTCAATCGCGGCGCCGACTCGTACCGCGCGTACCGCTTCCCATGGGTCGGCCATCCTGCGGACCGGCCCGCCCTCGCGGTGAAGCGCGGGAAGGGCGACGACGTGACCGCCTACGCCAGCTGGAACGGCGCCACGCAGGTCCGGCGCTGGGCGCTTCTCGCCGGGCCCGACGACGCGCATCTGCGCCGCATCGCGGTCGCGCTCCGGAACGGGTTCGAGACGGCGATCGACGCGCACACGAAAGCGCCGCGGCTCGCGGTCGAGGCGCTCGACGCCGGCGGCCACGTTCTCGGCACCTCGCCCTCGCGCTAGCCCTCCCTCTGGAAGTGGTCCTATCGCCCACCGCATGGCTGGGCTATAACGGCCAAATTGGTCTTGTAGTGCTGAAGACTGGTATTGACCACCGGTCGGAACTGTGGTTGAGTCGGCCCGCCGCAAACGTCGCCCTGAAGGAGGCACCCACATGAGAACCCTGCGAGCACCGGTCCTGATCCTGCTCGCCGTCGCCGTGGCGCTCGTCCTCGCCTCGGCCGCCGCCGCCCGAAGCTCGCAGCCGAGCCAGGTGCGCGCGGCCTTCTTCGCCAACTGGGATCGGTACGCGCGCGGGTACT
>VAXK01000029.1 GCA_005885565.1 Actinomycetota bacterium
CGGCGGGGACGTGCGCGCTCAGCGATCCATGGTCGGACTACCAGGCCCCGACCTGGAGCGGCGACAACAGTGTGGACGGCGTCGCCGACGATCCCTCGAACCCGAACCAGCACCTGTTCGGGAACTTCAACCAGCTAGTCAAGCTGAAGGCGGCGCACCCCGGCCTCCAGGTCGTCATGTCGATCGGCGGCTGGACGCTGTCGAAGTACTTCTCCGACGTGGCGGCGACGGCGGCCTCGCGGCAGGCCTTCGTGCAATCGTGCGTCGACTTCCTGATCAAGGGCAACCTGCCGACCGGTGGCTGGCCGGAGCAGTCGGGCGGCGCCGGGGTCGCGGCCGGCCTCTTCGACGGGATCGACATCGACTGGGAGTACCCGGGCATCGATCCCGGCAACGGCGCGGATCACTCGCCGGCCGACAAGCACAACGCGACGCTCTTGCTCCAGGAGTTCCGCAGCCAGCTCGACGCGTACGGCGCGACGACCGGCAAGCACTACCTCCTGACCGCCGACCTCCCGGCCGGCAACGTGAACTCGTCGGGGAGCTG
>VAXK01000207.1 GCA_005885565.1 Actinomycetota bacterium
GGAAGCTCGACGACGGCGACGCCTCGACCCTCGAGCGCCTTGCGGAGCGCCTCGCGCGGCTCGCGCGCCATCTCGACCGGCTCGAGCCGGAACGTCGGCTCGAGCTCGAGCTCGGCGACGAGCCGGTCGAGCCGTTCGGCATCCGGCGCGCGCGCGTCGACCGAGAGGCGGACGCGACTCGGGATCACGTTTCCGAAGCCCGGCTCGACCTCGACGCGGCCCACCGTCGCGACCGCGCCCTCGATCGCGGCGGCCGCGGCGCGGACGTGGAGCACGTACTCGGCGGCCGCGACGAGCGCGTCGCGCCGGTCGACCATCGGAACGGTCCCGGCATGCCCTCCGGGCCCCTCGAAGACACGCTCGCCCCGCACGATCCCGACGACCCCGGTCACGAGACCGAGCGGCGCGTCGAGGCGCTCCAGCACCGGTCCCTGCTCCACGTGCACCTCGAGGAAGACCGACGGGAGCGGGCCGGCGGCGGCGAAGGCGGTACTCCCCACGCAACCGGTCTCCTCGCTGCGGAACGCGACGACCGCGCCCCGGCCCACGCGCTCGACCGCTTCGATCGCCGCCACGACGCCCAGGGCTCCGTCGAACCTGCCGCCCCGCGGGACCGAGTCGAGGTGCGAGCCGAGCAGGACGAGGGGCTCGCTCGTCCGCCCGAGGAGGTTGCCGGCTCCGTCGACCTCGACCGCGAGGCCGGCCTCTTCCATCCACCCGGCGGCGAGATCGTGCGCGCGCTGCTCGCCCTCGGTGCCCCCGACCCGGTTGGCACCCGGCCCACCGCCGACGGCGTAGAGCGCGTCGAGCCGCTCCTCGATGCGGGCGACCGACACTACGTCAAATGAATGGAACCTACGCGTGCGAGCTCGTCAGCGAAGCCGGGCGAGCATCTCGGCCTCGTCGAGCCAGCGACTGACGGTCCGGATGACGTCGTCGCGGACCGGAATCCCATTCGGGAAGACGATCCTCAACAGAGCGTCGCGGTCGACGACGAAGTCCCCGGCGGCCGTCGCACGGACCTCGGTGCCGACGGAACCGCCCGAGTTGCGTCCGCCCGTCGCCGCCTTGGTCGTGCGGCGACGCGATCTCGCCTGCGGAGACGAGCCCGCAACCCGATGCGCCTGCCACCGGTGAGCTCCCAGTGCCGAGGCGCGCTTGAACTTGCGCCCGCATTCCGGACATACCGTCTCGCCGGTCGTTTCAGCCTGTGCCGCCATATTCCGAACGCCCTCCTGACTCTGAGCCGCAAGAGCACTCGCTCATCCCGCGTCAATTACGCGGAACCTGGGCGAATGCGAGTGGATCAAAACGGCATACGGTTCCTTATTTATGGGATGACTATACAGCCTGACGGCCTCCTGGGGAAGAAACGTGGCCGAAACGGGCAGGTGTCCGGAGGCCTGTCCCGGCCGGTGTCGTCGCCGCAGCGGACGGCTACCGGCCGGCCGAGCCGGCGAGGAGCGAACCCGCCGCGACACCGGGTCGACCGTCCTCTGGATGAGCGTGGACATGCGTGATGAGCATCAACGACTCATCGCCGTCGTCACCTCGGTAGTCGGGCGCTATCACGTAGTCGCGCAGCGGCTCGCTCAGGACGACGTAGCCTTCCTCGCCCGGCTCGCCGTCGATGAAGACCGTGTACGCGAACGTGTCGGACTCGTCGTACGCGAGCTCGAGGCCACCTCCGTCGTCCGGCCGCAGCGCGGCCAGCTCTCGCCGGGTCTCCGATTCGACCCATCTGTACGTCCTGGACAATCCCTCCAGCAGCGGGTTCCCTTGCTTCCGCCGCCGGCGCCCTCGGGAGCCGACCGACGCCTCGATGCCGGCGAGCTGCCCGATCTCGTCGACCACGTCTCCCTCGGAGTGGAGCTCGCCTGCGACGTCGGTCACCGTCGCGGCGGAGGGCGTCCACATCGCCTCCAGCAGCGCGTCGACGCAGTCGTCGACGTACAGATAACGACGGCGGCAGCGGCGATCGATCGGCGCCTCCAGGACGGGATCTCCCGCGAGCGCCGCCCCGGCGAAGCGACGGCACAGGCGGGCAATGGAACGGTCGCTCCGACGATCCCAGGCGTCGAGCTCGCCGAAGACGTGCGGCAGACGGACGACGCGGAGATCGGTGTCGCCCGCCCAGCGCCTCGCCAGCTCCCGGACGAGCCGGACCGGCTCGTCGGCGTCGTCCGCCTCGGTGTACGTGCTCGCGACGACGACGCGTGCAACGCCGTTCTCACTCGCTGCCATTGCGGTGTTGGACACGACGAGGACGTCGTTGTGCAACGTCGTCGCGTCGTCCATCGGTGCGTGACGGGCGCCCGCGGCGAGCGCGAAGACGTCGTCGACACCTCGCGTCGCATCGAGGCAGCCGCGCCGCTCGGTAAGGTCGAGGAGGCGGAAGTCGTCGGCGAGAGAGGAGGCGAACGGGGGGAATCGGACGTCGACGCCGCGCACCCAGAAGCCCATCGTCTTGAGCGCCGTGACGAGATGGTGGCCGATGAAGCCGCCTGCGCCGGTGACGAGGACGCGCCTAGTCGAGGGCTTCACTGCGGAGGTCGATCCATGCATGCCGGCTCCTCTTACGCGTGGTGGGTGTCCGCGTTGCCCTGCATGCCGCAGTGAGTGCTCGTCTGGTGTCGGTGACGGAGGTGCAGCCACCTGGCTTCCAGTAGTGCCCTACGATAGTTTCCATCTTTCGGATTTTCTATGGAATCAGGTCGAGCTTTGAATTACAAGTCACACTCGCCTGGCCCAACAAATGTCACGTCGGAGGCGCTTGTGCCCGCGCTCCTCGGCCGTCTCCGAGCACCTCGGCGTAGCGCCGGAGCAAGCTCTCGCCGACCCCCGGCGCGGCGACGTCGACGAACGTGGCCCCGGGATGACCGGATTCCTCGCCGCTCTCGCGGATCGGGACGGGCGGCGCGAGGATGGTCGACATGATCTCCTTGTCCTCCGGGAACCGGGTGACGATCTCCTCCATGAACTCTGCCGGCGGCTTGAGCCTAACCGGCACGCCGCTCGCGGAGACGAGGTCGATCAGCTCGCGGATCCGCACCCGCTCGGGTGGCATGATCGTGAAGAGGCCACCGTCCTCGTGTGCCGTCGCCGTTCGTACCAGCACGCGAGCGGCTTCGTCGACGGGAATCCACTCCTCCTCGAGCTCGAGCTCGGGCGCGACGCCCATCTCGGCGAAGCGCCGGACGAGCTGGCCGACGATGTCGCGGTCGTTGCCGCGGCCGGTGCGCGTGTCGCCCGCGAGCCGCGGCAGCCGGTAGATCGCCACCGGGACGCCCTGGCTCCGAGCCGCGACGAGGATCCGCTCCGCCTGCCACTTGCTGGTCGCATAGCCGTAGACGGACGGATCGAAGTCCGCACCGCGGCGTGCCGAGACGGTCGAGACGAAGTGGATCTCCTTGAGAACGTCCGTCGTCGCGAGCTCGAGGACAGACCGCGTGCCGCCCACGTTGACGCCCTCGAGCTGGGCGTAGGGGAAGAGGAGGTCGACGTGCGCGCCGGAGTGGTAGATCGTGTCCACCTCCGCCGCTAGCCGCGCGTACGCGTCCTCGGCGAGCCCCAGGCGCGGCTGCCCGAGGTCGCCCCTGACGACCGAGACCCGGTCGGCGAGGTCGTGCCGCTCGATGCCGCGGCTGCGTAGGCTCGCCGTCAGCCGCTCCCACGCCTCCGCGTCGCTCGACGCACGCACGAGGCAGTGGACGTGACCCTCGCCCTCCTCGAGGATCTTCTCGAGCAGGAACGCGCCGAAGAACCCGGTCACGCCCGTGAGCAGGATCTCGCGGCCACGGTGGTCCGGACGCGGCGGCAGCTCGCCGATCGCGACGCTTGCTCCCGCGGCCGAGGTGGCGTCGCCGTTCGCCTGGAGCTCGGGCGCCTCGACCGCGGTCGCGAACGCCGCGACAGTCGGATTCGCGTACAGCAGACGCAGCGGGAACTCCACCCCGAGGACCTGCCGGAGCCGGAGAACGGCCTTGGCGGCCTGGAGGGAGCTGCCGCCGAGAGCGAAGAAGCTGTCCTGCGCGCCGACCTCGTCGCGCTCGAGAACCTCGGCGAAGACGGCCGCCACCTCGCGCTCGGTGGCGGTAGCGGGCGCCACGTACTCGGGCTGCTCCTCCGTCTCCTCGTCCTGGTCGGTCGTGATGGCGAGAGCGGCGCGGTCGATCTTGCCGACGGAGGTGAGGGGCAGCTGCTCCAGCTGCACGAAGCGGCTCGGGATCATGTAGTGCGGCAGCTCCTCGCTGAGGAAGGAGCGCAGCACGGCCGGGTCGAGCTCCCCGTCCGCGGAGACGACGTAGCCGACCAGCTGCTTCGCCGCCTCGCCCTGGATCCTCACCGCCGCCGCGGCCACGTCCGGGTGCAGTTGGAGCACGGACTCGATCTCCTCCAACTCGATCCGCAGCCCGTTCAGCTTCACCTGCGCGTCGATCCGGCCCAGGAACTCGATCTGCCCCTCCTCCGACCAGACGGCCAGATCGCCGGTGCGGTAGTAGCGCCCTCCGGGCCGGAACGGATCCTCGAGGAAGCGCTCCGCGGTCAGCTCCGGCTGGTTCAGGTACCCGCGCGCGAGACCGGCGCCGCCGAGGCCGCCGATCACCAGCTCGCCCGGAACGCCGATCGGGCACAGCCGGCCGAAGCGATCGAGCACGTAGGCGTAGCGGCGCGGCATCGGCCTGCCGATCGGCGGCTGGCCTCGCCACGTCCGGCCGGCGCAGTCGAAGAAGACACAGCCCACCGCCGCCTCCGTCGGGCCGTAGCCGTTGATGAACCGGCGCCCCTCCCGCTGCCACCGATTCACGACCTCGCCCGGCAGCGCTTCGCCGCCCGCGATCAGCACGCGCAGGTGCGGCAGCTCCCCGGCCTCGATCGAGCCCAGCACCGCCGGCGGGCCGCCGACGTACGTGATCCGCTCGCGCTCGAGCAGCTTGCCGAAGGCCGCGTGGTCGACCCGCTCGGCCTCGGGGACGAAGACGAGCGTCGCGCCCGTGGCCATGGCGGTGAAGATCTCGCCGATCGCGAAGTCGAAGATCAGCGCCATGTGCTGCGCGAAGCGTTCGCCCGGCCCGAAGCCGAATTCGCCGCCGAGCCAGAGGATGAAGGTCGTCAGCGCATGGTGCTCGACCAGCACGCCCTTCGGCTGGCCCGTCGACCCCGAGGTGTAGAGCACGTAGGCGAGCGAGCTCTCGTCCGCGCGCTCCTCGAGCGGCGCGTCGGCGTCGGCGGGCAGCCACTCGCCCTCCACGTCGGCGGAGAACCGCTCCCAGCCGTCGGGCTCCGGCAGCCGCGCCGCGAGCGCCGAGTTCGTCAGCACGACCTTCGCCTGCGTGTCCTCGAGCAGGAAGCGCAGCCGCCGGTGCGGATGACCCGTGTCGAGCATCACGAACGCCCCGCCGGCCTTCAGCGCTCCGAGGAACGCGACCAGCAGGTCCGGCCCGCGCTCCAGAGCGACCGCGACCACGTCCTCCCGGCCCACTCCGAGCTCGCGCAACCGGCGCGCCAGCAACCCGGCCCGCCGCTCCAGCTCCCCGAAGGTCAGCTCGACCCCGTCGAGCCGTGCCGCGACACCGGCGGGGTCTGTCGCTGCCCGCTCCGCGATCTGCACGTGCACCGGAACCCGGGGCTGCTCGGCATCTGGGCCCAGCCCCCACTCCTCCATCATCCGCAGGCGCTCGGACTCATCGATGACCGGGAGCTCCGAGACCCGGCGGCTGTCGTCGGCGATCGCGGCCCGGATGACGAGCTCCACCTGCCGGAAGAAACGCTCGATGCGCGAGCGGTCGAACAGGTCGGTCGCGTACTCGCACTGGAACACGAGGCCGGATGGGCCCTCGTACGTGTTGATGGCGACGTCGAAGCGCGACGTGTGCGGGTTGACCGACAGGAACTCGACCTCGCATCCGGTCAGCTGGAAGCCGCGCACGCTCTCGTTCTGGAGGTCGACGCCGAACTGGAAGATCGGGTTGCGGCTCGTGTCTTTCGGCACGCCGAGCCGCTCGACGACCTTCTCGAACGGCGCCGTCTCGTGGTCCCACGACTCCGACAGCGTCGACATCGTCCGGCCGAGCAGCTCCGCGAAGGTCGGGTCACCGGACAGGTCCGTGCGCAGCACGATCATGTTGATCAGGCAGCCGACGAGCCGCTCGAGCTGCGGGATCCGGCGGTTGGGAGAGGTCGTCCCGATCACGATGTCCTCCTGTCCCGACCAGCGGGACAGAACGACCTTGACCGCCGCCAGGAGCGCTGCAAAGAGGGTCACTCCCCGCCGCCGCGCCAGGTCGCGGAACTCCTCCAGCACCTCGACCGGCACCGCGTGGTTCATCCGGTCGCCACGGTTGGTGGCGACCTCCGGCCGCGGCCGGTCGGACGGCAGCTCGAGCTGTGGCGCGTCCTTCAGCTTCTCCTCCCAGTACTGCACGTGCCGTTCGAGCTCTCCGTTGGCCTGTTGCTCCTGCTGCCAGGCCGCGTAGTCGCCGAACTGGAGCGACGGCTCGGGCAGCTGGAGCGGCTTCCCGGCGACGGCGAGGTCGTACAGCTGCCGGAGCTCGTCCGCCACGACACCAGCGGAGACGCCGTCGAAGCAGCTGTGGTGGAACGTCAGCGCCAGCACGTGGTCCTCCGGCGCCAACCGCAGCAGGCAGCTCCGGAACATCAGATCGCGCGACAAGTCGAACGGATGGTCGGCCTCCGCGGCAAGCCACTCCCGTAGCGCCTGCTCGCGCTCGTCCTCCGGCCGCGTGGACCAGTCCTCCGTAGGAAGCTCGAAGTCTCCGGGCGGCTCGATCACCTGGAGCGGCTGCCCGTTCTCGACCGCGAGGCGCGTCCGCATCGGCTCGTGCCGCTCGTCGAGCGCCGAGACCGCGCGTTCCACCGCCCCCTCGTCCAGCGCGCCGCGAAGGCGCATGACGACCGCGATGTTGTACGTCGCGCGGCCGGGCGTCAGCTGGTCGAGGAACCACAGCTGCTCCTGCGTGAAGGCGAGCGGCGCCCGGGACGGGTCGGCCCGGCGCTCGATCACGATCTCGGCCGGCGGCACGAACGGGGCCTGCCCGAGCTCCGTTCGCTCGAGCTCGGCCTCGGCCTCCTGGAGGCGCTTGCGCAGCTCCTCGATCTCGCGGCGTCGCGTGTCGAGCTCCGGTGCGCCGTCCTCCGGCTGGACGCCGCGGGCCTCGTCGATGATCTGCGCGACGTCCGCGATCCGCGGGGCGGCGTAGAAGTCGCGCACCGCGACCTCGACGCCGAGCTGCTGGCGCAGCTGGAGGACGGCGCGGGCGGCTTGCAGCGAGGTGCCGCCGACGGTGAAGAAGTTGTCGTGGATGCCGATCTCCTCCTGGTCGAGGATCTCGGTGAAGATCGCGGCGACCTGCTTCTCGGTCGGAGTCGAGGGAGCGACGAAGGCCGGCTGGTCGGCGTCGCCCTCCTCCTCCGTGGTCCGGGGCAGCGCGGCGCGGTCGATCTTGCCGACCGGCGTGAGCGGCAGCTGCTCCAGCTGCACGAACTGGCTCGGGATCATGTAGTGGGGAAGCTCGTCGGTCAGGAACGCGCGCAGCACGTCCTGGTCGAGCTCGCCGTCGGAGGAGACGACGAAGCCGACGAGCTGCTTGGCCGCCTCGCCCTGCACGCTGACCGCGGCGGCGGCCACGTCGGGGTGCAGCTGGAGCACCGACTCGATCTCCTCGAGCTCGATCCGCAGCCCGTTCAGCTTCACCTGCGCGTCGATCCGGCCCAGGAACTCGATCTGGCCCTCCTCCGACCAGACCGCGAGGTCGCCCGTCCGGTAGAACCGCCCACCGGCGCGGAGCGGATCGTCGACGAACCTCTGCGTCGTGAGCTCCGGCTGGTGCAGGTACCCGCGCGCGAGCCCCGCCCCCTCCAGGCCGCCGATCACGAGCTCACCCGGGACTCCCACCGGGCACGGCTGCCCGAAGCGGTCGAGCACGTACGCGTACCGGCGCAGCATCGGCCGCCCGATCGGCGGCTGCCCGCGCCACGTGCGGCCGGCGCACTCGTAGAAGACGCATCCGACCGTGGCCTCCGTCGGGCCGTAGCCGTTGATGAACCGCCGTCCCTCCCGCTGCCAGCGATTCACCACCTCGCCCGGCAGCGCCTCGCCGCCGGCCACGATCACCCGGAGCTCGGGCAGGTCCCGTACCTCGACCGAGCCGAGCATCGCCGGCGGACCGCCGAGGTACGTGGCCCGCTCCCGCGCCAGGAACTGCGAGAACCGGGCCGGGTCGGTGCGCTCCCCCTCCGGGACGAAGACGAGCGTCGCTCCGGCGTTGAGGGCGCCGAAGATCTCGCCGACGGCGAAGTCGAAGATCAGCGCCATGTGCTGCGCGAGTCGGTCGCCCGGGCCGAAGCCGAACTCGGTACGGAACCAGAGCAGGAAGGTGGTCATCGCGTGGTGCTCGACGAGCACGCCCTTCGGCTGGCCGGTCGAGCCCGAGGTGTAGAGGACGTACGCGAGCGAGTGCTCGTCCGCGATCTCCTCGAGCGGCGCGTCCGGGTCGGCGGGCTGCCAGTCGCCCTCTATGTCGGCGCTCAGCAGCTGCCACCCTTCCGGCTCGGGCAGGTTGGCCGCGAGCGCGGACGAGGTCAGCACCACGCGCGCCTCGGTGTCGGTGAGGATGTAGGCGAGACGGCGCGGCGGATGGGCGGGGTCGAGCATGACGAAGGCGGCGCCGGCCTTCAGCACGCCGAGCAGGCCGACGAGGAGCTCCGGCCCGCGCTCGAGCGCGACGGCGACGATGTCCTGGTGGCCGACGCCGAGCTCGCGGAGGCGGCGCGCGAGCAGGCCGGCGCGCACCTCCAGCTGCCCGTAGGTGATCTCGTGACCTTCGATCCTCGCGGCGACCATGTCGGGCTGAGCGGCGGCGCGCTCGGCGATCTGGGTGTGCACCGGCACGTGCGGCTGGTCGACGAGCGGGCCGCGGCCCCACTCCTCGAGCATGACCTCGCGCTCGTCCTCGGAGAGCAGCGGAAGCTCGGAGAGGCGCCGACTGTCGTCGGCGACGGCGGCGCGGATGACACGCTCGAACTGCTGGAGTAGGCGCTCGATCCGCGAGCGGTCGAAGAGATCGGTCGAGTACTCGACGCGGAAGACGAGCCCCGACGGGCCTTCGTAGGTGTTGATCGCGCAGTCGAACCGAGAGGTGCCCGGGTCGATGGGCATGAACTCGGTCTCCAGGCCCGTCAGACCGAAGTCGCGCACGTCCTCGCTCTGGAGGTCGATCCCGAACAGGAAGAGCGGGTTGCGGCTCGCGTCCCTCGGCACACCCAGCCGCTCGACGACCTTCTCGAACGGCGCCTGATCGTTGTCCCACGCGCCCGAGACCGTGGCCATCGACCGGGCGATCAGCTCCGCGAAGGTGGGGTCGCCGGACAGGTCGGTGCGGAGCACGACCATGTTGATGAGGCAGCCGACCAGCTCTTCCAGCTGCGACGATCTCCGCCCCGGGACGGCCGTGCCGATCACGACGTCCTCCTGGCCCGTCCAGCGGCACAGGACCGCATTCGTCGCCGCCAGCAGCGCGGCGTACAGCGTGACGCCGTGCCGCTGCGCCAGGCCGCGGAACTCCTCCAGCACCTCGACCGGCACCGCGTAGACGAGCCGCGCCCCGCGGTTCGTCGGCACCTCCGGCCGCGGCCGGTCGGACGGGATCTCGAGCGGCTCCGCCCCGGCCAGCCGCTCCCCCCAATACTCCACCTGCCGCGCGAGGGCGCCCGAGGCCAGCTGCTCCTGCTGCCAGGCCGCGAAGTCGGCGTACTGCAACGGCGGCTCCTCCACCGGGAGCGGCTGCCCCGCCACGGCGAGCTCGTAGAAGCGCCGCAGCTCCCCGGCGACGATCCCCGCCGACCACCCGTCGAAGCACATGTGGTGGAACGTCATGGCGAGGACGTGCTCGTCCGGCGCCAGCCGGAGCAGGCTCCCGCGGAACATCCGGTCCTGCGAGAGGTCGAACGGACGCTCGGCCTCCTCCTTCAACCACGCCTGCAACCGCTCCTGCCGCGCGTCCGGCGCGAGGCCGGACCAGTCCTCGACCATCAGTCGCACGTCGGCGGACGGCTCGTCGACGACCTGCACCGGTCGGCCGTCCTCGACCACGAAGCCGGTCCGGAACGCCTCGTGCCGCACCGCGAGCGCCGACACGACCCGATCCAGGGCGCCCGCGTCGAGGGCGCCGCGGAGCCGCATCACGAGCGGGATGTTGTACGTCGCCCGTCCGGGCGTGAGCTGGTCGAGGAACCAGAGCTGCTCCTGGGTGCACGAGAGCGGCGCCCGTGAGCGATCCGGCCGCTTCGTGATGACCAGCTCGTCCTTCTGCGTCCCGTCCTCCCGCTCGGCGAGGCGGGCCCGCTCGATCGTGTGCGCGACGTCCGCGACCCGCGGGGCCGCGTAGAAGTCGCGCACCGCGATCTCGACGCCGAGCTGCTCACGCAGCTGGAGGACGGAGCGCGCGGCCTGGAGCGAGGTCCCGCCGAGCGCGAAGAAGTTGTCCTGGGCGCCGACCCGCTCCCGTCCGAGGATCGTCTCGAAGATCGCCGCGACGAGCTTCTCGGTCAGGGTCGAAGGCGGGACGTGCTCCGGCTCCTCGGCCTCGCCGGCGTCGGGCGCGGCCTGCGCAAGCGCCGGGCGGTCGAGCTTGCCGACCGAGGTGAGAGGCAGCTGCTCCAGCTGCACGAAGCGGCTCGGGATCATGTAGTGCGGCAGCTCCTCGCTGAGGAAGGAGCGCAGGACAGCGGGGTCGAGCTCCCCGTTCGCGGAGACGACGTAGCCGACCAGCTGCTTCGCCGCCTCGCCCTGGATCCTCACCGCCGCCGCGGCCACGTCCGGGTGCAGTTGGAGCACGGACTCGATCTCCTCCAACTCGATCCGCAGCCCGTTCAGCTTCACCTGCGCGTCGATCCGGCCCAGGAACTCGATCTGCCCCTCCTCCGACCAGACGGCCAAATCGCCGGTGCGGTAGTAGCGCCCCCCGGGCCGGAACGGATCCTCCAGGAACCGCTCCCCGGTCAGCTCCGGCTGGTTCAGGTACCCGCGCGCGAGACCTGCCCCGCCGATCACCAGCTCGCCGGGCA
Organism: Actinomycetota bacterium; assembly: GCA_005885565.1. GTDB lineage: Bacteria > Actinomycetota > Thermoleophilia > Gaiellales > Gaiellaceae > AC-50. The sequence continues at coordinate 11,086 of VAXK01000207.1, forward strand.
CTCCGATCGGACACACGCCGCCGAAGCCGTCCAGGATGTAGGCGTAGCGGCGCGGCATCGGCCTGCCGATCGGCGGTTGCCCCTTCCACACCCGCCGCTCGCAGTCGTAGAAGACACAGCCGATCGCCGCCTCCGTCGGGCCGTAGCCGTTCACGAACCGGCGCCCCTCCCGCTGCCACCGATTCGCCACCTCACCGGGGCACGCCTCGCCGCCGGCGACGACGACCCGCAGCTCCGGCAGCTCTCCCACCTCGATCGAGCCCAGCACCGCGGGCGGGCCGCCGATGTAGGTGATCCGCTCGCGCGCCAGCAGCTCGCCGAACGCGGCCGGGTCGGTGCGCGCCGCCTCGGGCACGAAGACGAGCGTGGCGCCCGTCGTCAGCGCGGTGAAGATCTCCCCGATCGCGAAGTCGAAGATCAGCGCCATGTGCTGCGCCAGCCGATCGCCCGCGCCGAAGCCGAACTCGCCGCCCAGCCAGAGGATGAAGGTCGTTAGCGCATGGTGCTCGACCAGCACGCCCTTCGGCTGCCCGGTCGACCCCGAGGTGTAGAGCACGTAGGCGAGCGAGCTCTCGTCCGCGAGCTCCTCGAGCGGCGCTTCCGCCCGGGCCGGCACCCAGTCCGTGTCGACGTCGACGCAGAGCTGCTCCCAGCCGTCGGGCTCCGGCAGCCGCGACGCGAGCGCGGAGGACGTGAGCACCACCCGCGTCCGGGTGTCGTCGAGGATGAAGCGCAGCCTCCGGTGCGGGTGGTCGGCGTCGAGCATCACGAACGCGCCGTCCGCCTTCAGCACGCCGAGCAGCGCGACCAGCAGGTCCGGCCCGCGCTCCAGCGCGACCGCGACCACGTCCTCCCGACTCACTCCGAGCTCCCGCAGCCGGCGTGCCAGCAACCCGGCCCGCCGCTCCAGCTCCCCGTAGGTCAGCTCGACGCCCTCCAGCCGAGCCGCCACCCCATCAGGATCCGCCGCCGCCCGCTGCGCGACCTGCACGTGCACCGGCGTCTGCGGTTGGTCGGCGGCCCGCCCCAGCCCCCACTCCTCCATCAGGAGCCGCCGCTCTTCCTCCGTCTGCAACGGCAGCTCCGAAACCCGCAGGCCGTCGTCGGCGACCACTGCGCGCACAGCCCGATCCAGGTGCGCCAGCAGCCGGGCGATGCGCTCGCGGTCGTAGAGATCGGTCCCGTAGTCCGCGCGCAGGATGAGCCCATGCTCGGCCACGGTGGCGGCCAGCGAGAGCTCGAGCGGGTAGCCCCCCACCTCGATCTCCACGCCCTCGACCCGGAGACCCTGGAGCTCCGGGAACGCCACGCCGTCCGACGTCGAGGCGTCGAGGAGCTGGAGGCCGACCTGGAAGAGCGGGTTGCGGCTCGGGTCGCGGTCGGGCTGGACCGCGCCGACGACCTGCTCGAACGGCACGCTCCGGTGCTGCCACGCTTCGACGGTCGCCTGCTTCGTCCGCTCGAGCAGCTCGTGGAACGTCGGGTCCTCGGAGACGTCGGTGCGAAGCACGAGCACGTTGATGAACGGGCCGATCAACGATGCGAGCTCCGACATCGGCCGGCCCGTCGTCGCGGTGCCGATCACGATCTCGGACTGGCCGGTGTGCCGCGCGAGCACGGCCTCGAAGACGGCGAGGAGCGCCATGAGGAGCGTAGCGTTCGACTGCTCCGCCAGGGCGCGGAGGCCGTCGAGCACCTCCCGCTCGAGAACCGTGGTGACGGCGTCGCTCTCGTAGGTGGGGGTCGTCGGCCGCGGCCGGTCGGTGAGCAGCTCGAGCGGCTCGAGACCGCGCAGGCGCTCGATCCAGTAGTCCAGGTGAGGCTGGAACTCCGGGCTCTCGACGAGACGCCGCTGCCACACGGCGAAGTCGCCGAATTGGAGCGGAAGCTCGGGCAGCTCCGCGGGCCGCCCGCTCACGTGCGCGTTGTAGAACGCGGCCAGGTCGCGCCAGAAGATCGGCTTCGACCAGCCGTCGGAGCAGGTGTGGTGCAGGCCGAGCACGATCAGGTGCGACTCCTCGTCGAGGCGCAGGAGCTGGAGGCGGACGAGCGGGCCGCGCTCGATGTCGTACGGCGCTCGAATCGTCTCCTCAGCCCGTCGGAGCGCCTCGGCTTCGCGGCGGTCCTCCGGAAGGCCCCGCAGCTCCTCCACGACGAGCCGGGCCTCGCCCTTCGGCAGGACCTTCTGCACGGGCCCCGTCTCGTCGACCGTGAAGACGGTGCGCAGGATCTCGTGCCGGTGCACGACGTCCGCGAATGCGCGCTCCAGCGCCCCGACGTCGACCGGCCCCGTCAGCCGGAAGGTCCGCGAGACGTTGTATGCGCGCCTGTCCGGCGCCAGGCGATCGAGGAACCAGAGCTGTTCCTGGAGGGACGAGAGCGGCAGCGTTCCGTGCGCGTTGCGGGGCGCGGGAAGCGGGAGCCGACGCGCTTCGGGCGTCGTCTCGGCAGGGCGCGTCATCTGTTCAGTCATTGATCGCTCCAACCATTCGCAGTGAGGGCGTCGTCCTGTGGCTCGCGATCGAACTACCTTACCAATGACTAATGAGGAAAGCTATGAAAATAGACAACCGGGCTTGTACGCTGTCTCCCACTGCTGGATGACCATCACGCTGTCGCGATCTACATTGGAAGACCGAGACGCCGCGCCGCGTCGTCCCGACCGTCTCGCGCGTCTCCCCGAGCAGTACTTCGTAACGCTGCGTCGTTTGGTGGAGGCCGCCGCCGCCGGCCCGGGAGAGCCGCTCATCGACCTGAGCCGCGGCAATCCCGAGGTTGGCCCTCCGCCGCACGTGGTCGACGCCCTCTGCGCGGCTGCGCGCCGTCGGACCGCTCATGGGTATGCGTCGCCCCTCGGCCTGCCCCAGCTGAAGGAGGCGCTGGCGGAGCGCTACCGATCGCTCTACGGAGTCGAGCTCGATCCGGAGCGGGAGGTCGCCGTCGTGCCCGGCACGAAGACGGCCGTCGCGGAGCTCGCACTCGTGCTCGCCGACAGCGGCCGCAAGGTCGTGCTCCCCGATCCCGGCTACCCCGACTGCCTCTCGGGCGTGGCGCTCGCCGGCGCACGCGTCGAGCGGGCCCGCCTGGACGCGGCCGATGCGTACGCGCCCGACTTCGCCTCGCTTCCGCGCGAGGCGGCGGCGCTGTACCTCAACTACCCGTCGAACCCCTGCGCGATCTGCGCGCCGCCCGGTGTCTTCGACGAGGCCGTCCACTGGGCCGAGGAGACCGGGACGGTGGTCGTCCACGACCTGGCGTACGCGGACCTCGTCTTCGACGGCCGCGAGCCGCACAGCTTCCTCGCCGTGCCGGGCTCGAAGGAGGTCGGCGTCGAGCTCTACTCGATGTCGAAGACGTACGGGATGGCGGGCTGGCGGCTCGGGTTCGTGGTCGGGAACGCCGAGGTCGTGGCGCGGATCAACCTCCTGACGACGCACCTGCGTTCGGGCGTCTTCCGGCCGGTCCAGGAGGCCGGGATCGCCGCGTTGAGCGGCCCGCAGGACTCGGTCGAGGCGCGTCGCGCTCGCTACGAGGCGCGTCGAGACCGCGTCGCTGCAGCGACCGGCGCCCGCTCGGAAGGGACGTTCTTCACCTGGATCAGGCTGCCCGAAGGCGTCACGGCCGGGACGCTCCTCGCGGACAGCCGCGTCGCCGTCGCGCCCGGCGAGGGCTTCGGCGCCCGCGGTACGGGCTGGGCGCGCATCTCGCTCGCCGTCCCCGACGATGCCCTCGACGCGGCCCTCGAGCGCATCGCTCCGGCGCTCAGCTGAGCGCGAACGCGTCGCGGTACGCGGCGAAGCGCTCGGCGAGGTCGGAGCAGTCGAGACCGAACTCCTCCGCCGTGTAGCCGTGCACACCGTGCTTGTCGGAGGGGTTCTCCGCCAGCCAGCGCCGCATCGCGTCCTCGGCCGGCCGGGTCCAGGGCACCTCGGCGAACTCGAGGACGCGGCGCATCGTCCCGATCGGGTCGCCGACCAGATCCGGGTAGCGAACGTGGAGGACGTCGTCGTCGCCGAGTTGCTCGCGGCGACGAAGGAGATCGCCAACAGCGCGCTCGATCTCCGCCAGCCAGAGCGTCCCCACCTCGTGCTTGTCGACCGCGTCCGAGCGCGCGGCCTGGATGGTCGCGCACAGGCTGCACGTCGACGGGACGGCGGTCACCGGGTCGCGGTGGAGCATCACGACCTTCGCCTCCGGATAGACCTCCCGGAGGGCGCGGACGTGCCACATGTGGAAGGGGCACTTCAGGCCGACCACTGCACTGGGGATCCGCCACGTGATGCACGCGAGCTGGACGCGGTGGAAGCGGTAGGCATCGGCGACCTCGCGGCGCGCCAGCCACGCCGTATAGGACGGCAGCCGGTAGCGCGCGGAGTAGATGAGGCTCTGGAACGCGTTCCCGAGCAGGCGGTGGCACTCGTCCGGACGGCGGGCCTCCATCGGATGGATCGCCGGTAGGCGCGGGGCCCTCGCGAGGTAGTCGTCCAGCCAGGCCTGCGCCGCCGCGGCGAGGCGCTCGTGCTCCCGCGAATCGCGGCTGCCGGCGGGCGCCATGAGCTCCCAGAAGTGCGGGCAGTGCACCTCCGGATGCTGGTCGAGGAGATTGTGCACGAGCGTCGTGCCGGTACGCGGAAGCCCCGTGACGAACACGGGCCGGGCGGCGACGCCCTCGGCGATCTCGGGATGCCGTTCGACGTGCCGCCGGACGTTCGCCTGGACGGCGAGCGCGGAGACGAGTCCCTCGGCGGCCTGGCGCCTCCCCCACGGGTTCACGCGGGCCTCGGCGTCGAGCGACGAAACGAGGGCCTCGAGCGCGTCGAGATAGTCGAAGGGTTCGTCCGGCGCGGCACCCGTTCGCACTCGCGCGGTCTCGACGAGGAGCTCGACGTCGAGCGAGACGAGCGCGTCAGGACTCTCGACGGCCATCGGTATTAGCCACTAATGGAAGAAAGTTTGAACCTTCGTCTCATTCAGAATACGATCTTTCGCCAACGAATGGAAGAACATGGGAAGTCCCGCGTTGCGGTCGTCTCTGGCGGCGGCACCGGCATCGGTCGGGCGATCGCGCACGCGCTCGCGGCCGACGGATACGAGGTGTTCGTCCTCGGCCGACGCCGCGCGGTGCTCGACGAGGCCGCGCAGGCGATCAACGACGCCCTCGGCGCCGAGCGCGCGCACGCGCTCTGTGCCGACCTGCGCCAGCCGGAGTGGGTCGCAGAAGTGGCGAGGCAGATCACGAACGGAGCGGGGACGGTCGACGTGCTCGTCAACAACGCAGGCGGCAACTTCGCCGCGCACCCACAGAACGGCCTCGAGGGCGTGCGGGACGACTGGCGCACCAACTTCGAGGGCAACGTCCTGCCCGCGGTCCTCCTCACCCACGCCCTCCTCCCGAGGCTCCGCCGCCCGGGCGGGCGCATCGTCACCATCGGCTCGATCGCCGCGTTCCGAGGCCCGGCGACCTACGGCGGCTCGAAGGCCGCGCTCCATCCCTGGTCGGCCGAGCTCGCCGTCGCGCTCGCCCCGGAAGGGATCGCCGTCAACGTCGTCGCGCCGGGCTACGTCACCGAGACGGAGTTCTACGGCGACCGCATGGGCCAGGAGCTCCACGAGGATCGGTGCCGCCGCGCCCCTGCCGGCCGCGGCGCGGACCCGAGCGAGATCGCGGCGCTCGTGCGCTACCTCGCCGGCAGAGACGCCGGGTTCGTCACGGGGCAGATCCTCCAGGCGAACGGCGGCGCGCTCCTCGGACGCGGCTAGGCGATCGCGTCCGTCTCGTCGGCGAGCGCGGCCCGCTCCTGGAGCCACCGGCGCGCTTCGTCGACCACGGCGCCGGTCAGGTCCGCGGACGCGCCGAGGTACGCCGTCACGTCGAACGTCCGCTCGATCGTCTCGTCGCCGAGCAGCACGCTCAGCTCCTTCCGCTCCCGCAGCAGCTCGCGGAGCGTGCGCCCCTCCTCGTAGGCCGCCTGGCTCAGGTCGTAGACGATCTCGTGCGAGTTCTGCTTTCCGAGCCGCTCGCCGAGCGCGAGCATGAGCGCCTCCGAGCCGATCTCGTCGGTGACCGCCTCGGCGTTGTCCCGCATGCGCTCGGCGTGCACCTCCAGGCCGGCGACGATCTCCGCCGTGATCGTGAGCGCCGCGAGGCAGTAGTGGGAGACGTCCGGCACGCACGCCCACTCGACGCGGAGCGTCCGCGAGTCGCGCTCGTGCTCCCCGGGCATCCCGGCGAGCGCGATCCCGACCTGCGCCGCGGCGAGCTTCGCCGTCACGACGACCTGCTCGCACCGCTCCGGATTCCGCTTGTGCGGCATCGTGCTGCTGCCGACGATCCCGTGCTCCCAGGCCTCCTCGACCTCGCCGATCTCGGGCCGCGAGAGCGTGCGGATCTCGTCGGCGATCCTCCCGAGCGTCCCCGCGATGCCCGCCAGCGTGGCGACGTACTCGACGATGCGGTCGCGCGCGACGTGCCAGCCGATCGTCGGCGCGCCGAGCCCGAGCCGGGCGGCGAAGCGCTCGAGCAGCTCCGGCCCGCGGTCGCCGAGCCCCGCCATCGTCCCCGCACCGCCGAAGAGCTGCGCGACGAGGACGCGCTCGCGCATCGCCTCGACGCGCCGCGCGTGGCGCAGGATCTCGTCGAGCCAGCTCGCGACCTTGATGCCGAACGTGATCGGCAGCGCCGCGCGGGCGTGCGTGCGGCCGAGCGCGACGATCTCCGAGCACCGGCCGGCGAGGGCGGCGAGCACGCCGACGAAGCCCTCGAGGTCGGACTCGAGCCGGTCGACGACGTCGCGCATCTCGAGGACCTGGCCCGTGTCCTGGATGTCCTGCGTCGTCGCGCCGTAGTGGACGTACTGGCCGCTGCCCTCGGGACAGACCGCCTGGAGCCCGCGGAGCAGCCCGACGAGCGAATGGCGCGAGAGGATCACCTCGGTGCGCATCGACTCGAGGTCGATGTTCTCGACGCGGGCCGCCGCGGCGATGCCCGCGGCCGCCTCGGGCGGGATGACGCCGAGCTCGCCCTGCGCTTGCGCGAGCGCGGCCTCGATGTCGAGCCAGCGCTGGACTCGGCAGATGTCGCAGAAGATCGCCCGGCTCACGGGCGTCGCGTAGTTGTTCCCGTAGAAGTACGAGTCGGTGATGTGGCCGCGTGCGTGGTCGCAGGCCGGACGGAGCGCGGGCTCGGCGACCACAGGTCGCCTGGACGTCGTCGTCGCCATGCCTAGGCCCCCACCGCCGCGGTCGCAGCAAGGTAGGGACAGGACCCGTAGGGCCGCTCGCCGTCCGTTTCGGCCCGACTCGCGGCGAGCTCGAGCGCGACCGACCGGACCGAGGCGTCCTCCCGGCGCGCCGTCTCGATCAGGTCGTCCACGAGCTCGCGCACCAGGTGCGAGGTGCGCTCGAGGACGGCCGCGGCCGACGCGGGCGGCCGGACGGAGCCGAAGAGCGCCTCCATCGAAGCCGAGCCGCCGATGCCGCCGACGAAGTCGGGGACGACGAGGATGCCGCGGGCCCGGAGCGTCTCCTCGGCCTCCTCCGTCAGCCCGCAGTTCGCGCCCACCACGACCGCGGGCGCCTGGATGCGGGCCGCCTGCTCGGCGGGGACGGCATTCTCGGTCGCGGCGAGGACGAGCAGGTCGCAGGGGAGCTCCGCCAGCGCTTCGCGCGGAAGCGCGGTCGCTGCGGCGACGACCGGCGTTCCGTACGGCGCCACGAGCAGTTTCTCGACGTCGAGCCCGTCCGGATCGGCGGCGCAGCCGTGCTCGTCCGCGACCGCGACGAGCACGACGCCGTGGTCGGCGAGCGACTGCGCGGCGCCGCGGCCGAGGTTGCCGAAGCCCTGGAGCGCACAGCGGACGCCGTCGGCGGCGCCGGACCTCGCGCGAGCGGCGGAGACCGCGGCGCAGGCCAGGGCGTGACCGGCGCGGCGCTCGGCGAGCGTCAGCGCCCCGATCCGCTCGTCGAGCAGGCCGAGCCGGTGGAAGAAGTCCCCGTCGGAGAGGCCCTGCGCCGATCTGATCGCGTACTTGATCGACGGGATGCCCTCCAGCACGGCGAGCTGCTCGAGCTCGTGCCACTGCGTCCCCA
>VAXK01000030.1 GCA_005885565.1 Actinomycetota bacterium
CGGACGCCGAGCTCGAGCTCCTCGATCGGGAAGTTCTCCATCCCGTGCGCCAGCGGGATCTCGGGCCCCGCGCCGTCGCCCGCGGCGGCCGGCGTCTCCCCGAAGCCCTCGATCTTCTCCAGGTCGGTGAAGATCGCGAGCTGGCGAATGAGGATCTCGCCCGCCTGCGCGATCGCGTCGCGCGGGTCGATCGAGCCGTCGGTCGTGACGTCGAGGGTGAGCTTGTCGTAGTCCGTCCGCTGCCCGACGCGCGCCGCCTCGACGTCGTACGAGACGCGCCGCACGGGCGAGAAGATCGAGTCGATCGGGATGACGCCGATCGTGTGCTCGGGCCCGCGGTTGAGCTCCGCCGGGAGGTAGCCGCGACCGCGGCCGATCGTCAGCGTCAGCTCGAGCTTGCCGCCCTTCGCGAGGTTCGCGATCTCGAGGTCCGGGTTCAGGACCTCGAGGTCGGCCGGAGCCTCGATGTCGCCGGCCGTGATCGTGCCGGAGCCCGACTTGGCGACGTGCACCTCGATCTCGGGCGACTCGCCGTACAGGCGGCAGATCAGGTTCTTCAGGTTGAGGATGATGTCGGTCACGTCCTCGCGCACGCCCGGAAGCGTGGTGAACTCGTGCGCGATCCCCTCGATCTTCACCGAGGTGACCGCGGCGCCCTCGAGCGACGAGAGGAGGACGCGGCGGAGCGAGTTGCCGAACGTGAAGCCGAAGCCGCGGTCGAGCGGCTCGATCACGAAGACGCCGCGGTGCTCGTCGACTTCCTCGTGGACGATCTTCGGTGTCTGAAACTCCATCAGGCTGGTGCGAACTGCCATCTCTTCCTTTCCTGAGTGCTACTTCGAGTAGAGCTCGACGATGAGCGACTCCTGCACGGGCGTGTCGATCTCGTCCCGCTCGGGCCACTTGAGGATCTTCCCGGTGAGGCCGTCGTGGTCGGCCTGGAGCCAAGGCGCCACGGAGGCCGTGAGGTCGGTGGCGTCGCGGATGACGGGCTCGGCGGAGCTGCCGGACGCGACGGTGACGATGTCGTCCGGCTTGACCTGGTAGCTCGGGATGTTCACCCGGCGGCCGTTTACCTGGAAGTGCCCGTGCCGGACGAGCTGACGCGCCTGCGCGCGCGAGACTGCGAAGCCGAGCCGGTAGACGACGTTGTCGAGCCTCGTCTCGAGCATCCGCAGCAGGGTCTCGCCGGTGACGCCGGTGCCCTTGGCGGCCTTCGTGTAGTAGGTGCGGAACTGGTTCTCGAGCAAGCCGTAGTAGCGGCGCGCCTTCTGCTTCTCGCGCAGCTGGAGCAGGTACTCAGACTGCTTGATGCGGCCGCGGCCGTGTTCGCCCGGCGGATAGCTGCGGCGCTCGATGGCGCACTTCTCCGTCAGGCAGCGCTCGCCCTTCAGGAAGAGCTTCATGCCCTCCCGGCGGCAGACGCGGCACTTGGGGCCGAGGTCGCGGGCCACTAGACCCTCCGCCTCTTGCGCGGCCGCACGCCGTTGTGCGCCTGCGGGGTCACGTCCTTCACGCCGAGGATCTCGAGCCCCGCGGCCTGGAGCGAGCGGATCGCCGTCTCGCGCCCGGAGCCCGGGCCCTTGACGAAGACCTCCACCTTCTGGAGACCGTGCTCCATGCCCTTGCGGGCGCACGAGTCGGCGGTCACCTGGGCGGCGAACGGCGTCGACTTGCGCGAGCCCTTGAAGCCCGCCGACCCGGCCGACTCCCAGGCGATGACGTTTCCGTCCTTGTCCGTCAGCGACACGATGGTGTTGTTGAACGACGTCTTGATGTGCGCCTGGCCGATCGCGATGTTCTTGCGGACGCGACGGCGGGTGCGACCGCGGGTCGCTGGTCTCCTAGGAGGCGCCACGCTACTTCGCTGCCTTCTTGCCGCGGCCGACGGTCTTCTTCGGGCCCTTGCGCGTGCGGGCGTTCGTCTTCGTGCGCTGGCCGTTCACGGGCAGGCCGCGCCGGTGCCGGATGCCGCGGTAGGCCCCGATCTCGCCCAGGCGCTTGATCGCCTGCGAGCGCTCGCGGCGGAGGTCGCCCTCGACCTCGAGGTTCTCGTCGATGTAGGTGCGGAGCTTCGTGACCTCCTCGTCGGTGAGGTCACGGACCTTCGTGTCCTTCGAGACGCCGAGCGCCGCGCAGACCTGGCGAGCGCTGGACTGGCCGATGCCGTAGATGTAGGTCAGCCCCACCTCGAGGCGCTTCTGATTCGGCAGGTTCACTCCTGCGATGCGTGCCAACTGGCCTCCTACCCCTGTCGCTGCTTGTGACGCGGATTCGTGCAGATGACCATGGTCGTGCCGTGCCGCTTGATGACGCGGCACCGCTCGCACATGGGCTTGACGGATGCTCTGACCTTCATGCGTACAAAACCGCGCTCGGCGAGCGCGGTGAAAGAGTTTCGAGCGCACACAGAAACGCCCTGCGGCGCCGCGTCATCGTAGCAAAGGGACTGCGCTCGTCGTCAGGATCCGCGGGCCCGCTTCGGTGACCGCGACGGTGTGCTCGAAGTGGGCCGCGAGCGACCCGTCGGCGGTCGAGATCGTCCACCCGTCGTCGTGGACGTGGACCTCCGGGCGGCCGGCGGTGATCATCGGCTCGATCGCGAGGGTCATGCCCTCGCTGAGCACCGGGCCCCGCCCGGGCCGGCCGAAGTTCGGGATCTGCGGCTCCTCGTGGTAGGAGCGGCCGACGCCGTGGCCGACGAGGCTGCGGACGATGCCGAAGCCGGCGTCCTCGCTCACGTCCTGGACGGCGGCGGAGATGTCGCCGACCCGGTTGCCGACCCGCGCCTGCGCGATCCCGGCGGCCAACGCGCCTTGACACGTCTCGAGGAGCCGCTCCGCCTCGTCGGAGATATCGCCGACCGGGAAGGTATACGCGCTGTCGGCGACGAAGCCGTCGAGGGTCACGCCGATGTCGATGTCGACGACGTCGCCCTCCTCGAGCGCGTACGGCCCAGGGATGCCGTGGACGACGACCGAGTTCGGCGAGATGCAGAGCGCAGCCGGGAAGCCGCGGTAGCCCTTCGAGGTGGGCACGCCTCCCCGGCTCGCGATGTGCTCCTCGCCGATCCGGTCGAGCTCGGCGGTCGTGATGCCCGGCCGGATGTGCTCCCCGACCAGCGCGATCGTCTCGGCCACGAGCGCCCCCGCCGCCGCCATCTTCTCGATCTCCTGGACGGACTTGCGAATGATCACGCGACCGCGCCCGCCTGCTCGAGCGCCTGCTGGATCTCGGCGAAGACCTCGTTCTCGCTCCGGTCGCCGTGGATCCCGACGACGTTGCCGCGCGAGCGGTAGTACTCGACGAGCGGCTCGGTCTCCTCGTGGTAGAGCTCGAGGCGACGGCGAATCGCCTCCGGGGTGTCGTCCGGTCGCCCCTCGAGCGTAGCCCGCTTGGTGAGCCGCTCGGCCGCGACCTCGTCGGGGACCTGGAGCTCGAGGACGAGATCGAGCTGCTTGTCGATCTCGCGCAGCATCGTGTCGAGCGCCTCGGCCTGGACGAACGTGCGCGGGAAGCCGTCGAGGATGAAGCCGTGCTCCGTGTCGGGCTCGGAGAGCCGGGCACGGATCAGCTCGATCATCAGGTCGTCGGGAACGAGCCCGCCGCTGTCGTAGATCGGCTTCACCTTGCGGCCGAGCGGCGTGCCGTCCGCCATCGCGCGGCGCAGGATGTCGCCCGTCGCGATGTGCGGCAGCCCGTACTCCGCCGCGATCCGCTTCGCCTGCGTCCCCTTCCCGGCCCCCTGCGGACCGAGCAACAGCACGTTCACGCTACTTCAGGAAACCTTCGTAGCTGCGCATCATCATCTGCGACTCCATCTGCCGCATCGTGTCGAGCGCGACGCCGACGACGATCAGGACCGACGTGCCGCCGAGGGCGCGCGAGGTCGCCTGCGAGAAGCCGAAGTAGCGAATGAACAGGCTCGGCGCGACGGCGACGATCGCCAGGTAGAGGGCGCCCGGGAAGGTGAGCCGCGTCAGCACCCGGTCGAGGTACTGCGCCGTCGGCCCGCCCGGCCGGATCCCGGGGATGTAGCCGCCGTACTTGCGCAGGTTGTCGGCCTGGTCGACCGGGTTGAACTGGACCGCCGTGTAGAAGTACGTGAAGACGACGATCAGGAAGCCCTCCAGCAGCAGGTACGTGACGTTCCCGGGCAGGAAGTGAGAGTTGATGAAGGTCTGCGTCTGCGGGAAGAACTGCGCGATCGTCGGCGGGAAGGCCATGATCGCGGCCGCGAAGATCACCGGGATGACGCCGGCCATGTTCACGCGCAGGGGCATATAGGTCGAGCCGCCGGCCGTCTGTCTTCGTCCGACCATGCGTTTCGCGTACTGGATCGGGATCCGCCGCTGGCCCTCCTGGATGAAGACGACGGCCACGATCACGCCGAGCGCGATGAGCGGGAAGAAGAGCTTCTCCATCGGCCCGCCGTTGATCCAGGCGTTGATGCCCGCCGGGGCCGTGGCGAGGATGGAGGCGAAGATCAGGAGCGAGATGCCGTTCCCGACCCCGCGCTTCGTGATCAGCTCGCCCAGCCACATGAGCACCGTCGTCCCGGCGGTCAGGGTCAGGATGATGAGCACGAAGCGGCCAGCGTTCGCGTTCAGCGCGTGCGAGCGCTTGAAGAGGAACGCGTAGCCGGTCGACTGCGCCGCCGCGAGGGCGACGGTCAGGTACCGGGTGTACTGGTTGATCTTGGCCATGCCCGCCTCGCCCTCCTTCTGCAGCTGCTCGAGGGTCGGGATCACGACCGTCAGCAGCTGGAGGATGATCGAGGCGGTGACGTAGGGCATGATCCCGAGCGCGAAGACGGAGAAGCGCGCGAGGGCCGAGCCCGAGAAGAGGTTCAGCAAGCCGAGGACGGTGCCGCCCTTGCCGTTGAAGTACTGCGAGATCTGGTCCGAGTTCACGCCCGGCGCCGGGAGCCAGGAGCCGAGCCGGTAGATCGCGAGGATGAGCGCGGTGAAGAGGACGCGGCGGCGAAGCTCGGGGACGCGCCAGGCGTTCGTGAGCCAGGAGAACATCTAGCTCTTCGCCTCCCGTAGGAGCTCGACGGTGCCACCGGCGCCCTCGATCTTCTCGCGCGCCGCCTTCGAGATCGCGTGCACGCGCACGGTCAGCTTCTTCGTCACCTCACCGACGCCGAGGATCTTCACGTCGGTGCGCGTGTTCTTGATCAGGCGCTTCTCGACGAGCGACTCCGGCGTCACCTCGGCGCCCTCGTCGAAGCGATCGAGGTCGCGGACGTTCACCGGAACGGTCGAGGTGCGGAACGGCCCGATCGGCATCGCGTCCTTCGACGTCGAGCCGGGGAGCTTGCCGAGGCGCATGTACACCGGCATCTGGCCGCCCTCGAAGCCGGCCCGCATCTTGTGCGAGCCCGAGCGGGCCTTCTGACCCTTGATCCCGCGGCCCGAGTAGCGGCCCTTGCCCGAGCCCATCCCGCGACCGATGCGCTTGCGGTCGCGACGCGAGGCTGCCGGCTTCAGGTTCGAGAGGTTCAGCTCGTCAGGCATTGGGCTCGCTCCCGCCCTCGACGCTCACGAGGTGGCGGACCTTCCTGAGCATACCGGCGAGCGTCGGGCTCTCCTTGTGCTCTGCCGTGCGGCCGATCTTGCCCAGGCCGAGCGCGCGCAGCGTGCCGCGGTGTGCGGGGGACTGCCCGATCGCGCTACGCGTCTGCGTGATCTTCAGCTTCGCCATTGCTCTCGCTCTCTTGCGGCGGCTTGGCCGGAACGGGCAAAACCTGCGCGACCGTGAGGCCGCGGATCCTCGCGACGTCCTCGGGTCGGCGGAGCTGCTTCAGCCCGTTGACGGTCGCCTTCGCCATGTTGATCGGGTTCGTCGTGCCGAGGCTCTTGGCCAGGATGTCCCGGATCCCCGCCAGCTCGAGCACGGCGCGGACGCCGCCGCCCGCGATGACGCCGGTGCCCTCGCTCGCCGGGCGCAGCATGACCCGCGCCGCGTCGAAGCGGCCGAGCACCTCGTGCGTGATCGTCTGGCCGTGCTTCGGCACGGTGAAGAGGTTCTTCTTCGCGTCGTCGACCGCCTTCGTGATCGCGAGCGGCACCTCGCGCGCCTTCCCGTAGCCGACACCGACACGGTCGACCTCGTCGCCGATCACGACGAGCGCGGTGAACGAGAACCGCCGGCCGCCCTTGACCACCTTGGCGACGCGGTTGATCTCGACCACGCGCTCCTTGAGCTCTCTCGCCTCTGCGACATTGGTCGCCACTAGAACTTCAACCCTCCTTCGCGGGCGCTCTCGGCGAGCGCCTTCACGCGTCCGTGGTAGAGGTAGCCGCCCCGGTCGAAGACGACGCGCTCGATCCCCGCCTTCTTCGCGTTCGCGGCGAGGAGCTTGCCGACCTCCGCCGCCTGGGCGGTCTTCGTGCCCTTGAACGACTTCTTCAGGTGGAGCCAGCTCGCCGCGGCGACGGTGCGGCCCTCGAGGTCGTCCACGAGCTGCGCCTCGATCCCGCGGTTCGAGCGGAACACGACGAGACGCGGCCGCTCGGCCGTGCCGCTGACCTTGCCGCGGACACGCCTGTGCCGGCGGGCCCGGGCTTGGGGCTTGGTGAGGACGGCCACGGCTAGGCCCTCTTCCCGACCTTGCGGCGCACGTACTCGCCCTCGTAGCGGATGCCCTTGCCCTTGTACGGCTCGGGCGGGCGCACCGACCGCACCTCGGCGGCCGTCTGGCCGACCTGCTGCTTGTCGACGCCCTTCACGACGACCTGCGTCGGAGCGGGCACCTCGAACGTGATCCCGGCGCGCGGCTCGACGACGACGGAGTGCGAGAAGCCGACGTTGAGCTCGAGCGAGGTCCCGCGCAGCGCGGCGCGGTAGCCGACGCCCTGGATCTCGAGGCGCTTCTCGAAGCCCTTCGTCACGCCCTCGACCATGTTGGCGACGAGCGTCCGCGTGAGCCCGTGCAGCGCCCGGTCCTCGCCCCGCTCGGTCGGGCGGCTGACGACGAGCTCGCGGTCCCGCTGCTCGATCTGCATGCGCGCGGGCACCTGCTGCGACAGCTCGCCGAGCGGCCCGTTCACCTGCACGCGCCCGGGCGAGAGCGCGACGTTGACGCTCGCCGGAACCTCGATTGGCCTGTTACCGATTCGACTCATCTCTCGCTACCAGACAAAGCAGATCACTTCCCCGCCGATCCCGCGCTCGGCGGCCGTGCGGCTCGTGACGAGGCCGCCCGACGTCGACAGGATCGCCGTCCCCATCCCGCCGAGCACGCGCGGCAGGCGATCCTTGCCCGCGTAGACCCGGCGACCGGGCTTCGAGATTCTTCTGAGCCCGGTGATCACGCGCTCGCGGTTGCGCCCGAACTTGAGCTCGACGACCAGGGTATCGAAGCTCTCGCCCTTCTGGACGCGGAAGTCCCGGATGTAGCCCTCCTCCTTGAGGATGCGGGCGATCTCCTGCTTGAGGCGGGACGTCGGCATCTCGACGGTCTCGTGCATCGCCTTGTTGGCGTTGCGGATGCGGGCGAGCATGTCTGCGACTGGGTCGGTCAGCATCGCGCGTCTCCTACCACGAGCTCTTCGTCATGCCGGGGATCACGCCCTGGTGCGCGAGCTCCCGCAGGCAGATCCGGCAGAGGCCGAACTTGCGGAAGACGGCGCGCGGGCGACCGCAGCGGTTGCAGCGCGTGTAGCCCCGCACCTTGAAGCGCTGCGGCCGGCTCTGCTTCACCCTGAGTGACTTCTTGGCCATGCCTGGTTACTGCTCCCTTCTCTCGCCGGCGAACGGGAGCCCGAGACCGCGCAAGAGCGCCAGGCCCTCCTCGTCCGTCCGCGCGGTGGTCGTGATCGCGACGTCGAGGCCGCGCACCTGCTGGATCGAGTCGTAGTCGATCTCCGGGAAGATGATCTGCTCCCGGATGCCGAGCGAGTAGTTGCCGCGGCCGTCGAACGAAGCCGGATCGAGCCCGCGGAAGTCGCGGATGCGCGGCAGCGCGATCGAGACGAGGCGGTCGAGGAACTCCCACATCTGGGCGCCCCGGAGCGTCACGCGCGCGCCGACCGGCATCCCCTCGCGGACCTTGAAGCTCGCGATCGACTTCTTCGCGCGACGCATCTGCGCGCGCTGCCCGGCGATCGTCGTCAGCTCCTCGATCGCCGAGTCGAGCGCCTTCGCGTCGGTCTTCGCCTCGCCGACGCCCATGTTGAGCGTGATCTTCGAGATCGTCGGCACCTGCATGACCGTCGAGAAGGCGAGCTCCTCCTTGAGCCGGGCGCGCAGCTCGCTCCCGTAGAGCTGCTTGAGCCGCGGCGAGTAGCCGTTCCCGTTCTGGTCCTTCGAGCGCTGTCTCGCCATTACTTGTCGATCTCCTGGCCGCAGTCGGCACGGCGGCACACACGGAGGCGCACGCGCTCGCCCTTGATCTCTTTCTCCGTCACGCCGATCCGCGTCGGCCGGTTGCAGACCGGGCAGACGAGCATCACCTTCCCCACCGGGAGCGCCGCCGGCTTGTCGATCACGCCGCCGGGGATGATGGACGGGCCGCCCATGCGGCTCGAGTCCTTCACCGGCTTGGGACGCGTGTGGCGCTTCACGAGGTTCAGGTTCTCGACGACGACGCGTCGCTCGCGCGGGCGAGCCTCGATGACGCGGCCCTGCTTGCCGCGGTCCTTGCCGGACAGGATCTGGACGAGGTCGCCCTTGCGGACTCGCATCGTGGTGGGCATCAGAGAACCTCCGGGGCGAGCGAGACGATCTTCATGAAGTTCTTCTCCCGCAGCTCGCGCGCGACCGGGCCGAAGATGCGCGTCCCGCGCGGATTGCGCTGGTTGTCGATGATCACGGCGGCGTTCTCGTCGAAGGCGATCTGCGTTCCGTCCTCGCGGCCGTAGGCCTTCTTCGTACGGACGACGACGGCCTGCACGACCTCGCCCTTCTTCACCGCGCCCTGCGGCGTCGCGGTCTTCACGGTGCCGACGATCACGTCGCCCACGCGCGCGTAGCGGCGCTTCGAGCCGCCCATGACGCGGATGCAGAGCAGCGTGCGGGCGCCGGTGTTGTCGGCCACCCGGAGACGGGACTCCTGCTGGATCACCGGGCGGCCTCCACCACTTCGGCCAGGCGCCAGTACTTCGTCTTCGAGAGCGGCCGCGTCTCGACGATGCGGACGACGTCGCCGACCTTCGCCTCGTTGCGCTCGTCGTGCGCGTGGAACTTCGTCGAGCGGCGGACGACCTTCTTGTACCGCGGATGCGCCTTGATCGTGTCGACCTCGACCACGATCGTCTTGTCCATCGCGCTCGAGACGACGACGCCGCGGCGCTCTTGACGGCGTCCGCGCTCGTGCTCCGGCTTGGGCAGGCGCGTGATCGGCTTGCGCGCCTTCGGGCGCTCGCGCCTCGGCCTCGTGCGGACGCGCCGCTGCACGCGCGGCAGGCGCTTGCGCTTCGGCTTGGGCTCGGGCTGCGCGGGCGGCGGAGGAGCCTCGGCTGCGGCGGCCTCCGCCTCGACGTCGGGCTCGGGCTCCGCCTCGGCGACCGGGGCCTCCTCGGCCGGAGCCTCGGCGGCCTCCTCGGGCGGCTCGGCGGCCGGGACCTCCGTCGGCTCCGACGCAGGCGGCTGCTCGGCCGGCTCCGACTCGGGCTCCGGCTCCTCCTCCGCCGGTGCGTCGTCGCCGGGAGCGACCGGCGCCTCGGGCTCGGAGGCAGCCTCCGGCTCGGGGGTCTCGATCGCCTCGGGCTCGACCTGGTTCTCGGGTTCGTCGTTTCGCTTCCGTGCCATCTAGTGCCTTTCCAGACTCGACTCGCGCTCGTGCCTGACCGTCAGGATGCGCGCGATCTCGCGCTTCGTCGTCCGCAGGCGCGCGCTGTTCTCGAGCGCGCCCGTCGCCGACTGGAAGCGCAGGTTGAAGAGCTCCTGCCGCGTGTCGTGCAGCCGGCGCTCCAGCTCGTCGTCCGTCAGATCTCTCAGTTCCCTAGCTCGCAAACAGATCAGCCTCTCGTTTCACGACCTTCGTCTTCACCGACAGCTTCGTCCCCGCCAGCTCGAGCGCCTCGCGGGCCAGCGGCTCGGGCACGCCCGCGAGCTCGAACATCACGCGGCCGGGCTTCACGACGGCGACCCAGTGCTCGGGCGAACCCTTCCCGGAGCCCATCCGCGTCTCGGCCGGCTTGGCCGTCACGGACTTGTCCGGAAAGACGTTGATCCAGACCTTGCCGCCGCGCTTGATCTTGCGCGTCATCGCGATTCGGGCCGCCTCGATCTGCCGGTTCGTGATCCACGCCGCCTCGAGCGACTTCAGGCCGAAGTCGCCGAACTGCACCTGGGTCTGGCCCTTCGAGGTGCCTCGGCGGCGCCCGCGCTGGACCTTCCGGAACTTCGTCTTCTTCGGGAGCAGCATCAGCTCTCGTCCTCGCCCTTCTCGAGCTTCGTCGCGTCCTCGGTCTGCGTCTTCGGCGTCGTCGTGTCGGGTGCGTCGACGACCGGCGCCGGAGCCGATTCGACCTGCGGCTCGATCGTCGGCTGCTCGCGGCCCTCGGCCGAGACGGCTTCCTCGTCGGTGCGCGGGCGCTCGACGTTGCTCTGGCTCTGGCCGCGCGCGCGGTCGCGGGCGCCCGGCCGGCCGCGGCCGCCCTCGCCGCGTCGCTTCTGGCGCACGGGCCCGAGCCCCTCGCGGTCGCCTCCGCGACCTCGTCCGCTCTCGCGCGAGGCGCCGAGGCCCTCGGCGGAGCCGCGCCGCCGCCGAGCCTGGTCCTGCTCGCCGAGCCGGGTCTCCTTCTGGGTCATGCCGACGAAGCCCTCGGGCATGATCTCGCCCTTGTTGATCCAGACCTTGACGCCGATCCGGCCGAAGGTCGTCTTCGCCTCGACGAAGCCGTAGTCGATGTCGGCGCGAATCGTGTGCAGCGGGACGCGCCCCTCGGAGTAGGACTCGCTCCGGCTCATCTCGGTGCCGCCGAGGCGGCCGCCGCAGACGATCTTGATCCCGTGCGCGCCGGAGCGGATCGCGGAGGCGAGCGAGCGCTTCATCGCGCGACGGAAGCTCACGCGGTTCTGGAGCTGCTCGGCGATCGACTGGGCGACGAGCTTCGCGTCGAGCTCGGGCCGCTTGATCTCGTTGATGTTGATGTGGACGTTCTTCTGGGTGATCGCGTGCAGCTCCTTACGGAGCGCGTCGACCTCGACGCCCGACTTGCCGATCACGATCCCGGGCCGCGCCGTGTAGATGTCGACGGTGACCCGCTGCTTGTCCTTGCGGATGAGGATGTCGGACAGGCCCGCATGCGACAGCTTGCGGTAGATGTGGTCGCGAATCCGGATGTCCTCCAGCAGGTACGCCGGGAACTCCTTCTTGCCCGTGTACCAGTTCGACTTCCAGTCGTGGATGACGCCGACGCGCATCCCCCCGGGATGAACCTTCTGGCCCATTAAGCGGCCGCCTCCTTCTTCGTCGCGGGAGCGCGCTTGGCGCGCTTCGGCTTCTCCTCCGCCGGCGCAGCAGGCTCCGATCTCGGACGCTCCGCGACGGTCCGGAGCTTCACGGTGATGTGGCAGGTGCGCTTGCGGATCCGGGCCACGCGGCCGCGCGCCCGGGGCCGCCAGCGCTTGATCGTCGGGCCCTCGTCGACGTAGGCCGCCGACACGACCAGGTCGTCGCCGACGAGGCCGTGGTTCGCCTCGGCGTTCGCGACGGCCGAGCGCAGCACCTTCTCCACCTCGCGCGCGACGGCGCGCTCGGAGAACGCGAGCACGGTCCGGGCCTCCGGGACGGTGCGGCCCCGGATGTGCTCGACGACGAGCCGCGCCTTGCGCGGCGAGCTACGAACCCACTTCGCCTCGGCGCGCACCTCGCGTGTCTCCTCAGTCGTCGCCACTAGCGCCCTCGCTTCACCTGCGCCTGGCGGTCGCCGGAGTGCCCGCGGAAGGTGCGCGTGGGCGCGAACTCGCCGAGCTTGTGGCCGACCATCTGCTCCGAGACGAAGACGGGCACGTGCTTGCGGCCGTCGTGGACCGCGATCGTATGCCCGACCATCTCCGGGAAGATCGTCGAGGTCCGCGACCAGGTGCGGATCATTCGCTTCTCGTTCGTGGCGTTCATCGCCTCGATGCGGCTCATCAGCCGCCCCTCGACGAACGGGCCCTTCTTCGAGCTTCGGCTCATCAGCGCTTCTCCTTGCCGCGGCGGCGGCCGCGGACGATCAGCTTGTCGGACTCCTTGTGCTTGCGGCGCGTGCGCTTGCCGAGCGTCGGCACGCCCCACGGCGTGACCGGGTGGCGGCCGCCCTTCGACTTGCCCTCGCCGCCGCCGTGCGGGTGATCGACGGGGTTCATCGCGGCGCCGCGAACGGCCGGGCGCTTGCCCTTCCAGCGGCTGCGGCCGGCCTTCCCGCCGGAGATGTTCTCGTGGTCGACGTTGCCGACCTGGCCGATCGTCGCCCGGCACGAGAGCGGCACGCGGCGCATCTCGCCCGACGGCAGGCGCAGGACGCCGTAGCCCTCGTCCTTCGCGACGAGCTGCACGCCCGAGCCGGCGCTCCGCGCCATCTGGCCGCCCTTGCCCGGCTTCAGCTCGACGTTGTGGACGAGCGTGCCGGTCGGGATGTTCTCGAGCGGCAGCGCGTTCCCCGGCTTGATGTCGGCGCTCGGACCCGACTCGACCGTCGCGCCGACGCGTAGCCGTGCAGGCGCGAGGATGTACGACTTCGCGCCGTCGGCGTAGTGCAGGAGCGCGATCCGGGCCGACCGGTTCGGGTCGTACTCGATCGCCGCCACCTTCGCCGGGACGCCGTCCTTCGTGCGCTTGAAGTCGATCACGCGGTAGCGGCGCTTGTGCCCGCCGCCCTGGTGGCGCGTCGTGATGCGGCCGTTGTTGTTGCGGCCGCCCTTCTTCGTCACCGGCTCGACGAGGCTCTTCTCCGGCTTCGACTTCGTGACCTCCTCGAAGGTGGAGACGGTCATGAAGCGCCGGCCCGGGCTCGTGGGCTTGTACTTGCGCAATGCCATGGCTAGACCTGGGCTCCCTCGAAGATCTCGATCGTGTCGCCCTCGCGCACCTGGACGACGGCCTTCTTCCAGCCGGGCTTCGTGCCGCGGTGGAGGCCGCGCCGCTTCGGCTTCGCCTTCACCTGCGAGACGTTGACGCGCTCGACCTTCACGTCGAAGAGCTCCTCGACGGCCTGGCGGACCTGGGTCTTGTGCGCGCGCGGGTGCACGCGGAACGAATACTTGCGGTCGGCGATCAGCGAGTAGCTCTTCTCGCTCACGACCGGGGCGAGCAGGACTTCGTTGGGATGGAGGCTCACGAGGCCCTCCCTTGAACGAGCGGCAGCGCCGCCTCGGTGACGAGGAGCGAGCGCGCCCAGACGACCGCCGCCACCTCGAGCTCGCCCGGCGAGGTCACCGCGACGCGGTCGAGGTTGCGGAACGACTTCGCGACCACCTCTTGCTCCGGCACGGCGACGACGACCGCCGGGAGCTCCTTTCCCCACGCGGCGAGCAGGCTCGCCGCTGACTGGGTCGAGGGTTCAGCCACTGCGTCGTCCGCCAAGACTCCGAAGGTGCCCGCAGCCGCATGCGCGGTTAGCGCGCCGCGGAGCGCGGCGCGCCGCGCCTTCCGATTCACCTTGACGTCGAAGCTCCGCGGGCCGGGCGGGAACGCGAGGCCGCCGCCGGTGAACTGCGGCGCCCGGATCGTGCCCGCGCGGGCGCGGCCGGTGCCCTTCTGGCGCCACGGCTTGGCGCGGCCGCCGGAGACGAGACCGCGGGTCTTCGCGCCGCGCGTGCCGGCCCGGCGGGCGTTCAGCTCCGCGCGCACGGTCTCGTGCACGAGGTGCGGCTTCACCTCGGCGCCGAAGATCTCGGCCTCGAGGGTCACCTGCTTCGCGGCCTTGCCGCCGCCGTCGAGCAAGGGAGCCTTAGGCGCGGCCATGCGCCCTCTCCTCTCGCACCTCGACGATGCCGTTCTTCGGCCCGGGGACGGCGCCCTTGACGAGGAGCAGGTTCCGCTCCGTATCGACACCGTGGACCGTGAGCCCGACCTGTGTGACGCGCTTGCCGCCCAGCCGGCCGGCCATCTTGACGCCCTTGAAGACGCGCGAGGGCGTGGCCGAGGCGCCGATCGAGCCGGGCTTCCGCACGTTGTGCGAGCCGTGGGTCACAGGGCCGCGGCTGAAGCGGTGCCGCTTGAT
>VAXK01000031.1 GCA_005885565.1 Actinomycetota bacterium
GAAACGCCCGCCGAAGCTCGAGGTGCCCGTGCTGGGGCGATTCCGGCTCGTCGGCGAGCAACCACTCCGCACGCGCCATCCACCCGCGCGCCATCGGCGTCTCCAGGCGCCTGAAGTGCGTCGAGGAGAGCTCGAGCGCCAGCCGGGCGGCGCCGCGGCGATCGCCCCGCTCGACGTAGGTCGCATACGCGCGCTCGCGGATACCGATCGACGCCTGCGGTGCCGTCGTCAGGACGTTCGGGCTCAGCCCGGACGTCTGTCTGAAACAACCGGTCTACCCACTGGGGCTCGCTACGCCAGGTAGTAGACCAGGAACGCGATGAGGATCACGATCGCTGCCGCGGCGCCCACGAGCAGCGTCACGCCGGAGAGCGCGATGAAGGGCGTGCGCTCGCTGCGGCCGCGACCGGCCTCCGCGACGACGTCCTGAACGGCGTCCTTCGGCTCCTCCACTGGATCCATGGTTGTGGCATACCCGACCGACTGGTTGGCTACGCACGTGCGGCACTACGACGTGCTCGTGCTCGGAGGCGGGTCGGCCGGCTGCGTGCTCGCGGGCCGCCTGTCCGAGGACGAGAGCCGCTCCGTCTGTCTCGTCGAGGCGGGGCCGGACTACGGCGCGTACGCGGACGGCGGCTGGCCGCAGGAGCTCCTCGAGCCGGGCGGCATCCCGGAGACGCACGAGTGGAACCCCGAGGAGAGCTGGTTCACTCCGCTCCGGGCGAAGGTGATGGGCGGCTGCTCGGCGCACAACGCATGCCTCCTCGTCTGGGGCACGCCCGAGGACTACGACGCCTGGGGTTCCGGCTGGACGTCCCCGGAGCTCGAGCCGCACCTCCGCCGCGCCGAGCGGACGATCGCGCCCCGCCCGCGCGTCTACGACGCCGACGAGCTCTCGCCGTGGTTCGAGGGCGTCGTCGCCGCCGGTGCCGAGGTCGGGCTGCCGGTGCTCGAGGACTTCAACGACCCGGACGCGCTCGAGGGGATCGGCTTCGGCCCGTTCAACATCCAGGACGGCGTGCGCTGGAACGCGTCCTTCGCGTACGTCGATCCGGCGCGGACGCGGCCGAACCTGACCGTCCTCCCCGAGACGCTCGTCGAGCGGGTGGTCGTCGAGGACGGCCGCGCGCGAGCGGTGGCGACCGACCGCGGCGAGCTGACCGCCGACACGATCGTGGTCGCCGCGGGCGCGTACGGCTCGCCCGCGATCCTGCTCCGGAGCGGCATCGGCCCCGAGGACGACCTCCGCCGGCTCGGGATCGACGTCGTCGAGGCGAACGGCGCCGTCGGCGCGAACCTCCTCGACCACCCGTCCGTGAAGCTCTCCTTCGACGGCACCGAGGCGCTGCGAGACGCGACCGCGCGGGCCGCGCCCGTTCCGTTCACGAACGGCGCCGTCAAGGCGCGCACCGACGGCTGCGCGGACGGGACGTGGGACGTCCACCTCCTTCCCGTCGTGAGCCGCACCGGCGAACGTGCGCACCTCACCGTCGTCGCGCTGCAGCCTCGCTCGCAGGGCTCCGTGCGCCTCGCGTCGGCCGACGCCACCGTCTCGCCGAAGATCGACCACGGCTTCCTCGCGGAGCCCGAGGACACGGAGCTCCTCCTCGGCGGTCTCGCCTTCGCGCACCGGCTGGCCGCGCCGGAGCCGCTCCGCCGCCTCGGCCGAGTCGCCGAGATGGACGACCGGGAGCGCGTCCGCTCGACGCTCGCTGCGATCTTCCACCCGTGCGGCACGTGCGCGATCGGCGCCGTGGTCGACCGCGACCTGCGCGTGCACGGCGTCG
Organism: Actinomycetota bacterium; assembly: GCA_005885565.1. Taxonomy (GTDB): domain Bacteria; phylum Actinomycetota; class Thermoleophilia; order Gaiellales; family Gaiellaceae; genus AC-50. Next base: position 1,788 of record VAXK01000031.1, read on the forward strand.
AGAACCTCTACGTCGGCGACGCGTCGGTGATGCCGTCGATCCCGCGCGCGAACACGCACCTCACCGTGCTCGGCATCGCCGAGAAGCTGGCCGCAGCGCTGTAGGATCAAGTCCGTGGCGACCGCGGCCCCCGAGCGGCTCTACTTCACCGGCGACGACGAGGCCGACGCGCTCATCGCCCAGGATCCGCTCGCGCTACTCATCGGGTTCTCGCTCGACCAGCAGGTGTCGGTGCAGAAGGCGTTCTCGTCGCCGCTCGAGCTGAAGCGCCGGCTCGGGAGCCTCGACGCGGAGACGATCGCGCGCACCGACCCCGGCACGCTGGAGGAGATCTTCCGGCGCAAGCCCGCGCTGCACCGGTACCCCGGCTCGATGGCGCAGCGCGTGCAGGACCTCGCCGCCGCGATCGTCGAGGACTACGGCGGCCGGGCCGAGCGCGTCTGGACCGAGGCGGCCGACGGCGCGGATCTCAAGAGCCGCCTCTCCGCGCTGCCGGGCTTCGGCGACATGAAGGTTCGGGGCATGCTCGGCGTGCTGGCGAAGCGCTTCGGCATCCGGCTCGAAGGCCTCGACGACGTCGTTCCCACGCATCCGACGCTCGGCGACGTCGACTCGCCCGAGGCGCGCGAGCGCTACCAGGAAGCGAAGCGCGCGTACAAGGCGCGGACGAAGGCGCAGCAGTCCGGCTGATCGAGATCCGGACGCTCACCGACGGCGGCCAGACGCCGGTCGAGATCGCGCGCGCACTGGCCGGCTTCGTCTCCGCCGCGGAGCGGACGCTCGACGTCGCGGTCTACGACTTCCGCCTCGAGGACGAGCCCGAGCGGCTGGTGGCCGGAGCGCTCGAGGACGCGGCCCGACGAGGCGTGGCCGTGCGACTCGCCTTCAACGAGGACCACCGCAAGCCGGCGCCGGTCCCGCCGCCGCCCGAGGGCGATCCGAGCACGATCGACGAGCTGGACGTGCCGACCCGCGGCATCCCCGGCGTCCCCGACCTCATGCACCACAAGTACGTGATCCGCGACGGCACGTCCGTCTGGTCCGGCTCGACGAACTGGACGATGGACTCGTGGTCGCGGCAGGAGAACGCGATCGTCACCGTCGACTCGCCGGAGCTCGCCGCCCGGTTCACCCAGGACTTCGACCAGCTCTGGGAGACGAGGGACGTGGAGAAGACGGGGAAGGTCGACACCGATCCCGTCGCCGTCGACGGCCGCGAGGTGCGTGCGTGGTTCTCGCCCAAGCGCGGCGAGCGGCTCGCGCACCGGATCGCGCTCGCGCTCGGACATGCGAAGGAGCGGGTCCGGATCGCCTCGCCGGTCATCACCTCCGGCCCGATCCTCGGGACGCTGGCGGAGGTCGTCTCCGACGGCAAGGTCGACGTGGCCGGCATCGTCGACGTGACGCAAATCGAGGAGGTGCTGCGCCAGTGGGAGGCGAACGGCAACGCGACGTGGAAGATGCCCGCGCTCGAGGCCGCGCTCACGCGGGCGCAGTTCTCGGGCAAGCGCTCGACGCCGTACGCGCCCGGCAGCGTCCACGACTACATGCACGCGAAGGTGACCGTCGCCGACGACACGGTCTTCGCCGGCAGCTTCAACCTCTCGCACTCCGGTGAGCTGAACGCCGAGAACGTGCTCGAGATCGAGGACGCCGAGCTCGCGGGGCGCATGACCGCGTTCGTCGACGAGCTGCGCGGCCGCTATCCGGCCGTGGAGCTGTGAAGGCGCTTCCGCTGCTCGCAGCCGTCCTCGGTCTCGCCGCCGCCGCGCCCGCGCCGCCGCGCCTCGCCGGCTGCCCCGTCTTTCCCGCCTCGAACCCGTGGAACCAGCGCGTCGACAGGCTTCCCGTGGTCGCCGACTCGGCGACGATCGTGGCGTCGATCGGCCGCGACCTCCCCGTCCACGCCGACTTCGGCTCCAGCCTGTGGCAGGGCGCGCCGATTGGGATCCCGTTCGACGTCGTCGGTCGCGGTACGCCGCGCTCCCGGGTCGTGTTCGACTACGCCGACGAGAGCGACCGCGGCCCCTACCCGATCCCGGCCGGCGTGCACGTCGAGGGCGGAGGCGACCGGCACGCGATCCTCGCCGACCGGAGCTCGTGCCGGCTCTACGAGCTCTACGCGCTGCGGGAGGTAGGCGGCCGCTGGCACGCCGGCTCCGGCGCGATCTGGAGCCTGCGCTCGAACCGGCTCCGGCCGGCGGGCTGGACCTCCGCCGACGCGGCCGGCCTGCCGATCCTGCCCGGGCTCGCGCGCTACGACGAGATCGTGCGCGGCGCGATCAGGCACGCGCTCCGCTTCACGGCTCCCAGGACGCGACGCGCGTACGTCTGGCCGGCGCGGCACTTCGCGAGCGACTCCACCGACCCGCGTCTGCCGCCGATGGGTCTCCGCCTGCGCCTGAAGGCGTCCTTCGACACGCGGCCGTTCCCGCGCCAGGCGCGCATCGTGCTCGTCGCACTGAAGCGCTACGGGATGCTGCTCGCCGACAACGGCTTTCATACTCTGGCCCGCGTGCACGGCTCCGACTTCGAGGTCGTCAAACCGGCGACGACCGATCGCCCGTAGTGGCAGGCATGAAGCGCCTCGCGCTCCTCGTCGGACTCGTCGTCGTCCTCGCGGGCTGCGGCGGGAAGAGCGGCGGCTCGAAGACGGTCGCCGCGCCCAGCAGCGGCGGCGGCCAGACGATCAAGGTCAAGGAGACCGAGTTCAAGCTCACCCCGTCGTCGTTCACGGTCGCGAAGCCTGGGACGGTGACCTTCGAGGCGACGAACGCCGGCACCATCGGGCACGCGCTCGAGGTGGAGGGCAACGGCGTCGAGGAGAAGACGAGCACGATCTCCCCGGGCTCGAGCGCGAAGCTCACCGTCGACCTCTCGAAGAACGGCACCTACGAGGTCTACTGCCCGATCGACGGCCACCGGGCGATGGGGATGGAGGCGAAGCTCGTCGTCGGCGGCGCCTCGGCCGGCGGTGGCGGCACGACGACAAACCAGACGACCTCGACGAAGTCGAGCGGCGGATATGGCTACTGAGCGGCGCCGCTCTCGAGCCGCTCTTTGAGCCGAGCCTGATCCTGCGGGACGTGCTTGCGCGCATCGCGGCGCGCGAGCGGCGCGAGCAGCTTCCCCATGCCGTGGCCGACCAGGTCGAGTTCGAGCGTGACGCGCGAGCGCCTGCCGTCGTCGAGCGGCTCGACGGTGATCGAGCCGAGGGGGCGGATCGGGCCGTCGAGCCCGCGGAACGCGGCTCTCCGCGGTGGGTCGTGCTCGGTGATCTCGTAGGTGACCCGCTGGCGTCCGCCGGGAACGCGGCGCGTGTCGACCGCGCGCGAGCCCACCCGCGTCGGCCCCTCCGTCAGCAACTCGACGCTCTCGATTGCCCCCTGCCATTCGCCGTGCCGGCTCAGGTCGTCCAGGTAGGCGAAGACCTCCTGCGGGCTCTTCGCGATCTCGACCGTCTCCACGATTGCCGCCATCGATGCCTCCTCGTCCGGTTCAAGCGATCTTTGCGCGCCGGCGAAGGTCGCGCAACGCGATCCGCGCGGCCGAGTAGCCGCACATCCCGTGGACACCCCCGCCGGGCGGTGTCGCGGCCGAGCAGAGGTAGACGCCGGGAAGCGGCGTGCGGTAGGGCACCCGCCGCCGCACCGGGCGGAAGACGAGCTGGCCGAGGTCGGCCGCCCCGCCGTTCAGGTCGCCGCCGACGAGGTTCCGGTTCTTCGCCTCGAGGAGCGGCGGCGCCAGCGCGCTTCGGGCGAGGACAAGCTCCCGGAAGCCCGGCGCGAAGCGCTCGACCTGCGCCTCGATCGCGTCGGTCATGTCCTCGACCGACCCGTTCGGCACATGGCAGTACGCCCACGCCGTCTGGCGGCCGGGCGGCGCGCGCGTCTCGTCGAAGAGCGTGTGCTGGACGAGCAGGACGAATGGCCTCGGGCTCGTCCGCCCGCTCCACGGCTCCCACTCCGACGCGGAGATCTCGTCGAGCGTGCCGCCGAGATGCACCGTCCCTGCGCGCCTACACTCCTCCGCGCGCCACGGGATCGGACCCTCGAGCGCCCAGTCGAGCTTGAACGCCCCCGGCCCGTGGCGGTAGCGGCGGAGCGCGCGCTCGTAGCCCTCCGGCAGCCGGCCGCGGGAGAGGCGGATGAGCTCGCGCGGGACGACGTCGGCGAGCACGAGGTCCGCGCGGGGGAGCTCGTCGACCGGGCTCGACGGATGGACGGCGCCGCCGAGGTCGACGAGCCGCTCGACGAGCGCGTCGGCGAGCATCTGTGCGCCGCCGCGCGGGAAGCCCCAAGACGCGGCGTGTCCCATCACCAGCAGCGCAAGCCCGAAGCCCGCGCTCGGCCGCCGCTCGAGCGGCAGCATCGAGTGTGCGGCGTGCCCCGCGAGGAAGGCCCGCGCACGCTCGCTCTCGAAGGTCGCCTCGGCGAGCGAGCGCGCGGCCGCGAGCCCTGCGCGCAGCGTCCGTTGAAGCCGAGCCGGCCCGAGCGCGCGCGCCAGCCCCGCGAGTGCGCGCGGCGGCGGCGGCCACGGCCCGAGCGCCACCGGCAGGACGGCTCCGAAGTTGTCGACGAGCGGGCCGACGAGCTCCTCGTACGCGCGCCCGTCCGCCCCGCCGATCGAGTCGGCCGTCGCGTCGAGATCGCGCTCGAGCACGATCGCCGTCCCGTCGTCGAGCGGATGCGCAGCCGCGGCCGGCGGATCGACCCAGTCGACCTCCAGCGCGAGCTCGCGGAAGAACGGCGAGCCGCGACCGAGCGGATGCACGGCCGAGCAGAGGTCGTGCACGAAGCCCGGCAGCGTCAGCTCCGCGCTTCGCGTGCCGCCGCCGATCGTGTCGGACGCCTCGTGCACCTCGACGTCGAGGCCTGCCTGCGCGAGCGTGATCGCAGCGGCGAGCCCGTTCGGGCCTGACCCTATGACGACGGCGCGCCTAGGCAGAGAGCCGCGTCCAGTACAGAGTGGTGCGCATGAAACGGCGGTGCGGCTTGCCTGTCCCCGCCGCGAGGTCGAGCACAATCGAGTCCGGGTCGAGGCCGAGCGCGCTCACGCGAGTCGCGTCCACACGAGCTCGATCTCGACCGGGAGCCGGTACTCGCCCGAGAGCGAGTCGAGCAGCCGGCGACGCAGCGCCTCCCGCTCCGCCTCGTCGAGCGAGGCGATCGAGCTGGTGGAGCAGAAGAGCGTCGCGAGCTCTTCCGCCGACCGCGCCGTCTCGTCGCGGAGCCTCTCCTCGCGCGGCGCCTCGAAGCGCGACCCGTCGAACGCGCCGCGCCACGCCTGGACGTCGGCCCGGAAGCAGCGCCCCGAGCGCTCGAACGGCTCCCGGAGAAGCTCGGTCGCCGCCGCCGGGATCGGCGGGTCCGTCTCCCACCAGTCGTTCCAGAGCAGCACGAGCCCGCCCCGCGGCCGGAGCACACGTGCGATCTCGGCGAGAGCCACAGCCGCCTCGAACCAGTGGAAGGCGTCGCCGACGAACACCGCGTCCGCGGACGCGTCCGGAAGCGGGATCCGCTCGGCCGTTCCGGCGCGCGACTCGATCTCCAGCAGCGCCCGCATCCGCTCGTCGGGCTCGACCGCGACCACCCGGTCGAAGCGCTCGGCGAGGAGCCGCGTGAGCTTCCCCGTCCCGGCGGCGAGGTCGACGACCTCCGCCTCTCGACCGAGCCCGAGCAGCGCCGCCGCCCGGTCGACGGCCGCGGGCGGCCACTCCGGTCGAACCCTCTCGTAGTCGGTCGCGGCGGCGCCGAAGCTCTGCGCCAGGCGCATGCTCGCTACGCCACGCCCGCCAAAAGGAACGCGCGGTTCTCCTTCGCCATCTCGCGTGCGATGACGAGGCGCTGGATCTCGTTCGTGCCCTCGTAGATCTGCGTGATCTTCGCGTCGCGCATCATGCGCTCGACGGGGTACTCCTGGATGTAGCCGTAGCCGCCGAGGATCTGGACGGCGTTCGTCGTGACCTCCATGGCCACGTCCGAGCAGTACAGCTTCGCCATCGCCGAGATCTTCGTCAGCTCCGGGCCGTCGACGCCGTCGTCGATGAGCTGGCCGCACTTGTAGAGGAGCCCGCGCGCCGCCTCGCACTTCGTCTCCATGTCGGCCAGCATCCCGCCCACGAGCTGGTGCTCGGCGATCGGCTTGCCCATCGTCTCGCGGCTCTTCGCGTACTCGAGCGCGTAGTCGGTGGCGCCCTGCGCGATCCCGAGGCCCTGCGCGCCGATCCCCGGCCGCGAGCGGTCGAGGACGCGCATCGCGATCTTGAAGCCCTCGCCCTCCTCGCCGATCAGGTTCCCGGCCGGGATGCGGCAGTCGTTGAAGAAGATCTCGCCGGTGGTCGAGCCCTTGATCCCCATCTTCGGCTCGATCCGACCCACCTCGAAGCCGGGCGTGCTCGCCTCGACGACGAAGGCCGAGATCCCGGAATGGCCTTCGCCCGGACCGGTCTTCGCGAAGACCGTGTACAGCTCGGCCACGCCGGCGTTCGTGATGAAGCGCTTCGAGCCGTTGAGGACGTACTCGTCGCCCTCGCGCCGGGCCTCGGTGCGCATCGCCGCCGAGTCGGAGCCGGAGCCGGGCTCGGTGAGCGCGTAGGCGGCGAGCCACTCGCCGCTCGCGAGCCGCGGCAGCCAGCGCTCCCTCTGCTCGTCAGTTCCGGCCAGCCTGAGCGCGAGCGAGCCGAGCTTCTGCACGGCGATGATCAGGCCGCTCGTCGCGCAGACCTTCGAGATCTCCTCGATCGCGACGAGCGCGAGCAGCGAGCTGGCCCCGAGCCCGCCGTGCTCCTCCTCGTAGAGGATCCCGAAGAGCTCGTGCTCGCGGAAGAGCTCGACGACGTCCCAGGGGAACTCGGCCGTCCGGTCGATCTCTGCCGCCCGCGGCGCAATCCGGTCGCGCGCGAGCGTGCGCACGAGGTCGCGGATCTCGCGCTGCTCGTCAGAGAGCGGGTCGGCCGCCACGGGAGGAGTCTAGAAGCGGTCCAGATCCCTCGTGTCGGGCGACCAGGCCCGGCAGAAGACATAGGCCGCCGCGGCAAGCCCGGCGGCGCCCATCGCGACGGCGATCCAGATGCGCAGGTCGACGGTGGTCGTCAGCGCGACGAGCAGGAGCGGGAAGTACGCGAGCACCCCGAAGAGGGCGCCGACGACGAGGCAGTCGCCCGCGAGCCTGAGCGGGTTCTGGCCGTTCGGCAGCAGCAGGTCGGCCTGCGTGACCCGCGGCATGGGGTGCAGCGGGTGCGTGCGCAGCCTGATCGTCGCGCGGCCCCAGCCCTTCCGGTCGTCCTCGGCGCCGAAGATCCGCTCGAGCGGGCCGCCCGGCTCGACGTGCGGGCGTACGAGGTCGTCGTCGCCTGCGTCCGGCACGCCGAGATCCTACGCCCCGCGGTTGTGGCTGAGGACCTCGACGTTGTTGCCGTCCTGATCGAACACTTTGGTAATATCTCTCGTAGAGGGCAAGGATTCATGTTCGACGTCTATATCCGGGTGAGCAGGCTGGGGGAGCGCTCCGAGGGGGAGGCGACCGAGGTCTATGAGGCGCAGTGTCGGGCCTGGGCCGAGCGGGCGGGGGTCGGCGTCGATCTGGTCGAGGAGGACACCGACGTCAGCGGCGCCACCGCGGTCGCCGAGCGGAAGCTGGAGCGTCTGATCCAACGCGTCGAGGGGGGCGAGTCGGAGGGCATCATCACCCCCTACCTCGATCGTTTCGGACGCGACCTGATCGAGGGCGCGCTCGCCTATCGACGGCTGAAGCTAGCCGGCGGCCGCCTGGTCTGTGTCCACGATGGGATCGACTCCGAGCGGCCGGGCGACGAGTTCCAGTTTCAGATCCGGATGGTCTTCGCCGAGGACTACCTGCGGCGCACGCGCTCGAACTTCCAGGCGGCGGTCGAGCGCGCGGCCGCGCGCGGCGTCTACCTGGCGGGCAGAGCGCCCTTCGGCTACCGCAAGGACGAGCAGGGGAAGCTGGTCGTCGACGAGCAGCGCGCCCCGCTCGTCGTCGAGCTCTATGCGCGCCGCGCCGGCGGCGCCAACGTCGGCCAGCTCACCCGCTGGCTGCAGGGCGAGGGCGTCGAGATCACCAAGTCGGGTGTGCGCTCGATCCTCAAGAACCGCGCCTACCTGGGCGAGATGCGGGTCCAGAGCGGGCGCCGGGGCGCGCCGAGCGTGCGCAAGAACCACCACCCGCCGATCCTGAGCGACCAGCAGTGGGAGGCAGGCCAGGTCAAGCACGACTACGTCCCCCGCAGCGGGCTCACCAAGGACGCCCGCCTGCGTGGGCTCGTCTACTGCGCCAGCTGTGGCAAGCGCTGCAAGCTGACCCTGTACGGGCCCGCGGGCAAACGCAAGACGACCTACACCTGCACCTACGAGCGCTGCCCCGCACACGCGGGCATGAAGGCGAGCAAGCTCGACGCCCACATCGACGATCTGCTCTGGCGGGCCGCCGCCGAGCACGAGCCGCACGTCGAGGCCGTCATCCTCGGCGACCGCCGCTACAGCGAGGCGCTCCTCGCCGTGGAAGCGGCGCGCCGCGACTTCGAGCAGTTCCGGGACAGCATCGAGCTGCAGCGCGAACTCGGGATCGAGGGCTTCGCCCACGGCCTCAAGGTGCGCAAGCAGGCACTCGAGCTCACCCGCCGCCAGCTCGCGCACGTGCGCCGCCCGCCCGGCAGCAGCGGCTCCAAGCAGCGGATCAGCTTCGAGGAGTTCATGCGCGAATACGAGCGCGAGCGCTACCTCCAGTTCATCGAGCGGATCCGGCTCAAGCCCGCCGGCCGGGTCGGCGCGCGCCTCCCCCCGGTCGAGGAGCGCGTCGAGGTCTACTTCGTCGGCTCCGAGCAGCCCTACGCGCCGGAGCCGATCCGTGGCGATCCGGCGACGCTCGCGCTTCTGCACGCCGCACACACCTAGCTCGCACCGCACCCGCCGAGCGAACGGCGGCGCGAGCCGCCGGGCCAAGCCCCCCACGCGCGCGCGTCAACAGGAGCAGCGCCTGCACGCGAACACACCCCGCTTCCCTCCAGCCGCCCGCACGGAGCTCCGCGCACCGCGCGAGCCCCTACTACTAGCCCGACGACTCCGCCTCCCCCGCCCCTCC
>VAXK01000355.1 GCA_005885565.1 Actinomycetota bacterium
GCGGAGGTTGTCGAACACGAACGCGTGCGGCGAGAGCGCGAGGAAGACGACGCTCGGGACGAGGCCCGCCGCGAGTCCGGCCCCGAACGGGGACAGTCCCCGCCGGCGCAGCGCGAGCACGGCGAAGGCCGGGATCGCCGCCGCGAAGACGAGCCGCGTGTCGACGGCGAGCCCGACGAGCAGCCCGGCCGCGAGCCAGCGTGGGCGCCGCGACTCGACGAGGACGTAGGCCCCGAAGAGGAAGAGGCTCGCGAGCGCGAAGGTCTTGACGATCGTGAAGTAGCCGAACACGAGGCCGGAGAGCGCGTAGAGGCACGTCGCGGCGAGCGCGGGCCACCGGCCGGCCCGCCGCTCGACGTGGAGGTAGAGGAGCGCGCCGAGCGCCGTCGCGGCGAGCGCGGACAGGCTGCGGACGGCGTACCAAGACTCGCCGAAGACGCCGATCCAGGCGCCGTAGACGTAGGGCAAGAGCGGCATCTGCTCGTAGAAGAAGTCGCGGTAGGGGACGTGTCCGTGGAGGGCGAGCCGCGAGGCGTACGCGTACACGCCCTCGTCCCCGTCGAGGAACCGGAAGGCGACGAGCGGCCCGAAGACGAGCGCCTGCGCGCCGAGCGCGAGCGCGCTACGAGCGAACGTCACTCGCCCGTGCGCGCGGGATCGGGATGTGCGCGAGCGTCGCGGCGATCGCCGCCGCGAGGAGGATCAGGAACGCCACGATCGGGTCGCGGTCGACGGCAGGCACCGCGAAGGCGAGGAGCGGCAGCGCGGGCGCGGCCGCCGCGGCACCGGCCTGGAGGGCGCGCACGACGACGAACACGACGAGGAGCGCGAGGAGGAGCGCGTCGACCGCGCCGAGGCGGCCACCGTGGAAGCGGTCGTGCCGCAGGAGCACCGGCGCAGCGCGCAGCGTGACGAGCCAGCCGGCGAGCGCGACGCCAGCACCGGCCACGTCGTTCCGGCCGGCCGGAAGGCGACCCGTCGCGCGCACGGCGAGCGCGATCGCGGCGGCGAGGAGGAGCGCGAAGGGCGCGATCCCGACGACCCCGCGGCCGAGGCCAACCGCGGTCGCGACCGTCCGCGTGAAGTGGTCGTGCACGAGCAGGCGCCACCACACGTCCGGGTCCGCGACGTCGCCGTGGCGCCCGATCGCCGGATCGTTGCGGAGGAGCGGATCGGTCGCGGTCGCGGCGACCACGATCGCGGCGGACACGGCCGCGAGCGCGCCGGTCGTGAGCGGCCAGCGCCGCCACGCGAGCGCGAGCGGGACGGCCAGGAAGGGCAGCGTCGGGATCAGGTAGCGCGGCCCGGGCCCCCAGCCGCCGAACTGTCCCCAGAAGCCGGCGTCGTAGAGGACGAAGGCGACGGCGACCGCGCCGGCCACGAGCGCCTCGGCCCGGCGCCCGCGGCGGTAGAGGAGCACCGCGCCCGCCGCTCCCAGGGCGATCACCGGCCCGAGCACGAGCAGCCCGCGGGAGGAGAGGAGGAGCTCGAGCGCGACCCGCGGCCGCGGCGCGGAGACCCCGAAGAGGTGCGGCGGGTGCCCCACGGTCGCCGCACGCTTGGCCGCCGTCCCGTGCTCGGCGGTCACGTCCCCGTAGGACAGGTGGGTGGGCGAGCCGAAGGCCCACCAGTTAAATGCGAGGAGCGGCGCGACGCCCACCGCGACGCCGGCCGCGTAGGCGAGCCCGCGCCGGATCGGCTGCGGCCGGGCGACCGCGTACAGCCCGAGCACGGCGCCCGCGAGCGCGAGCGGGTACTCGGTCGTCACCGCGAGCCCCGCGAGCAGCCCGGCCGCGGCGAGCAGCGCGAGGCGCGGCGGCCCGTCGCGCTCCCGCCAGAGGACGGCGAAGGCGGCAAAGCCGAGGAGCGCCGAGAGGACGTGCGCGAAGAAGGTCCCCGTGAAGGGGAGGACGAGCGTCGCGAGCCCGAGCGTCGCCGCGGTCAGCGTCCCGAGGCCGGGCTCGATCCGCTCCGCGACCGCGGCGACGAGGAGCAGCAAGATCGCGGCCGGCAGGAGCACGCCCCAGAGCGAGAGCACGTGCACCCC
>VAXK01000032.1 GCA_005885565.1 Actinomycetota bacterium
CCGCGACGAGCTCGAGCGCCTCGGCGCCGACGTGCGGTTGACGCTCACGCGCGAGCAGCCGGAGGGCTGGACGGGCTACCGGCGCCGGATCGACGCCGACCTCCTCGCCGAGGTCGCCTGGCCGGCGGAGGAACGCCCGCTCGTCTACGTCTGCGGGCCGACCGCCTTCGTCGAGGTGGCGGCGAGCTCGCTCGTCGCGCTCGGCCACGACGCGGCCCGGATCAAGACGGAGCGGTTCGGAGCCACCGGAGGACGGTGATGGACGCGCTCGACGGCAACGCGATCGCCGGCCTCCTCGTCGAGGTCTTCGGCGCCGAGATGACGACCGCGACCGGCGTCTGCGGGAGCTGCGGCGCGAGCGGGCGCGTCGCCGAGCTCGTCGTCTACCTCGAGGCCCCGGGCACCGTCGTCCGCTGCCGGAGCTGCGACAGCGTGCTGATGGTGCTCGTCACCGCGCGGGGCGTCACCTGCGTCGACCTGCAAGGCCTCGCCGACCTCGCTCCGTAGCGAGGTTTGGCCGCCGCGCTCCTGCGGAACGCGATCTTTCGGAGCGGAGAGAAAGGAGTCACTGTGGCGGAGCTCGTCGCGGACTACGTCCTGAAGCGCCTCGGGGAGTGGGGCGTCAAGCGGATCTACGGCTATCCCGGCGACGGGATCAACGCCTTCCTGGGCGCGCTCGACCGCGCGCAGGACGAGGTGGACTTCATCCAGGTCCGCCACGAGGAGATGGCCGCCTTCATGGCCTGCGGCCACGCGAAGTTCACGGGCGAGGTCGGCGTCTGCATGGCCACCTCGGGTCCCGGCGCGATCCACCTCCTGAACGGGCTCTACGACGCGAAGCTCGACCACCAGCCGGTCGTGGCGCTGATCGGCCAGCAGAAGCGGACGTCGCTCGGCGTCGACTACCAGCAGGAGGTCGACCTCCAGGTGCTCTTCAAGGACGTGTCCGCCTACGTGCAGTACTGCATGGAGCCGGCGCAGGCGCGGCAGCTCGTCGACCGGGCGATGCGGATCGCGACCGACGAGCGGGTCGTCTGCACGATCGTCTTCCCCGGCGACGTGCAGGAGGAGAAGGCCGTCGAGTCGCCGCCGCGGACGCACGGCTCGGTGTACTCGAGCGTCGGCTACGCGCGACCGCGGATCATCCCGCCCGACACCGAGCTCGACCGCGCCGCGGAGGTCCTGAACGGCGCGGAGAAGGTTGCGATGCTCGTCGGCCAGGGCGCGCTCGGCGCCTCGCAGGAGGTGGAGCAGACCGCGGACCTCCTCGGCGCCGGCGTCGCGAAGGCGCTCCTCGGCCGGACTGTGCTCCCCGACGACCTGCCGTTCGTGACGGGGCCCATCGGTCTCCTCGGCTCGACGGCGAGCTACGACATGATGGAGAGCTGCGACGCGCTGCTCATGGTCGGGACGAGCTTCCCGTACGCCGAGTGGTTGCCCAAGGAAGGGCAGGCCAAGTGCGTCGAGATCGACATCAAGGCGAGCATGATCGGCATCCGCTATCCGGTCGACGTCTTCCTGATCGGCGACGCGAAGGAGACGCTCACCGAGCTGAACGGACGGCTCAAGCGCAAGGAGGACCGCGCCTGGCGCGAGACGATCGAGGAGAACGTCCGCGAGTGGTGGCGGATCAACGAGGACCGGGCGATGCAGGACGCCGACCCGATGAATCCGCAGCGCGTCGTCCACGAGCTGTCGCAGCGGCTGCCCGACGACGCGATCGTCACCGCCGACTCCGGCTCCTCGACGAACTGGTGGGCGCGGCAGCTCAAGCTGCGGCGCGGGAACATGGCCTCGCTCTCGGGCACGCTCGCGACGATGGGGCCCGGCGTGCCGTACGCGATCGCGGCCAAGTTCGCCTACCCGGAGCGGCCGGTGATCGCCTTCGTCGGCGACGGCGCCTTCCAGATGAACGGCATGAACGAGCTCCTCACGGTCAAGCGCTACCACGAGCGCTGGCCCGACCAGCGGCTCGTGATCTGCGTCTTCAACAACCAGGACCTGAACCAGGTGACCTGGGAGCAGCGCGTGCTCTCGGGCGACCCGAAGTACCCCGGCACGCAGTGGCTGCCGGACTTCCCGTACGCGCGCTACGCCGAGCTCGCCGGCTTCAAGGGCATCTACTGCGAGAACGGCGACCAGGTCGGCGACGCGTGGCAGGAGGCGCTCTCGGCCGACCGGCCCGTCGTCCTCGAGGTGAAGGTCGACCCGGAGATCCCGCCGCTCCCGCCGCACATCCGGATGGAGCAGGCGAAGAAGATGGCCGAAGCCATGGTGAAGGGCGACCCGGAGCGGATGGGCGTGATGGAGAAGTCGCTGCTCGGCAAGCTCGAGGAGCTCAAGGAATCGCTCCCCGGCCGGAAGTGATCGCGGTCTACCGTCTCGGCGTCGAGGTCGAGTCGCTCGCCGTCTCGGCGTACACGATCCCGACGGACGAGCCCGAGTCGGACGGGACGCTCGAGTGGGACTCGACGACGATCGTCGTCGTCGAGGCGCAGGGCGGCGGCGAGACCGGGCTCGGGTACACGTACGGGCCAAAGGCGGTCGGCGCGGTCGTGGAGGAGCTGCTCGCCGACGTCGTACGCGGGACGGATGCCGGCGCTCCCGCCGCTGTGTGGCCCGAGCTCGGGGCGCGGCTGCGGAACGCCGGCCGGCCCGGCATGGGCTTCATGGCCGTGGCCGCCGTGGACACGGCGCTCTGGGACCTGAAGGCGCGGCTCCTCGACCTGCCGCTCGTCGACGTGCTGCCGCGCGCGCACGACGAGGTGCCGATCTACGGGAGCGGCGGCTTCTGCTCGTACTCGCTCGAGCGGCTCGCGGAGCAGCTCGGCGGCTGGGTGCAGGAGGGAATCCCGCGCGTGAAGATGAAGCTCGGCCGGCGGCCCGAGGAGGATCCGGCGCGGCTCGACGCGGTGCGCGAGGCGATCGGCCCGGAGACGGAGCTCTACGTCGACGCGAACGGCGCCTTCTCGCGCAAGCAGGCGCTCGCGTGGGCGGAGCGCTACGCGCGGGAGTGGGACGTGCGCTGGTTCGAGGAGCCGGTCAGCTCGGCGGACTTCGAGGGCCTGCGGCTCCTCCGCAAGCGCGCGCCCGCCGGTCTCGAGATCGCGGCCGGCGAGTACGCCTACGTGCCGGCCGACTTCCGCAACCTGCTCGGCTGCGTCGACTGCCTCCAGGCCGACGTCACGCGCTGCGGCGGGATCACCGGCCTTCTCTCCGCGAGCGGCCTGGCGGCTGCTCACGGACTGGAGATCTCCGGACATTGTGCGCCGCAGATCAGCGCGCACGCCCTGTGCGCAGTGGCCGATCTCCGCCACCTCGAGTACTTCCACGACCACGTGCGCGTCGAGCGGATGCTCTTCGACGGCACGCTCGAGCCGGAGGACGGCCGTCTGCGGCCCGACCGTTCCCGGCCCGGCCACGGCCTCGAGCCCAAGCGCGCCGACGCGGAGCGGTGGGCGGCGTGATCCGCAGGGTCGTCCGCAACCTCCGCCGCGGCCGCGCCCAGAAGCTGCTCTCGGCGGCGACGGCGTTCAGCGCGCCGCCGCTCGGGTTCGAGATCTACCTCGAGCACTACAAGGCGTCTTTCGGCGACAAGTGGATGTGGACGCCGATCTGGCTGACGCCGCCGCTGACGGCGGCCGGGATCGCCGGCGTCTTCTCCGCGCGGGCGGCCCGGACGGTGCTGCCGGCCGTGTCGGCGCTCTACTTCGTCGACGGCCTCGTGGGCATCGTCACGCATATCCGAGGCGTCCGCGCCAAGCCGGGCGGCTTCGGCGAGGCGACGTACAACCTCGTCATGGGCCCGCCGCTCCTCGCGCCCGGGTCGCTCTGCATGGTCGGCGCCTTCGGCTTGGTCGCAGCGATCGTCAAGCGTGAGACCTGAGCTACCGAGACAGCGCCGCGGCACGACGCCGCAGATGATCGGCCGCTACCCGGACTACGACGTCCTGGCCGAGGCCGGCCACTGGGACGAGGTCACGCGCAAGGTCGTCCTCGCCCGCGTCGAGAACCCGCCGCCGTTCCGGTTCTTCGACGAGCGCGAGCGCGAGACGGTGAAGGCCTTCTGCGACACGGTCACGGCGCAGGACGCCGAGCCGCGCATCCCCGTCGCGGCCTATATCGACGAGAAGCTGCACGACGGAAGCGGCGACGGCTACCGCTACTTCGACATGCCGGAGGACCCGGAGGTGTGGCGGCTCGTCGCCCGCGGGCTCGACGACGAGGCCCGCGCGCTCGGCGCAGCCTCTTTCGCGGAAGCCGGAGAGCCGACCCGCCTCGACATCTGCCGCCGCTTCTCGCAGGCCGAGCTGCACGGCGGTGCCTGGAGCGGGCTCAACGTCAGCCGCGCGTGGGCGCTCGTCCTCCGCCACGTCTGCGACGCCTTCTACGCGCACCCCTGGGCATGGAACGAGATCGGCTTCGGCGGGCCCGCCTACCCGCGCGGGTACTCCCGCTTCGGCAGCCCGCACATCGACAAGGCCGAGCGCGAGGAGTGGGAGGGCGAGCAGGCGTTCGCGGTCGACCCGGTGCGTCAGTGAGCCTCCGGACGCTCTTCCGCAAGGGCGCCTTCGCGATGCCGGAGGAGAACGACTCGCCGTGGCTCCTCCACCCGCACGAGCGCGGCCTCCGGAACCTCGACCGGATGCGGCGCTACGGCAGGCAGGACGCCGTCGACCTCGTCGTCGTGGGCGCGGGCGCCGGCGGGATCACGCTGGCGCAGCGGCTTGCGCGCGCGGGGTGGAGGGTCGTGATCCTGGAGAAGGGGCCGTTCTGGGACCCGGACCGCGACTGGGTCTCCGACGAGAAGGCCTCGGCCCCGATCTACTGGACGGACACGCGCGTCGTCGGGGGAAACGACCCGATCGAGATGGGCAAGAACAACTCGGGGATCGGCGTCGGCGGGTCGATGACGCACTTCGCCGGCTACACGCCGCGCTTCCATCCCTCCGACTTCGAGGTCCGCACGCGCGACGGGGTCGGCGCCGACTGGCCGATCTCCTACTGGGACCTGAAGCCCTCCTTCGAGCGGCTCGAGCGCGAGCTGCCCGTGGCCGGGCAGGACTGGCCGTGGGGCGACCCGCACTCCTACCCGCACGGGCCGCATCCGGTCACGGGCGCGGCGTCGCTTGCCTGGGAGGGAGCGCGGAAGCACGGGATCGAGATGCGCGTCGGACCGGTGGCGATCACGAACGGCAAGTTCGGGAACCGCCCGCACTGCATCTACCGCGGCTTCTGCCTCCAGGGCTGCAAGGTGAACGCGAAGGCGAGCCCGCTGATCACGCACCTCCCCGACGCGATCGAGCACGGCGTCGAGGTGCGGGCGGAGTCGATGGTCATGCGCGTCGAGGTCGACGACTCGAGCGGTACGCGATCGAGACGCCGCGGCTGCTCTTGCACTCGACGAGCCGCCGCTTCCCGAACGGGCTCGCGAACGGAAGCGACCACGTCGGCCGCTACGTCATGGTGCAGGGCGCGACGCAGGTCGCCGCCCGCTTCCCCTACGAGCTGCGGATGTACAAGGCGCCGCCGCCGGAGATCTCGTCCGAGCAGTTCTACGAGACCGACGAGGCGCGGGGCTTCGCGCGCGGCTTCTCGATCCAGACGATCTCGCCGCTCCCGATCGGCTGGGCCGAGCACGTGACCGCCGAGGGGCACTGGGGACAGTCCCTCCGCGAGTACATGCGCGACTACAACCACTGGAGCGTCCTCGGCATCCTCTCCGAACTCCTGCCGGAGGCCGAGAACCGGGTCACGCTTGCGGGAGAGACCGACGCGAACGGGATGCCCGTCGCGACGTTCAGCTACAGCCTCTGCGAGAACGACAAGGCGAACATCGCCTTCGGGACGAAGATCCTCGAGGAGATCTGGGACGGCGCCGAGGCGCAGGAGACGCTGAAGATCGACCGGTACGCGCACCTCGTCGGCGGCTGCCGGATGGGCTTCGGTCCCGAGGACTCGGTCGTCGACTCCCGCCACCGGTCGTGGGAGGTGCCGAACCTGCTCGTCTGCGACGGCAGCGTCTTCCCGACGCAAGGCGCCGCGAACCCTGCGCTCGTCATCATGGCGCTCGCCGACCGGCTCGCCGGTCTGTTGAAGGCAAAGCGGGTATGAGCGACAAGCTCTCGAGCCCGCGCGACCTCTTCCTCCAGCTGCTGGGGCAGATGCTGTGGGTCGAGCGGATGCTCGTCTTCGAGGTGCTGCCGACGCTCCGGAAGCAGGTGCGGAGCGAATCGCTCGTCGCCGCGGTCGAGGAGCACCTGGCGCAGACGCACGGCCACGTCGCCCGTGTCGAGGAAGCGTTCCGCGCGCTCGGCGCCGAGCCCGCGTCGGCCCGCAGCGCGCCGGCTGCGGCGCTCGCGGCGGAACACGGGGAGGTGGTGGCGAAGATCGCGGAGCCGCGGCTCGCCGACCTCTTCCACGCGGGCGCGGCGATCCAGACGGAGCACCTCGAGCTCGCGGGCTACGAGGTGCTGATCGAGCTGGCACGAGCCCTCGGCCGGGAGGAGGTGGTCGGGTCGCTGGCCCAGAACCGCGACGAGGAGGCGCAGGCGCTCGAGCGACTTCGCGAAGTTGCGGGCCGCCTCCGGGACGAGCTCTCTGCTTGACTGGGCGGATGTCGAGGCGGCTCTTCCGCGGCGGAAGCGAGGCGAACGAGCAGCTGACCGCGCTCGTCGCGACGCTCCTGGTGGTGCTCCTTGCGATCGAGGGAGCGACGCTGCTCCGGATCACGTCACTCCTGACGGTGCACGCGTTCGTCGGGATGCTCCTGATCCCGGTCGTCGCCCTCAAGCTCGCGAGCACCGGCTGGCGGATGCTCCGGTACTACCTCCGTGCAGAGGAGTACGTCCGGCGGGGGCCGCCGCACGTCGTGCTGCGCATGCTCGTCGCGCCGGTCGTCGTCGCCTCGACCGTCGTCGTGTTCGCGACCGGCGTCGCCCTGCTCGCGCTCGACCGCACCCAGGGCCCGATCGTCGGCCTGCACAAGGCGAGCTTCGTCGTCTGGGTCGTCGCCGTAGGGTTGCACGTCCTCACGCGTGCGCCGACGCTTCTCCGCGCTCTCGGGCGCCGAGTGCCGGGGCTGGCGCTCCGCGCAAGCCTCGTGGGAAGCGTGCTCGCCGCCGGGCTCGTGCTCGCGACGCTCACGCTGCCCGCCGCGGACCACCTGCAGGACACGACGTCCGCGCACGTCGGCATCGACGCCCGCTGATCCCCTACGGACGGGCCAGCGCCAGGACAACGAAAGGAGAGGAACGTGCAAGCAGCCGGTCACCACCTGCTCGGCCCGGAGGAGGGCGAGAGCGTCAACCTGCTCGCCCTCGGCGCCCGCTTCGTGATCGACGGAGAAGCGACGGGAGGCGCGTTCAGCCTCGTCGAGCACCTGCTTCCGCCGCGCGCGCTCGGGGCGCCGCTGCACACGCACCGGAACGAGGACGAGTACTCGTACGTGCTCGAAGGCCGGATCGGCCTGGAGCTCGGGGACGAGGTGCTCGAGGCGGGCCCCGGTGACCTCGTCAGCAAGCCGCGCGGCGTCCCGCACGCGTTCTGGAACGCGGGCGACGAGCCGGCGCGCCTGCTCGAGCTCATCTCGCCGGCCGGGTTCGAGAGCTACTTCCGCGAGCTCGCGCCGCTGCTGGCCGCGCCCGAGCGGGACGAGGCCGCGATCGGCGAGGTCGTCGCGCGGTACGACCTCGACATCGACTTCGGCACGATCCCCGTGCTCGCCGAGCGGCACGGCCTGCGGCTGGAGGGCTAAACCTCCTCGTCGGCCAGCGCGAGCAGGTTCGTCACCGTCGTCCAGTTGCGGGCGGTGGCGGCAACGCCCAAGCCGCGGCCCGCGAGGCCCGCCCACAGCTTGGAGCGGGCGACGCCGTCCGGGTGCCAGGCGTAGAGCTCGCGCCCGTCGGCGACGAGCTGTTCGGACGGGATGGCGAGGGCCGCGAGCTTACACACGACGTCGGGATCGGGCTTCGCTGCGAGGAAGCTCACCTGGTAGAGCTTCGGGTTCGCGGCCACCTTGCCGAGCGGGTTGCGCCGCACGACCTCGGCGAGCTCGTCGCGCGTTCGCACGACGACGTCGATCTCGAGCTCGAACCGGTCGGCGATCAGGCGCTCGACCTTGCGTGCCACCGCGTCGGGCGACGCGCGGCTCGAGAGGACGACGTTCCCGCTCTGGAGGTACGTCTTCACCGCGTCGAACCCGGTGTCCGCGAGCGCCTCGCGGAGCTTCGGCATCGCGATCCGGTTGCGGGACCCGATGTTGATCCCGCGCAGCAGCACGATCTGGCGAGCGATCGGGAGAGGTTACGCGGTCGAGCCGGGCGCGACGACTCCGGTCTCGTACGCGTAGATCACCGCCTGCACGCGGTCGCGCAGGTCGAGCTTCTGGAGGATGCGCGCGACGTGCGTCTTCGCGGTCGCCTCGCTGATCACGAGCCGCTCGCAGATCTCCGGGTTCGAGAGGCCGCGCGCGAGCAGGTCGAGCACCTCGCGCTCGCGCGGCGTCAGCTCGGCGAGCGCGGGCGGCGGCCCGGGAGGCTCCGCGGCCGGCGGCTGCCGGGCGAACTCCTCGATCACCGCGCGCGTGACCGCCGGGGCGAGCAGCGCCTCGCCGCTCGCGACGATGCGCACGGCGGCGGCGATCTCCTCCGGCGGCGCGTCCTTCAGCATGAAGCCGCTCGCGCCCGAGCGCAGCGCGTCGTAGACGTACGTGTCCAGGCCGAAGGTGGTGAGGACGAGGACGCGCGTCGCCGGCCGGTCGCGGACGATGCGCCTCGTCGCCTCGATCCCGTCCAGGACGGGCATCCGGATGTCCATCAGCACGACGTCGGGCCGGTAGCGCGCGGCCGCGGCGACGGCCTCCTCGCCGTTCCCGGCCTCGGCGACGACGGTCGTGTCGGGCTCGTTCTCGAGGATCTTGCGCAGGCCGACCCGGACGAGCGCCTGGTCGTCCGCGAGCAGGACGCTCGTCATGCGATGGGCAGCTTCGCCCGGACCGCGAACCCGCCGCCGGGCCGGCGGCTCGCGTCGAAGCGGCCGCCGTAGAGCGCGACGCGCTCCCGCATCCCGACGAGGCCGTGGCCGCCCCGGGCCGCTCGGCTCGCCGCCGCGCCGCCTCCGCCGTCGTCGACGATCTCGAGCTCGAGCGAGTCGGCGCCGTAGCGGATGCTGACCTGCGCGTGCGCGTCGCCGGCGTGCTTGAGCGCGTTCGTCAGCGCCTCCTGGACGATCCGGTAGGCGGAGAGCCCGATCCCCGCCGGCAGGTCGCGCGGCTCGCCCTCGATCGCGAGCTCGACTGGGAGGCCGGCCTCGCGGACCTGCGTGACGAGCGTCGCGACGTCGTCGAGGCCCGGCTGGGGCGCGAGCGGGTCGCCGGCGTCGCTCCGCAGCATCCCGAGCAGGCGGCGCATCTCGGTGAGCGCGCCCCGGCCGATCTGCTCGATCGTCTGGAGCACCTCGCGCGTCGAGCCGTTCGCGCCGTCGAGGACGCGCCGCTCGGCGCCCGCCTGGACGACCATCATCGACACGTTGTGCGCGATCACGTCGTGGAGCTCGCGCGCGATCCGCGCCCGCTCCTCGACGACGGCCTCGCGCGCGGCCACCTCACGCTCGCGCTCGGCGATCTCCGCGCGCTGCTCGCGGTCGCGGATCCCGCGGCGGACGAGCAGCATGACGACGAGGGTGACGACCGTGAACTCGACGCTCCCGCTGGGCCCGCTTCCGATCGCGGCCGCCACGAGGGTCGGAAGGGCGACCGCCGCGACGCCGACGAGGAAGCGGCGGGACGGCGTCCAGACGGCGAGCGCGTAGATCGAGCACATCCAGGCGATCCCGAAGGTCGCGATCGACGGCGGTTTCCACTCGAGCGCCAGGACGTTCGCGAGCAGCGCGGCGGAGATGCCGGCCTGCGCCGGGTAGAGCCGTCGCACCGCGACCGTGGCCGCCATGAGCGGCCCTGCGACCGCGACCACGACTCGGTCGTGCGAGGCGCCGGCGCCGAGCCACACCTCGAGCTCGGAGCCGACCGCGAGCAGCGCGGCGATCGCCCCGTCGAGCTTCAGCGGGTCGGGGTGGAAGCGGAAGCGCATGGCTCCAAGGTAGACGCCCGCCGCCGTCCTGTCATCGGCGGATCGGCCGATCCGCGGCCGCCGGAAGATCAGCCGATCGGCCGACCGCAAGATCGCCCGGCGCGCCGACGACGCCACCGCCTCCGCCGCCTACCGTCGAGAACGAGTCGCAACCGAAAGGAGAAGACCGATGCGGAACGCACGGATCAGCCTGATCCTCCTGGGCCTCACATTCGGGATCTGGGAGGCGACCGACATCTTCACGATCGACGTCCCTGCCGTGGCCGCCGTCTTCGCGGCGCTCTTCCTCGCGTGCACGGCGTGGTTCTGGCGCCGCGACAGCGCTCGCGCCGCGACGGCGCTGCTCGTCCTGTTCGCCTTCGAGGCGGCGGTCGCGCCGTCGCTGAAGCACGTCATGACGGTGACGAAGGTCGCCGCGTTCTCGCTCGGAGTCGCCG
Organism: Actinomycetota bacterium; assembly: GCA_005885565.1. Lineage (GTDB taxonomy): Bacteria > Actinomycetota > Thermoleophilia > Gaiellales > Gaiellaceae > AC-50. Next base: position 10,526 of record VAXK01000032.1, read on the forward strand.
GTATCCTGGCCGCGCTCGCCGTCCTCGCGACGCCGGTGCGCAAGTGGGCCACGAGATGAGCGTCTGCGGGATTTGCGTCCGTCGTACTCCGTCGACTATTCGAACGACACGGTGAGGACCGGCTAGGCAGCCAGTAAGGAACTCTCTCTCTGCCGCTCTCCGAGTCGGCGATCCTGACCTGATCGCCGTTCGGGAACGACGTGCATCAGGGTGTGGCGGCGTTCGGTTCCCGCCCGGCGTTCGGCGCCGGAGCGTCTCTCATTCGGGGTACCTCCAATGCCACTTCGTTCTACGCGAGCGTCTCGCTCGGGCGCGGCGCTCCTGCGCCCGAGGCCGCCGCGGTCGCGACGTCGCGGGGGTACGTGCCCAGCGCGCGGTAGAGGAACCACGCGCTCGCCCCGAGCGGCAGGAGCATGACGGCGAACGTCCATTGCAGGCCCGAGCGCCCGCCGCCGAAGACGTAGTCGGAGACGGCGCCGAAGAGGAGCGGTGCGAGGGCCTGCGCCGTCGTGCGGAGGAACGTCCGCACGCCCTCCGCCCGTCCCCAGAGGAGCGGCACCATGATGTCGAGCCGCGCCGCGTCCAGGGGCGGGTTCTGCGCCGAGAGGGCGAGCGCGGCGAGCGTGATGTACGGGAGCGCGGTGACGGCGCTCCGGGTGAAGATCGCCGGCACGAAGAGCACGACCGCCGCCGTCGCCGCGACGGCGCTCACGAGGATGCGCCCCTTGAGGTAGCCGCGGCGGAGCAGGAAGTCGCCCATCGCGCCGCCTGCGAGGACGCCGCCGATCGCGCCCGCGCCGACGACGAGCAGCACGAGCGTGCCGAGCGCCTGCGCGATCCCGTACTGACGCGTCACGAACTCGACCCCGAAGGTCTGCACTCCGGCGAGGAAGTAGTAGCCGCACGCGCTCGCCGCGATGAGGACGATGTTCGTCCTGATGCTGAGCAGGTACCGCGTGGCCGCCAGCAGGCCCATCCGGCGTGGGTCGCGGGTCAGGACGAGCTCGGGCTCCGGCTCGATGCCGTGCTCGCGCGCCAGGCGCTGCGCGTCGGTCTCGCGCGGCTCGCCGGCCGGCACCTCCTCGACGGGCGCGTCCGGGTGCGCGAGCGCGCTCCGCCCTCCGCGCCTCGGCTCCGGGAGCTTGAACATCAGCCACGCGAGCGCGAAGGCCGGCAGGGCGAGGATCACGAACGCGGCGCGCCACGACAGCGTGGCGATGTCGCCGGTGACGGCGAAGCCGACCCCTGCTCCGGCGAGCTCGCCGGCGAGGATGTAGCCGTAGATCCGGCCGCGCTCGGCGGCGGGGAAGTAGTCGCCGACGAGCGAGGCGACGAGCGGTCCGGCCGCGGCCGTGACGCCGCCCAGGAAGACGCGCGCGAGGAGGAGCTCGCCGAAGCTCCCGACCGTCGCGCTCCAGATCATCGCCGCGCCCCAGAGCACGATCGCCGCGCCGAGGATCGACGTGCGGCGAACGCGGTCGGCGAGGACGCCGAAGGGCAGGCTGGCGACCGCGGCGACGAGCGAGGTCACGGTGACGAGGAGGCCGATGTCGGTGTTGCCGATGTGGAGCGCGTGGCGAAGCTGGGTCGCCGCGGCGCCCACCGTCGCCGCGTCGGCGCTGCTCAGGCCGAGCACCGCCGCGAGGAGGACGATCACGCGCGTCCGCTCGGCCCCGCCGAGCGCGGTCGTGAGCCGGCGAGAGCCGGCGCGTCCGGCTCTCCCGAGCAGGGCGGCCGCGGCCGGAAGGACTCCGCGCTC
>VAXK01000033.1 GCA_005885565.1 Actinomycetota bacterium
GGAAGTTCGCGTCGACACGGCAGATACCCTTGGCCGGATGCCGCCGTTCGAAACCTCGCAGGCGTACCGGCCCACCGGCGACCAGCCGACCGCGATCGCCTCGCTCGCGGAGGGCCTGACGGCCGGCGAGCGCTACCAGACGCTCCTCGGGGCGACCGGCACCGGCAAGACGGCCACGATGGCGTGGACGATCGAGCAGGTGCAGAAGCCGGCGCTCGTGATCGCCCACAACAAGACGCTCGCCGCGCAGCTCTGCAACGAGTTCCGGGAGTTCTTCCCCCAGAACGCGGTCGAGTACTTCGTCTCCTACTACGACTACTACCAGCCGGAGGCGTACGTCCCGCAGGCCGACCTCTACATCGAGAAGGACTCGTCCCAGAACGACGACATCGCGCGCCTGCGCCTCGCCGCCACCTCGGCGCTCTTCACACGCCGCGACGTCGTCGTCGTAGCGTCGGTCTCGTGCATCTACGGCCTCGGCTCGCCGGAGGAGTGGCGCGAGCGCGTCCTGATCCTCGAGGTGGGTGAGGAGCACGACCGCGACCTCGTGCTGCGCAAGCTCATCGACAGCCAGTACGCGCGCAACGACACGTCGCTCGGGCGCGGCCGCTTCCGCGTCAAGGGCGACGTGGTCGAGATCCAGCCCGCCAACGCCGAGACGGCCTACCGCGTCTCGTTCTTCGGCGACGAAGTGGAGCAGGTCAGCCACTTCGACCCGATGACGGGCGAGATCTACGCGAAGCTCGACAACGTCGCCATCTGGCCCGCGACCGAGTACGTCACGTCGAAGCCGACGGTCGAGCGCGCGGTGCACGAGATCCGGCACGAGCTCGAGGAGCAGGTCAAGATGTTCGAGCTGGAAGGGAAGATGCTCGAGGCGCACCGGCTGCGGCAGCGCACCGAGTACGACCTCGAGATGCTCCAGGAGCTCGGCTTCTGCTCCGGGATCGAGAACTACTCACGGATCCTCGAGGGCCGCGGGCCGGGGACGCACCCGTTCACGCTGCTCGACTACTTCTCGTCCGACTTCGTCGTCTTCGTCGACGAGTCGCACCAGACGGTGCCCCAGCTCGGCGGCATGTACGAGGGCGACCGCTCGCGGAAGCAGACGCTCGTGGATTTCGGCTTCCGGCTACCTTCGGCCCTCGACAACCGGCCGCTCCGCTTCGACGAGTTCCTCGGCAAGGTGCCGCAGCTCGTCTTCGTCTCGGCCACGCCCGGGCCGTTCGAGCTCCGCCATTCGACGCGCATCGCCGAGCAGCTGATCCGCCCGACGGGCGTCGTCGACCCCGAGGTCGAGCTCCGCGCGACGCGCAACCAGATCGACGACCTCCTGAACGAGATCCGCCGCCGCGAGGAGGCGGGCGAGCGCGTGCTGGTGACGACGCTGACGAAGAAGATGGCCGAGGACCTGACCGACTACCTCCTCGAGTCGGGCGTCCGCGCGCGCTACCTGCACTCGGAGATCGACACGCTGGAGCGGATCCAGATCATCCGCGAGCTCCGCCTCGGCGAGTACGACGTGCTCGTCGGCGTGAACCTCCTCCGCGAGGGGCTCGACCTGCCCGAGGTGTCGCTCGTGGCCGTGCTCGACGCGGACAAGGAGGGGTTCCTGCGCGGCAAGACGGCGCTCGTCCAGACGATCGGGCGCGCGGCGCGGAACGTGAACGGAAAGGTGCTCATGTACGCCGACAAGCTGACCGAGGCGATCCAGGGCGCGCTCGAGGAGACCGAGCGCCGCCGTCGCGTGCAGCTCGCGTACAACGAGGAGCACGGGATCACGCCAGAGTCGATCGTCAAGGGCGTGTCCGACATCGCCGAGTTCCTGGCCCTCGAGCAGCCGACCGTTCCCGGCCGGCGGCGTCGCGGCCGTGCGCAGGTGGAGGGCATGGACCGCAGCGAGCTCGAGAAGCTCGCCATCCAGCTCGAGGAGGAGATGTTCGCCGCCGCCGAGGAGCTCCGGTTCGAGTACGCGGCGAAGCTCCGCGACGAGATCAAGGAGCTGCGGCGAGAGCTCGTCGCGCTCGCAGAGGCTCCCGCCGAGGCGACGCTCGCGGCGCCGTCCTCAGGAGGCGCGGGCTCGGCCCGCGGCTCCGTCTGAGATGACCGGTCGACACGCTTGTCCGAGCGCCGAGATGGCCGCTTAGGCTTCACCTCGTGCTCGCCGCGTTCGTCTCCGCGGTCGCCTTCGGGTTCGTCATCGGCGCCCTCGCCCGCTGGGCGGTGCCCGGGCCCGACCCGATGCCCGCCTGGCTCACGATCTTCATCGGGCTCACCGGCTCGCTCGTCGGCGGCGGGATCATGGTCGCGGTCGTCGGCACCGGGACCCGGACCGACCTCTACCTGACGGTGATGGCGTCGATCGCGGTGGCGGCGCTCGTCGTCGTCGCCTACCGGCACTTCGTCCAGGGACGGCCGGTCACCGGCCCGGAGGCGAAACGGCTCCCGACGAAGGGCTTCGGGATCCCGAAGCTCCGCCGGCGGCTCGTCCAGATGGGCATCGACCCCGACTCCGTCGGCCGGCCGGGCGGCCCGCGCCGGGTGGCGCAGGCCGAGCCCGCAGGCGAGCACGATGCCGATCTCGAGCGGCTCGAGAACCTCCGCAAGCTCGAGGACCTGCACCACGCGGGCCTGCTCACCGACGAGGAGTTCCAGGCCAAGCGGGCCGCGCTCCTCGGCGAGCGGCAGTGAGCCGACCGCTCGCATAGGCTCCGGGCATCGGACTCCTCGCCTTCATCCTCATCCTGCTCGTGTGGGGCTTCGTCGTGGGCGGGCTCGCCCGACTCGCGCTGCCCGGCCCCGACCCGATGCCGTGGTACGCGACGGTCGCCCTCGGGCTCGGCGGCTCGATGGTCGGCGGGATCATCGCGCGGATCCTGATCGGCACCGCGGGGGGATTCGTCTTCGCCTTCCTGGGCGCGGTGGCCCTGCTCTACCTGTACCGCCGCGTCGTCCAGCACCGCGGGATCACGGGACCGTCTGCGCGGCGCCTTCCGCCGGGCGCCTGAGGGGACGCCGCCCGCGCGGGAGCTCCCGCGCGGCCGTCAGCCCCCAGTCGCCGGCCTGCCAGACGTACGTCTCGACGCGGAGCGACTCCGAGCGCGCCTCGAAGAGGTGCAGGCCGCGCGCCTCGCCGCGCCGGTGCGGCCGCGGCTGCCCGAGCCCCGGCGCGATCGCGACCGTCACGCCGCGCTCGCCGCCGGTCGACACCTCGAACTCCCGCCGCTCGCTCACCGCCGCCTGGTGGATGTGCCCGGCGAGGATGAGCTCCGCGCCGGCGTCGACGAGCGAGCCGAGCACGTGGTTGCGGCGGGCGACCGGCTTCTTCCTCGTCCGCCACGGGGCCCCGATCAGGTGGTGGTGGAGGACCGCGACGCGGAGCGCGCCGTCGTTCGCCTCGCCGAGGAGCCGCGCCGCCTGGTCGATCTGGCGCTGGCGCAGGCCGCCGGACTGGTGGCGCCACGGCCGGACGGAGTTCAGGCCGACGACGTGCAGGACCTCCGAGCGGTAGACGGGCACCGTGGTCTCCCAGTGCCGCTCGAACTCGGCGAAGGTGCGCGTAAAGCGCGCCGGGAAGGTGTAGGGAATGTCGTGGTTGCCGGGGATCACGACGAGCGGCGGCCCGAGCCCGCGCAGGAAGCGGGCCGCGCGCTCGTGCTGCTCGGGACGCCCGCGGTGCGTGAGGTCGCCGCTCGCGACGATCAGCTCCGGGCTCGCGCGCTCCACGAGCGCCGCCACCGCGCGCTCGATCTCCGGATCCTCGCGCGTCCCCGTGTGGAGGTCGGAGAGGTGGAGAATTCGAGCTGGCACCGCCGAGGCAGGCTATAGACTCAAGTCATGGCCGAAGACTCCGCCGACACCTTTGACGACCTCTACCTCGGGGTGCGCGCGGGCGGCGCGATGCGCAAGCAGCGGCGCGGCGAGCCGCTCACGACCGAGGAGCAGGAGGCCCTCGGACGCTGGCAGCGGCTCTCGCCCTGGCGGAAGGCGATCGCGATCGGCGCGTTCGGCGCCGGCACGTTCGGGCTGGGCTTCACCCTCGGCGGCCTTGTGTTCGGGCGCTGGCGCCCAAGGCGTTCGTAGCGCATCGACCGGTCAGTTCAGACGGACGCGCGGGCGAGCCCGCACGTCCTGACGGTCGGCGCCGCAAGCGGCGCCTTCGGCCGCTGGCGCCCGAGGCGTTCGTAGGCTCTAGCTCGAAACCTCCGCGTCCTTCGCCGGGAACAGCACTGTCGGAACCTCCTCCTCGGCCGGGTTGCGGCCGCGCACGACCACGTCCACCAGGGTCGCGAGGACGGCGGCGAACGGCACGGCGAGCAGGACGGCGAAGCCGCCGAAGAGGATCGTGATCGCGCTGACGGAGAAGAGGACGACGAGCGGCGAGAGGCCGGTGGCGTCGCCCAGCACCTTCGGGAGCACGATGTAGTCCTCGAGCAGCCGGACCGCGAGCACGGCCAGGCCTGCCGCCAGCGCGGTGTGCCAGGAGACGGTGAGCCCGACCCCGACGGCCAGAGCGCCGGCCGCGAGCGGGCCGATCACGGGGACGATCTCCACGATTCCGGCGAACGAGCCGACGAGGATCCAGTACGGCAGGCCGATGATCGCGAACGCCGTCGAGAGTACGGTCCCGACGAGCACGATGAGCAGGGCTTGGCCCCGGACGAACGCGCCCAGCTTCGCGTCGATCAGATCCCACGTATCCCGCATGCGTTTTCGCTTCTCGCGCGGCATGAGCGAGGCGACGAGGTCGATTGCGCGATCACGCTCGAAGATCCAGTACGCCCCGACGGCGAGGGTGAAGAAGATCCCGATCAGCACCTCGAAGGCGCGCTTGGTCACCTCCGCCGCGGGCCGGACGAGCTTGCCGCCCGACGGAAGGCGCCGGAGCCGCTTGTCGAGGCCGGCGAGGATGTCGTGCTTGATCCCGGTCGACGTGCGGGCTGCGTGCCGGATCCGGTCTCGGTCGAGGGCGTGCTGCACCTGCGTGACGGCGCGCGGGACGACGAGCCAGAGGAAGAGCGCGACGAGCCCGAGCAGGAGGAGGTAGTGGATCGCGACCCCGGCGCCGCGCGGGATGCCACGCCGCTTCAGGGCGTCGACCCCGGGTCGCATCGCCGCGGCGATCACGAACCCCAGGAAGACGAGCGAGAGGACGAGCTTCAGCTTCCACAGCGCAAGGGCGCCCACGACGACGGCCAGTCCGACCAGCGTCGCGACGAATGCCTTGCGCGCAGTGCCCGCCATACCAGGGATTTCTCGCCTTCCGGCGAAGGGTGCAAACCCAGTGTGGAGTTCGCCGCAGGAACGGATCTGCCTCGAAGAGCGCCGGCACGGGATCGTCCTCCTGCGCCCGTTCGTGAAGGCGCTCGCGCTCGGCGCGCTCGGCGCGGGCTTCTCGTGGATCGGCGGGCCGCTCACGATTCCCGGCGCGCTCGTCCTCGCCTGCGCGGCGTTCGTCGCCGTGCGAGCCGCGTGGGAGTGGGAGAGCACGCATCTCGTCGTGACGACGGAGAAGCTCTACGTGGCTTACGGGTTCTGGCGGCGGCGGGCGGCGGGCGTGCGTCTCGCTCGGACGCGGACGATCGAGGTGGAGCAGACGCTCCTCGGCCGTCTCCTCGGCTACGGCACGCTGATCGCGGGGGAGCTCGAGGTCGACTACGTCGCCGGCCCGTGGCGCGTCTGGCAGGTGGCGGGCGGCGTCGAGGAGCCGCTGCGACGACGGCCGCTCGCGAACGACGACGTCGTCGACACTCGGCCTCGCGCCCGCCTGAGGGAAGCCCAAAGGTAGAAGCTGCTAGTAGGGCGTCCCCGGCTTCACGACGACGCCTCCTACCTGCACCGGGAGGTAGCCGTAGATCGAGGCGAGCAGGCCCGGCGCCGGACAGACGCTCGGGAACCCGGTCGGGAGGAAGACGAGGTCGGGGTCGCCGAACGGGAAGAGGCCGAGGTCGCTGACGAGATCGCCCGAGGTGCCGTTGTCGACGGCGTACTCGACGAAGGGGACGCCGCCGAGAATCCCCGGGGTGGTCAGGACGCCGCCGACGACCATCGCGTTCCCGATGACGTTCAGGCACTGAACCCGGCCGCGAAAGGTCGTAGTGGCTCTTCCGGGAACGAGCCAGCGCGTCCTGAACTGCCCGGTCGTCGCCGTTCGTCCGCGGTCGGCCTTGAGCCAGAAGTAGATCGGAACCGGCGGGCAATACACGTCCGCGGCGAGCGCGTCGATCGGACAGCCCGGCGCGAGGACGCCGCTGCCCTTGACGCTCGGCGTCGCGGCGCCCGCAGCGGGAGGTAGGGCGAGCGCAGCGACGACCAGAGCGAGGAGAGCCTTCTTTGACATCTGTTCTTTTGATCGTAGGGGCCGCTTCGGACGTCGCAAGGGGAACGTCCGTTCGCTCAGTAGAATGGTCGTCGCGATGGCCGCCGAGGAACTGGTAGTCCACGGCGCGCGCGAGCACAACCTGAAGGACGTCACCGTCAGGCTGCCGCGAAACGCGCTCGTCTGCATCACCGGGCTCTCCGGGTCCGGGAAGTCGTCGCTTGCCTTCGACACGATCTACGCCGAGGGCCAGCGGCGGTACGTCGAGAGCCTTTCCGCCTACGCGCGCCAGTTCCTCCAGATGATGGAGAAGCCGGACGTCGACTCGATCGACGGGCTGAGTCCCGCGATCTCGATCGACCAGAAGACGACCTCGCGGAATCCGCGCTCCACCGTCGGCACTGTGACGGAGATCTACGACTACCTGCGCCTGCTCTACGCGCGGATCGGCCACCCGCACTGTCCGGTCTGCGGCCGGCCGATCGCAGGGCAGAGCCTGGAGGCGATCGTCGACCAGGTGCTCCGGCTCCCGGAGCGGACGCGGTTCACCGTCAACGCGCCGGTCGTGCGCGACCGCAAGGGCGAGTACAAGGACGTCTTCGAGGAGCTCCGCGCAGACGGCTTCTCGCGCGTGAAGGTCGACCGCGAGACGTACCTCCTCGAGGAGGCGCCCGAGCTCGACAAGAAGTTCAAGCACACGATCGAGGTCGTCGTCGACCGGCTCGTGATGAAGCCCGACCTGCGGACGCGGCTCGCGCAGTCGATCGAGACGGCGGCGCAGCTGGCGGAGGGGCTCGTCGCGATCGACGTCGTCGACGGCGAGTCGATGCTCTTCAGCGAGAACTTCGCGTGCCCCGAGCACGGCGTCTCGCTGCCGGAGCTCGAGCCGCGGATCTTTTCCTTCAACTCGCCGCACGGCGCCTGCCCGCGCTGCACCGGCCTCGGCGCGCAGCAGGAGATCGACCCGGACTTGCTCGTTCCCGACCCGTCCCTGTCGATCGCCGAGGGCGCGCTCGTGCCGTGGTCGGTCGGCAACTCGAGCTTCTACGACTCGGTCGTGCAGGCGATCGCCGATCGGTACGAGATCGACGTCCACGCGCCGTGGCAGGAGCTCACCGAGGAGCAGCAGAACCTCTTCCTCTACGGGACCGAGGGCGAGCGGGTCTACATCACGTACCGCAACCGGATGGGCCGCCGCCGGTCGTACATGCTCGCGTTCGAGGGGATCGTCCCGAGCCTCGAGCGGCGGTACCGCGAGACCGACTCCTCGCAGCAGCGCGAGCGGATCGAGGAGTACATGAGCTTCCGGCCCTGTCCTGTGTGCAAGGGGGCGCGGCTGAAGCCGGAGGTGCTGGCGGTGACCGTCGGCGAGCGGTCGATCCACGAGTTCACGCGCATGTCGGTCACGCGGGCGCTCGCGTTCCTCGACGAGCTCGAGCTCACCGAGACCGAGCTCCTGATCGGGGCACGGATCGTGAAGGAGATCCGCGAGCGGCTGACGTTCCTCGACAACGTCGGCGTCGGCTACCTCCAGCTCGACCGCGCGGCCGCGACGCTCTCGGGCGGCGAGGCGCAGCGGCTTCGGCTCGCGACGCAGATCGGCTCGCAGCTCGTCGGCGTGCTCTACATCCTCGACGAGCCGTCGATCGGCCTGCACCAGCGCGACAACGGGAAGCTGATCGAGACGCTCGAGCGGCTCCGCTCGCTCGGGAACACCGTGCTCGTCGTCGAGCACGACGAGCAGATGATGCGCGCGGCCGACCACCTGGTCGACATGGGACCGGGGGCCGGCGAGCACGGCGGCCACGTCGTCGCCGAGGGCGGGGCCGACGAGGTCGAGCGCAACCCCGCCTCCGTCACGGGCAAGTTCCTCTCCGGCGAGCGTGAGATCGCGGTGCCGGAGCGGCGCGAGCCCGACAACGGCTCGTTCGTCGTCCGCGGCGCGACGATGCACAACCTGAAGGGGATCGACGTCGAGTTCCCGGTCGGCAGGTTCGTCTGCGTCACCGGCGTCTCGGGCTCGGGGAAGTCGACGCTCGTGAACGAGATCGTCTACAAGGCGCTCGCGAACCGGCTGCACCGGATGCGGGTGAAGCCCGGCGACCACGAGTCGATCGGGGGCATCGAGTGCTTCGACAAGGTGATCGAGATCGACCAGAAGCCGATCGGCCGCACGCCGCGCTCGAACCCGGCGACGTACACCGACCTCTTCACGCACGTGCGCGAGCTGTACTCGCTGACGCAGGAGGCAAAGGTGCGCGGCTACAAGCCGGGCCGGTTCTCGTTCAACGTCCGCGGCGGCCGCTGCGAGACGTGCAAGGGCGACGGCCAGATCAAGATCGAGATGCACTTCCTGCCGGACGTCTACGTCCCGTGCGAGACCTGCCACGGGCGGCGGTACAACCGCGAGACCCTCGAGGTGCGCTTCAAGGGCAAGTCGATCGCGGACGTGCTCGAGATGTCCGTCGAGGAGGCGCTCCGGTTCTTCGCGAAGATTCCGAAGCTGCGCCGCCGGCTCCAGACGCTGCACGACGTCGGGCTCGACTACATCAAGCTCGGCCAGCCGGCGACGACGCTCTCGGGCGGCGAGGCCCAGCGGGTGAAGCTCGCGTCGGAGCTGTCCAAGATCGCGACGGGCCGGACGCTCTACATCCTCGACGAGCCGACGACCGGCCTGCACTTCGCCGACATCGAGAAGCTGCTCGAGGTGCTCCAGCGGCTCGTCGACGCGGGGAACACGGTGCTCGTGATCGAGCACAACCTCGACGTGATCAAGCAGGCGGACTGGATCGTCGACCTCGGCCCCGAAGGCGGCGAGGCGGGCGGCGAGGTGATCGCGGTAGGAACGCCGGAGCAGGTGGCCGAGGTGGAGGAGTCGGCGACCGGCCAATACCTGCGCCAGGTGCTGCCGGCCCGGGAGCCTGCCGCCGCCTAGAGGCGAGCTCTTCGCGAGGCGCTTTACGCCGCGGCGTCGAAGCCATTACACCTATCCGCCACCACACGCGCGAGGCGACTGCGTAAGCGCTCGGTCTCGAGCCGTTGCGCGTCGAGCTCGGGAGGGCTGGCGCCGCGCTGCTCCAGGATCGCCCGCACGAAGACGAGTCCCTTGATCTGCATCAGGAGGTCCTCCACTTCGTCCCCGCCACGTCCTCGATGGGCCTGAAGGTCGACTGTCATCGCGGGTCCTTTCGTCGGAACGGCTTTCGGCAAGCGAACCAGGATGCTCTAAGACCTCGGTGAGACGGGTCTAAGAAACGGCGAAGAAATGGCCGGCGGTACGCTGGCCGCATGGCCGTCGAGGCGCAGACGGGGCCGAGCGAGGATCGCCTCTGGCTCGCTCGCGCCGTCCTCGTCCTGATCGACCCGCGGCCCGTCTTCGCGGGGCTTCGCGACGACTCCGAGGACGCGGCCCGCGCGCGGCAGGAGCCGGTGCTCGCGCTCGTCGGGCTCGCGGGGATCGCGTCGATCCTCTGGACGAGCGTCGCGGGACGGATCATGGACGACCCGGCGCTCGACGGGCTCGTCGTCGCGGTCTGGGCCTTCCTCGGCGGCGCGTTCTACGGGCTCTTCGGCTACTTCGCGGTCGGCGCCGCGCTCTACGGCGGCCTCCGCGCCGCCGGCAGCCTCGGGAGCTACCGCCGCGCCCGGCACCTGCTCGCGTTCGCCTGCGCGCCGCTCGCGCTCTCGCTCGTCGTCTGGCCGGTGCGCCTCGCCGTCTACGGCGGCGACGTCTTCCGCACCGGCGGCTCCGACCACGGCGCGGGCAACGCCGTCTTCGTCGTGCTCGAGCTCGGCTTCGTCGCGTGGGCGGTCGCGCTCCTCCTCGTCGGGACGCGCACCCTGCACGCGTGGACGTGGCCGCGCACGCTGGAAGGCGTGGGGCTGGCCGTCGTGATCCCGGCGCTAGTGGCGGTGGCCGTGCACGTGCTCTGACTCGAACCGGGCGAGCTCCTCCTCGGGCATCGCGTACGTGTGCCGCTCCTCGGGGAACGCGCCCGAGCGGACGTCGGCGGCGTAGGCCTCGAGCGCCCGGCCGATCTCGCCCCGAAGTTCGGCGTACTGCTTCACGAAGCGCGGCGTTCTGCCGTCGTAGAGCCCGAGCAGGTCGTGCCAGACGAGGACCTGTCCGTCGCAGCCGGCGCCGGCGCCGATCCCGATCGTCGGGATCTCGAGCTCGGCCGTCACCCGCTCGGCGACCGGAGCCGGAACCGCCTCGAGGACGATGGCGAAGCAGCCGGCCGCCTCGAGCGCGAGCGCGTCGTCGAGGAGGCGCTGCGCCGCCTCGGCCGAGCGGCCCTGCGCCTTGAACCCGCCGAGCACCGTCGCCGACTGCGGCGTCAGCC
>VAXK01000034.1 GCA_005885565.1 Actinomycetota bacterium
CGTCGAAAGGCCGCAGACGAGCGATGCCGCGGTGAAGAGCGTGATCCCGGAGAGGAACAGCCGCCGGTGCCCGAAGAGGTCGCCGAGCCGGCCGCCGAGCAGGAGAAAGCCTCCGTAGGTGAGCAGGTAGGCGTTCACGACCCAGGCCAGGGAGGTCTGGGAGAAGTTCAGGTCCTGGCGGATCGACGGCAGCGCGACGTTCACGATCGTGGCGTCGAGCACGATCATCAGGCTCGCGAGGGTGAGCGTGTAGAGCGCGAGCCAGCGGGTGCGGCTCTCCATTGTCATCGGCGGGTCCTTTCGTCGGTCACGCACATGAGACCGGCGGCGCCCACGGAACTCATCGCTCGCACAACCGATGACTTACGCCCGCGCGGCCGGTCCTATTCCCGATGGCCGACCTCGGCACCGTCGAGAGTCTCGCGAGGCTCCGGCTCGCGGCGCGGCGGAGCGGGCTCGAGCTGCGGCTCACGCGCGTGCCGAGAGAGCTCGAGGAGCTGATCACGTTCGTCGGCCTCGCCGAGGCTCTAGGACTCGAGCCGCGCCGGCAGGCCGAAGAGCGGGAAGAGCGTGTCGGTGTCGAGGAAGAAGGTGAGCTCGACGATCCGGCCGGCTGAGACCTCGAGTACCTGGAGCGCCCAGGGCTCGTAGCCGCCGTCCGGGCTCGGCTTGTACTGGCCGAACGCGGGCGAGCCGTTCGCGGTCCCCGCGGGCAGAACGCGCGAGCCGCGGCACCCGATCCCTGGGCCCCACCACCAGGTAAAGATGTCCTCGCGGCCGGAGAGCCACATGTCGAATGGCGGCATCGACTGCGTCGCGTCCTCGTGGATCAGCGAGGTGAGCGCCTCGATGTCGTAGGCCTGGAAGGCGGCGACGTAGCGGGACAGGAGCTCCTCGTCGACCGCGCCCGGATCGGGGGAGTGGAGGTTCGCCGTCGCGAGCGTCGCACGGGCCCGCTGGAGCGCGCTGTTCACCGAGGCGACACTCGTCTCGAGGAGCTCCGCGACCTCCGCGGCCTTCCAGCGCAGCACCTGGCAGAGGATCAGCACCGCGCGCTGGCGGGCCGGGAGGTGCTGGAGCGCGGCGACGAAGGCGAGCCGGATCGTGTCGCGCTCGACGGCGAGCTCGGCCGGGTCGGGGTCCGGCGTCGGCTGGATCCACGTCGCCTCGGGGAGCGTGTTGAGGTTCGCCTCGATCGGCTCCTGCGCGGGACCGAGGTCCATCGGCCGCGCCCGCCGCTCGCGCCCGGCGATCATGTCGAGGCAGACGTTCGTCGCGATCCGGTAGAGCCAGGAGCGCAGCGCCGCCCGGCCCTCGAAGCGGTCGAAGCCGCGCCAGGCGCGGATGAACGTCTCCTGGACGGCGTCCTCGGCCTCGAACGGCGAGCCGAGCATCCGGTAGCAGTAGCCCGTCAGCTCCACCCGGTGGCCCTCGAGGCGTCCTTCGAGCTCGTCCGCGGCGGGACGGACCGTGAGGGGCGATTCCTGCACGGCGGCCATGCTAGAGGCTAGGACGGCCCGGCCGCCGAGAACTCATCGGCGCGCCATTCGCGAACCTCGGTGACGTCGACCGCGAGCACCGGGCCGTCGGGCGGCTCGGCGCGGTACTGCGGGTACTTCTCCGCGAGGAGGGCGAGTGCGCGCTCGTGCTCCGGGCCGTCGTCGAGGACCCGGGCTCGGCCGCGAAGGCGAATCCACCAGAGGCGGCTCCAGTCCTCCTCGTAGTGGTCGACGAGAATCGTGACGTCGGGGCGGGCGCGGGCGTTCTCGATCCGCCGCAGCCGCGAGGAGCGCTTCGGCTTGCGGTCGACGGCCGAGTACAGCGTGTCGCCCTCGAGCGCGAAGACGATCGGCACCAGGTGCGGCCGGCCGTCCGGGTCGGTCGTGGCCAGCCTCGCCACGCGGGCCGCCGTTAGTCTCGCGTCGTGCACCTCGGCGTGATCCTGCCGAATTACGGCGTCGACGCAACTCCCGCAGCGATCCGCCGAGTCGCCGAGCTCGCCGAGGAGCTCGGCTACGACTCCGTCTGGACGACCGAGCACATCATCGTCGGCCCGGAGGCGGTCGACCCGTACGGCCGCGTCTACGACCCGCTCGTCACGCTCGGCTGGATCGCCGGCTGGACCGAGCGGATCGGCCTCGGCACCTCGATCGTCCTCGTCCCGCTGCACAACCCGATGCACCTGGCGAAGCAGGCCGCCACGCTCCAGGAGCTCTCCGGCGGCCGCCTCACGCTCGGCGTCGGCATGGGCTGGCACACCGACGAGTTCGATTTCATGGGCGTCGAGTTCGAGGGCCGCGGGCGGCGCGGCGACGAGGCGATCCGGCTCATGCGGGCGCTCTGGAAGGGCGAGCGGGACTTCGACGGCGAGCACTGGTCGTTCCACGACGCGACCTCCGAGCCGCTGCCCTCGCCGCCGCCCGAGCTCTGGATCGGCGGCAGCTCCCCGGCGGCGATCCGGCGCGCGCGGGAGCTCGGCGACGCGTGGCATCCCTCGCGTGGCTCCGACGTCGAGGACGTTCGCCGCGTCAAGGAGCGGCACCCCGAGCTTCGCGTCGTCCCGCGTACCTCGGTCGAGAACGTCGAGGCGATGCTCGAGGCCGGCGCCGAGGGCGCTGTCGTCTCCTTCCCGGACGAGGCCGCGATGCGCGAGCTCGCCGGCCGCTACCGGTAGCGCGACGCGCCTCGTCCCCTGGATCCCGCCGCTCTTCCGGGACCGGGCCGCCGCCGGACGCGTCCTCGCCGAAGCGGTCGCGGCGATCGGGCTCGAGGAGCCGGTCGTCGTCGGCGTCGCACGCGGCGGCGTCGCAGTCGCGGTCGAAGTCTCCCGCGAGCTCGGCGCGCCGCTGACGGCGATCGACGTCGAGCGGGTGAACGCGCAGGGCCTCCGCCTCGGCGCGACGAGCGCTCAGGGCCCGCCGTACCTCCGCGAGGGCCACGGCGTGGCCGAGGAGGTCGTCGCCGCGGCGCTCGAACGGGCGCGCCGAGCCGCGCAGGCGCTCGAGGCGAGGCTCGACCACGAGACGCTCTCGGTGTCCGGCCGGACGGCGCTCGTCGTCGACGACGGGCTCATCACCGGCCTGACGCTCGCCGCCGCGTGCCGCTGGGCCGGAGCGGCCGGGGCGACACGCATCGTTGCCGCCACACCCGTCGGCCACGTCCGCGGGCTGGCTCGCATCGACGACGAGGCTGACTCGATCGTTTGCCCGCACCCGCTGGAGGAGATCGCCGTCGTCGGTCAGGCCTACGACATCTTCGATCCACTGGACGAGTGGTACGTCGCCGGTCTCCTCGCCGACGCCGCCTCGGCCTGAGGAGGACGCGCGGGGTGCTCCCCGCGCGTCCTTCCGAGACCGCTGCTAGGAGCCGACGCCGGCCGGCTCCCGGGAGCCCGGGTCGGGCACGATCCGGATGTAGGGCTTCGGCGACTTCCAGCCCTCCGGATACGTCTCCTTCGCCTCGTCGTTCGAGACCGAGCCCGCGATGATCACCTCGTCGCCGGGCTGCCAGTTCACCGGCGTCGCGACCTTGTGCTCCGCGGTGCGCTGGAGCGAATCGATCACCCGGACGACCTCGTCGAAGTTCCGGCCGGTCGTCATCGGGTAGACGAGGATCAGCTTGATCTTCTTGTCCGGGCCGACGACGAAGACGTTGCGGACGGTCTGGTTGTCCGCAGGCGTGCGCTCCTTCGCGTCACCGGAGGTCTCGGCCGCGAGCATCCCGTAGAGCTTCGCCACCGTGAGATAGGGATCGCCGATGAGCGGGTAGTTCGGCGCATGCCCCTGCGTCTCCTCGATGTCCCGCGCCCACGCTTCGTGGTCGCTGCTCGAGTCGACGGATAGCCCGATGATCTTCACGTTGCGGCGATCGAACTCGGGCTTGATCTTGGCCATGTAGCCGAGCTCGGTCGTGCAAACGGGCGTGAAGTCCTTCGGGTGCGAGAAGAGCACCGCCCACGAGTCGCCGATCCAGTCGTGGAAGTGGATCTTGCCCTCGGTGGTGTCGGCCTCGAAGTCCGGCGCGGTATCGCCGATCTGAAGAGCCATCCCTCTCCTTTCCTTTTGAAAGTAAAGCGAGAAGTATTCTCGCGCGCCGGAGGGGCCGATGTCCACTCCGGCGCGCGAGAGCCAAGGGGCTAGGCCGCAGCCTCCAGAGCGAGCTCGGCGTCACCGACGAGCTCGGCCTCGGCCGCAGGCGGCTTCGACTCGAGGAGCATCGCAGCCAGCGCGGCTCCGAGGGCCGCCAGCCCGGCGAGGACGTAGAACGCGATCTGGAAGCCGTGCGTCAGCGCGGCGCCGTCGAACGCCGTCGCTCCGGGGTGGCCCGAGACGTAGCGGCTGGTGAAGGTCGTCGCGATCGTCACGGCCGCGGCGACGCCGATCGCTCCGCCGATCTGCTGGTTCGTGTTGATGAGACCGGACGCGATGCCCGCGTCGGCTTGGCGCACGCCGGTCAGGGCGCCGATCGACATCGGCACGAAGGCGAGCGCCAGCCCGATCCCGCTGACGAGGAAGGCGGGGAAGAGATCGGTGAAGTAGTGCCCGTGCACCGGCAGCCGCGCGAAGAGCAGGAGCGCGACCGTCGAGAGCGCGAGCCCCACCGGCAGGACGCGCCGGACGCCGATGCGGGTGACGAGCGCCTGCGACGCGGCCGAGAAGACGATGATCGAGAGCGTCAGGCCGATGTACGCGACGCCGGTCTTGATCGCCGAGTAGTGGAGCACCTCCTGCATGTAGAGCGTGAGCAGGAAGAACTGCGAGAAGATCGCCCCGCCCATCAAGAGGCCGCTGACGTTCGAGGCCGTGAGGGTGCGCAGCCGAAAGATGCGCAGCGGCAGGAGCGGCGCCTTCGAGCGCATCTCCACGCCGAAGAACGCGACCACGAGCGCCGCCGCGGCGGCGAGGAGACCGATCGTCTCGCCGGTTCCCCAGCCGTGCTGCGTGGCGCGGGTCATGGCGTAGACGAGCAGCATCAGCCCGCCCGTGATCGTGGCGGCGCCGGCGAAGTCGAAGTGCCGGTGCCGGAGGTCGGCGCGGCTCTCCCGCAGGAGCCAGGGGCTCAAGCCCAGGACCAGTGCGCCCACGGGCACGTTGATGAAGAAGATCCACGACCAGCTGAGCGCGCTGGTCAGTGCGCCTCCGAGGAGGACGCCTGCGGCGCCGCCGCTTCCGGACGCCGCGCCCCAGATGCCCAGGGCGAGGTTCCGCTCACGGCCTTCCCGGAAGGTCGTCGTCAGGATCGAGAGCGCGGCCGGCGACAGCAGCGCGGCACCGAGGCCCTGAAGCGAGCGGAAGGCGATCAGCGACCCTTCCGACCACGCGAGCCCGTCGAGCAGCGAGCTGACGGTGAAGAGCGCGAGCCCGGCCATGAACAGGCGCCGCCGGCCGAGCAGGTCGGCGAGCCGGCCGCCGAGCAGCAGGACGCCGCCGAAGAAGATCGAGTACGCCGTGATCACCCACTGGAGGCTCTCCTGCGAGAAGTGGAGGTCGGTCCGGATCGAAGGCAGCGCGACGTTCACGATCGCGACGTCGAGGACGACCATGAACTGGGCGGCGACGATCACCGCCAGGGCGATCCAGCGCCGGGGGTCGAGCTGGCTTCCGGCCGCCCGCTCTGCAACAATTTCCTGTGTCATCGGTGGTCTCCCTAAATCGTTTATTTTTTCCACGATAGCAGAGTCCCACACTTTGGCGCTACACTGATTTCAATGGCTTCACCGGAAACACTCCAGATCGAGCCGCAGGCCCTGACGCGCGTGGCGCGGGAGCTGCTCGACAACAGCGGTTTCCTGCTCGCACGGCTCGGTTTCGCCGCCAAGGCCCGGGCGCTCGAGGAGTTCGACCAGGCCGGGTACGCGGCCTACCACTACGGCGTGCTGGCGCTCCTCGGCGAGGGCGACCGGGAGACGCAGGCGACGATCGCGGACGCGCTCGGGGTCGACCGCAGCCAGCTCGTCGGGCTGCTCGACTCGCTCGAGGAGCGCGGACTGGTCGAGCGGCACCGCGACCCCTCCGACCGCCGCCGCCACGTCGTCAGCCTCACCGCCGACGGCAAGCGCGAGCTCGTCCGGCTCCGCGCGATCGCGAAGCGCGTCGAGGACGAGTTCCTCGCTCCCCTCGACGCGGGCGACCGCGAGACCTTCCACGCGCTGCTCATGCGCCTCGCGGTCCACCACGACCCGCGCTGCGCGCCTGACCCAGCTACCGACCTCTAACCAAGCCCCATCGTGTCGACCGGTCGGTTCAGACGGCCGTGCGGGGAACCCGCACGGCCTGATGGCGGCACCGCAAGCGGTGCCTTAGCGCAAGCCCCGTAGCTTCTCCGGGTTCGCGACCAAGTCGATCTCGAGGATCCGCCCGCCCGCGACGCTGAAGCCGATCACCGCGACCGGCTTGCCGCCGATCGCGACCGCGAGCCCGGCGGCGCCGTTCACGATTGCCGGCCGCGCGTGGGGCGCGAAGCCTGAGCCGCGCGACAGGATCTCGCGCGCCACATCCTCGGCTCCCTTGACGACCGGGCGCGCGCGTGGTGCGAGCGCGCCGCGGTCGACGCGGAAGACGACGCTCGGGTCGAGGACCTCGAGGAGCGCCTCGAAGTCGCCGCCCCGCGCGGCGGCGAGGAACGCGTCGACGACGCGGCGCTGCTCGGCGAGGTCGGCCTCGGGATCAGGCGCCGCGCCTTGGACCCGGCGCCGCGCCCGGCTCGCGAGCTGGCGCGCAGCGTCGGGGGAGCGGTCGACGATCGGCGCGATCTCCTCGAAGGAGACGCCGAACATGTCGTGGAGGACGAAGGCGAGCCGCTCAGTCGGATTCAGGGTCTCGAGGACGACGAGGAGCGCGAGGCCGACCGAGTCGGCGAGCAGCGCCTCCTGCTCCGGGTCGTCGGCGGTCTCGACGCTCACGATCGGCTCGGGGAGCCAGGTGCCAACGTAGTCCTCGCGGCGGGCGCGGCGCGCCCGAAGCATGTCG
>VAXK01000035.1 GCA_005885565.1 Actinomycetota bacterium
CGGAAGCTACTGCGGGGTTCCCTTGTAGAGGCCGAAGACCGCTCCGGTCGGGTCCTGGAGGACCGAGAAGCGGCCGACGCTCGGGATGTCCGCCGGCTCGATGTGAACCGTGGCGCCGAGCTCCTTCGCCCGGGCCGTCGAGGCGTCCACGTCGTCGGTGCCGATGTACACGAGCCAGTGCGGCGGTGCCTGCATGCCCTCCATGAGCTTCATGCAGCCGCCGACGTCCGTGCCGCCGGGGCTCTGGAAGATCGTGTACGTCATGCCGCCCATGTCCTGGTCGCGGGCGGTCCAGCCGAAGACCTCGCCGTAGAAGCTCTTGGCGGCAGCGGGATCGCTCGTGTGGAGCTCGTCCCAGACGAACACGCCCTCGGTCAGCTCGCCGTCTCCCTGCGGGGCGAACGCCGAGACGATCGCGCCCTGCGGGTCGGAGATCAACGCGAAGCGGCCGACCTCCGGGATGTCCTCCGGCCCAGAGAGCACACTGCCGCCCGCAGCCTCCGCGCGTCGTGCGGCCTCGTCGGTGTCCTCGACGAGCACGTGCCCGAGCCAGCGCGAGGGAGCCTCCTGCGCGGCCATGAACCCGCCGTGCCCCTTGTCGCCGACCTTGATGATCGTGTACTCCATCTCGCCCGGCCAGGTTTCCGTCTGCCAGCCGAGCAGCCCCGTGTAGAAGCTCTTCGACTTCTCGACGTCGGTCGAGTGGTTCTCGTGCCAGATGAACGTTCCGACCTTCGTCTGGACGCCAGTGCTCAAAATCGTCCTCCTCCTTCCGGGAACCGACAGTCTCGCGACCCTACAACGGCTGCTTGCTTTTTGCAACCGGATGCTTCTAACTTGTGTCCGTGACGAGTCGGTCCTATGAACAGTTCTGCGGTGTCGCCCGTGCACTCGACCTCGTCGGGGAGCGCTGGGCCTTGCTGATCGTACGGGACCTGATCCTCGGGCCGAAGCGCTTTACCGACCTGCGACGCGGCCTGCCGGGGATCGGCACGAACGTCCTCGCAGCCCGGCTCCAGGAGCTCGAGCGGAACGGCGTGATCGAGCGCCGGGCGCTTCCGCCCCCCGCAGCCTCGACGGTCTACGAGCTCACCGACTACGGCCGCGAGCTCGAAGGCCCGCTGCTCGCGGTCGGCCGCTGGGGCGCGCTCTCGATGGGGGCGAGGCAGCCCGGGCAGACACTCAGATCGGAGTGGTTCGGCGTCGCGCTCAAGGCGTTCTTCCGGCCGGAGGCGGCTTCCGACCTGAAGGCGAAGATCGAGCTGCGCTTCGACGACGGGACGTTCGTCGCGCGCGTCGACCAGGGATCGCTCGTCCTCGAGCCCGGCTCGCCGAACGGGGCCGACCTCGTGCTCGAGACCGAGGTGGAGACGCTCGTCGCCTTCCTCGCCGGGGCGGACGTGCCGCTTGCGGCGCTCGCGCCGGAGGGAGACACCGCGCTGCTCGAACGGTTGCCTCGGATCTTCGCTTTCGGCCTCGCGGCCTAGCCTACTGCGGCTCAACCAGGCCTGAAGCGGCGCCGCCGACGATGCGGTCGTGCGTCTTCGGCTCTTCGTCCTCGCGGCCTGCGGCCTCGCCGTTCTCGGGCTCAGCGGCTTCCGCCCGCACGGGTCGCGACCGGCGCCGGACACCCCGCCGGCGCGGCCGCCGGACGCGAAACGCCGGGCACTGCCTCCGCCGCGTACCGGGCGGCCGCCGCAGCTCGTCGTCGTCTCCTTCGACGGCTCGGGCGGCGCGCGGCTCTGGGGCTACTGGCGCTCGGTCGCGCGGCAGGCCCACGCCCACTTCACCTTCTTCGTCAGCGGCGTCTACCTGGTCGACTGGGCGCACCGGATGCGCTACCACCCGCCCCGGCATGCGCCGGGGAGCTCCGACATCGGCTTCGGCTTTCCGGGCGGCGAGCTCGACCCGGCCGGGACGCTGCGCCAGATCGCGGCCGCGTACCGCGAGGGCCACGAGATCGGGACGCACTACAACGGGCACTTCTGCGCGCCCTACCGGGGCAACGTCGGCGAGTGGACGGCGGCCGACTGGAGCCGGGAGGTCGACCAGTTCGACCGCCTGCTCTTCCACGGGCACGCGCTGCCGTTCGGCGCGGCCGAGGTCGTCGGCGGGCGGACGCCGTGCCTCCAGGGTGACCTTCGCGTCCTCTATCCGGTGCTCGCGCGGCACGGCTTCCGCTACGACGCGAGCCGGTCCGCGCCGCTCGGTACCTGGCCGTGGCGCGAGCGCGGGATCTGGGCGGTACCGCTCCCCGAGATCCCGCTCGCCGGCCACACGTTCGACGCGATCTCGATGGACTACAACTTCCTCGCGAACCAGGTCGGCGAGTCGCCGGCGCAGGTCGAGGACGAGACCTACCGCAGCATCTGGAACGCCTTCGAGACGAGCTACGGTGGCAACCGCGCGCCGTTCGCGTTCGCGAACCACTTCGAGACCTGGGACCACTGGGCGTACGACCACGCGCTTGCCCGGTTCGTCGTCCGCGCCTGCGCGCTCCCCGAGGTGCGCTGCGTGAGCTATCGCGAGCTCGTCGACTGGCTCGACGTGAACCGCCGCTGAAGCGGCGCTATACCGCCGCCCTCCATCGTCCGTCGCGTGCAGCGCTTTCGGCTCCCGGAGGTGTTCCTCGGTCTCCTGTCGATCAGCGTCGCGTTCGTGCTCGTCTCCCACGTGGCCTCGGGCGCGATCCACGACGCGCGCCACACGCACGACACGATCGGCGTCACCGCGTCGGCGAAGGAGCCGATCAGCGCGAATCTCGTCCAGTGGTCACTCACGGTTCGCGGCGAGGCGGCGAGAGCGACGGGGGCCGCTCGCCGCCTCCGTCGCGAGGCGGTCGCCGTCAACCGGTTCCTGCGGCGCGCCGGGATCCCGGCCGCGGCGATCACGCCGTCGGTCGTGCGGAGCGAGGAGATCGTCGTCCAGCTCCCGCACCACCGGCGCAAGACGACGTACCGGGTCAGCCAGACGCTCGAGATCTCGACGCGCCAGATCGACCTGGTCGAGGCGGTCGCGCCGCGGATCGGGACGCTGCTCGAGCGCGGGATCGAGGTCGAGGCCGAGCCGCTCGCCTACCTCTCCACCGAGCTGACGCAGGCGAAGCTCGACGCGCTCGGGGCCGCGACCGCCGAGGCGCACCGGCGGGCGGAGATCCTCGTGAAGGGGCTCGGCGGCAAGCTCGGCGCGATGCGCTCGAGCTCGCTCGGCGTGTACCAGGTGACGCCGCGCGACTCGACCGACGTGACCGACTACGGGATCAACGACACGTCGAGCCGCGAGAAGGACGTGACCGCGGTCGTGAACGCGACGTTCGCAGTCAAGCGGTGAGAGCGTTACAACTCGTACCGATGGCGCTCGATCGTCGCATCGGGACGGAGCTGGCCGGCTACCGCATCGTCGAGCCGCTCGGGCGCGGGGGGACGAGCGTCGTCTACCGCGCCGAGCACGTCCGGCTCGGCCGGCAGGCGGCGCTCAAGCTGCTCGCGCCCGTCCTCGGCGAGGCCGGCTTCCGCGAGCGCTTCCTGCGCGAGTCGCAGCTCGCCGCCTCGATCGACCACCCGAGCATCCTGCCGGTCTACGACGCGGGCGAGGAGGACGGCTTCCTCTACATCGCGATGGCCTGCGTCGAGGGGAGCGACCTGAAGACGCTGCTCGTCGAGGAGGGGCGGCTACCGCTTCGCCGCGCGCTTCGCATCGTCGGCCAGATCGGCTCCGCGCTCGACGCCGCGCACGCTCGCGGGCTCGTCCACCGCGACGTGAAGCCGGCCAACATCCTCGTCGGCGCGGACGACCGCGCCTACCTCTCCGACTTCGGCGTCGTGAAGGAGCTCGCCTCGAACGGCACGACGCGGACGGGCAGCTTCGTCGGGACGATCGAGTACTGCGCGCCGGAGCAGATCGAGGGCCGCGCCGTCGACGGGCGCGCCGACGTCTACGCGCTCGCGTGCGTCCTCTACGAGTGCCTGACCGGCGGGGCGCCCTTCCACCGGCCCTCGGAGGTCGCCGTCCTGAACGCACACCTGCACGCGCCGCCGCCCAAGCTGCCCGGCCAGCCGGGCGGCCTCGAGGCGGTGATCGCGAAGGCGCTCTCGAAGTCGCCGCTCGACCGCTACGCGACCTGCGCGGAGTTCCTCGCCGCGGCGCGGGCCGCGGCGGCCGAGCGGCGCGTTCACCCGCTACGGCTGGCCGCGTCGCTGACCCTGCTCGTGCTGGCCGGCGCGCTCGGCGCGGCGGCCGCGCTCGGAATCCGGAGCCTCGTCGACGCCGATCGCGCCTCCGTGACGACGATCGTCCGCCCGAGCGCGTCCCTGCCGCCGCGCGCGAACCTCGACAAGCTGCTCCTGAAGTCGAACGACGGACGGACGCTGAACGACGCGGCGTTCGCCCTGATCGGCGCCAAGGCCTACAGCCGCGCCCTGCCGTTCGCGCGGCGGGCGGTGCGGAAGACGGCGGCGGGGAGCCTCACGCGCGGGTACGCGACCTTCAACCTCGGCTACGCGCTGCTCGAGCTCGGCCGCTGCGGCGAGAGCCTTCCGTACCTGCGGAAGGCTCTCGCGATCGAGGTGCCGTCGCAGGCGCCGTTCATCCGGCCGCGCATCAGGCAGGCGAAGCGCTGCGCGCAACGTGGAGCATCCGGGCCAGCGCCGTCCCGCTCGTAGGCCGCGCCTGCGGGTCCTTCTCGAGCGCGGCGACGAGCGCGAGCGCGACCTCGCCCGAGAGCTCCGGCCGCCGCTCCCGCGGGTCGGGCGGTGCCTCCATGAGGTGGGCGAAGCCGATCTCCGCCGGCCGGCTGCCGGTGAACGGCGGCTCGCCCGCGACGCACTCGTAGAGCAGGCAGCCGAGCGCATACAGGTCGCTCGCCCGCGTCGCCTCGGCGCCCTCGATGAGCTCCGGCGCGAGGTAGTGCGGCGTCCCGACGAGCTGGCCGTCGTGCGTGATCCGCGTCGAGTCACTCGCGCGCGCGAGGCCGAAGTCCGCGAGCGCCGCCGTGCCGTCGTCAGCAAGCAGGACGTTCGAGGGCTTCACGTCGCGGTGGAGGATCCCGTGCTCGTGGAGGACGTCGAGCCCGCGGCCGAGCTCCGCGGCAAGCCTCACGGTCTGGTCGAGGCCGAGCTTCCCGCGCTCGCGGAGCCGCTGCGCGAGCGAGCCGCGCGGGTAGAAGGGGAGCACGAGGAACGACTCGCCGACCTCGAGGACCGGGACGACGTGCCGCGACGCGATCCGCGCGGCGAGGCGCGCCTCGCGGACGAAGCGCGCGCGGGCGGCGGCGTCGCCGGCCCGCTCGGGGCGGAGGACCTTCACCGCGACGGTCGCGCCGTCCTCGCCGAGCGCCTCGTAGACGAGCCCGAGCGCGCCCTCGCCGAGGAGCCGTCGCAGGCGGTAGCGGCCCACGCTCTCCATCCTCCGATTATCCCCGCGGCATGACGGACTTCCGGCTGCTCGGCCCGTTCGAGGTGCTGGAGGACGACCGGCCGGTCGACCTCCCGAAGGGCAAGCCGCGCGCCCTGCTCGCGCGCCTGCTCCTCGACGCGGGCCGCGTCGTCTCGGCCGAGACGCTCGTCGAGAGCCTCTGGGGCGACCCCGCGCCGCCGAGCGCGCCCAAGGTGCTCCAGGTGTACGTGTCGCAGCTCCGCAAGGCGCTCGGGCCGGGCCGGATCGAGACGCGCGCCCCCGGCTACTTCCTTCGGGCCGAGCGGGACGAGTACGACCTCGGCCGCTTCGAGACGCTTGCCGAGGCCGCGCGCGGGACGAGCGATCCCGTGCGCCGGGCGCAGTTCCTCGCCGAGGCGCTCGCGCTCTGGCGCGGGCCGGGCCTCGCGGAGTTCCGCCGGGAGCCGTTCGCGCGCCCGGCGGCGCGGCGGCTCGCCGAGCTCCGGCTCGGCGCCCTCGAGGCGCGGGTCGGGGCCGAGCTCGAGCTGGGCCGGCACGAGCGCCTCGTCGCCGAGCTCGAGACGCTCCGGCACGAGCGCCTCGTCGCCGAGCTCGAGACGCTCGTCGAGGAGGAGCCGCTGCGCGAGCAGCTCCGGCGGCAGCTCATGGTCGCGCTCTACCGCTCCGGACGGCAGGCGGAGGCGCTCGCCGCCTATCGGGCCGGCAGGCGGCTGCTCGTCGAGGAGCTCGGCATCGAGCCTAGCCAGGAGCTGCAGGATCTCGAGCGCGCGATCCTCCGTCACGACCCCGCGCTCGCCGAGCCGCAGGCCTCGCGCGCGCGTGCGCGCGGGTGCGTCATCGCCTTGGGCGGCCACCTCGCCGATCTCCTCGCTCCGCTCGGCTCCGACGGGCGGGAGCTCCTGCTCGTCGAGCTCGCCGGCGACGCGGCCGAGCTGCCGGAGCGCGCCGCGCAGCTCGAGTCCGTGCGGACGAGCCTCGTCGAGCGCGGGGTGGACGCGCGGACCGCCTGCTTCACGTCGAGCGCTCCCGACCAGGATCTCGTCCGCCTTGCGGCCGAGCAGGATGCGGAGCTCCTCGTCGTGGGCTCGCCGCTTCAGGGCTCGGCGCCGTGCGACGTGGCCGTGGCTCCGCGGCCAGACCTTCCGTTCCGGCCGGACGCGGCCGTGCTCGTCCCGTTCGGCGGCGACAGGGAGGAGTGGGCGGCGCTCGAGCTCGGCGCCTGGCTCGCCCGCGCGCACGGCCTGCCCCTGCGGCTGCTCGGCGCCGAGGCGCGGGACGGCAGGCGCGACGCGAGCCGGATGCTCGCGAGCGCGTCGCTCGCCCTCCAGCGGTTCGCCGCGACCGCGGCGGAGCCGGTGCTCGTGGCGCCCGGCCCGCAGGGGATCCTCGCCGCCGAGGGCTCCGTGCTCGTCGCGTCGCTGCCGGCCGGCGGGCTCGACCCGACCCGCCGCGCGCTCGTCGAGCAGTCGACGATTCCGCTCCTCTTCGTGCGCACCGGCCTGCGGCCGGGCGGGCTCGCACCCGATCGAACCCTGACCCGCTTCAGCTGGTCGCTCGGAGACGCGGACGCGGCAGTTTGACGCAGTTTGCGGGCGCGAAAGCTCGCGTTACATCTTGAAATCCATCGGATACCTCGATACTTTTGGTGTGAGGACGAACGACATCGGCGGCGCGACGGCCGGGAGACCGGCCGTTTTTACGCGGGGAGAGGGGTAAGCATGAGGTTGAGTCGGACG
>VAXK01000208.1 GCA_005885565.1 Actinomycetota bacterium
CCAAGCTCCTCCGCGAGCGCGCATGCGTGCAGCGGCCCCGCGCCGCCGAACGCGACGAGCGCGAGCCTCCGCGGGTCATGTCCTCGCTCGACGGTGACGACGCGGAGGGCGCGCAGCATCTCGGCGTTCACGACGTCGACGACGTCCTTCGGGTCGAGCCGCCCGAGCGCGCGCTCCGCCGCGTCGCGGTCGAGCTCGAGCCCGCCCGCGAGCCGCTCCGGCAGCCGGCCCAGGAGGAGGTTCGCGTCGGTCACCGTGGGCTCGTGGCCGCCCCGGCCGTAGCACGCCGGCCCGGGATCGGCGCCCGCGCTCCGGGGCCCGACGCGCAGCGCTCCGCCCGAGTCGATCCACGCGATCGAGCCGCCGCCCGCGCCCACCGTGTGCAGGTCGACCGTCGGCAGGCGGATCGGGAGCCCGCCCACCGCCTTCTCCGCCGCACGGCCCGCTCCGCCTCCAATCACGAGGCAGACGTCGGTCGACGTCCCGCCCATGTCGAAGGAGACCGCGTCCTCGAGCCCGGCGAGCGCGCAGATCCGCGCCGCGCCGACGACGCCCGCAGCGGGCCCGGAGACGAGCGCGATCGCCGGGTGCGCGGCCACCTCCTCGAGGCTCGCGACACCGCCCGAGGAGCGCATGACGAGCGGCTCCGGGAGGCCCTCGTCCTTGCACCGCCGCCCGAGCGAGCGGACGTAGCCGGCGACGACCGGCCCCAGGTACGCATCGGCCGCGGTCGTCGACGCACGCTCGAACTCGCGGAACTCGGGCGCGACCTCGTGCGACGCGGCGACGTGCGCCGCAGGCAGCCGCCGTCGCACCTCCTCCACCACCGCCCGCTCGTGCGAGGGATCGCGAAACGAGAAGAGCAGGCACACCGCGACTGCCTCCGCGTCGAGCTCCGGCAAGGACGCGAGGTCGAGCTCCTCGAGCACGCCGTCGGGGCCGATGCGCTCGCGCACGCCGACGCAGCGCTCGAGCGGCACGAGCGGCTCCGGGTGCGGCTCGCAGAGCCGGTAGAGATGCGCACGGGCCTGGCGGCGAAGATGGAGGAGGTGCTCGAACCCCGCCGTCGTGACGAGCGCGGTCTTCGCCCCGCCTCGCTCGAGGAGCGCGTTCGTCGCGATCGTCGTCCCGTGCGTGAACCGCTCGACGGAGGCGGCTCCCACCGCGCGCGCCGCGGCGAGCACCGACTCGGCTTGGTCGGCCGCGGTCGGCACCTTGGCCGTCACGAGCCGGTCGCCGTCCAGGAGCACGGCGTCGGTGAACGTCCCGCCGACGTCGACTCCCAGGATCGCCACGAGGCGAGCTTAGGGAAGAGCGGAGGCGGCCAGAGCGTTCAGCGTCACGTGAGCGATCGCGCGGAGCTCCGCCTCGTCGGCCCCGGCGGCGAGCCAGTCGACCTCGCGCGCACGCTGGCCTCGCACGGCTTCGCCGACCTCCCGCCGCTCCGCCTCGACGAGGCGGCCAACACGCTGGAGCTCACCTTCCCCCTCAGCCGCGGCGCGTGGACCGTGCGTGTCTCCCTCGGTCGCCGCGGATACGCCGCGATCGAGCCCCTCGGAAAGCCGCTCGGCCGCGACCGCGATCGCGTCCTCGCCGTCGTCGCCCACGTCCTGCGGCTCGACGAGGACCTCTCGCCGTTCTACGAGCTCGCCGCGGCCGATCCCGCCCTCGACTGGGTGACGAGCGGCGCCGGTCGCATGCTGCGCAGCCCGACGGTCTTCGAGGACGTCGTCAAGACGATCTGCACCACGAACTGCGCCTGGTCGGGAACCCTGCGCATGGTCGGCGCGCTCGTGGAGTACCTCGGGCCGGAGGATCGCGCAGCCGGCCGGCACGCCTTTCCAACCCCCGAGGCCATGGCCGAAGCGGACGAGTCCTTCTATCGCGACGTCGCGCGCGCCGGCTACCGGGGCGCCTACCTGCGCACGCTGGCCGCCTCGGTAGCCGACGGTTCCCTCGATCTCGAGGAGCTCGCCGCGAGCAACTCCCCGGACCTGCCGGACGACGAGGTCGTCGAGCGGCTGCTCGCCCTGCCCGGCGTCGGTCCGTACGCGGCCGCGCACATCATGATGCTGCTCGGCCGCTACTCGCGCCTCATCTTCGACTCGTGGACGCGGCCGACGTACGCGGAGGTGACCGGCGCCCGCAAGCGGGTCGCGGATCGGACGATCGAGCGGCGCTTCCGCCGCTACGGCCGGTACGCGGGCCTGGCCTTCTGGCTCGTCCTGACGCGCAGCTGGGTGGGCGAGGAAGGCCTAGCCGCGCGAGCCTCCGCACCGGGCTAACCTGCCCGCGGAGCGGCACGGGCCCGGTGGCCCAGCCGGTCTTCAAAACCGGTGAGGTCTGGCAGCCCCAGGCTGGGTAGGTTCGACTCCTGCGCCGCTCCGCTTCAAAGAATCCCTGTAGATCACCAGGTTCGCGAGTATCACCATGTCTGTTTGCGTCGTAGTTTGTAACGGACATTTTGCAGAACTTTGCCTTTGCAGGCGTTTCGGACCATCGCGCAGACGATCGCGCATCTCGGCCCGTTGGTCGGGTGTGGAGCCTTTATGGCCCGCGTCGAGTGCCGCAGGTCGTTCCTGAGGGCGTGCTATGACGGCCGGTATTTGCGGGACTCGGGTGGGGCGTCCGCCAGGCGTTTCAGCTGAGGCGGGAGATCCTTCTCTGGAATCACGACTTCCACCAGCGCGGGCACGTCTTCGAGGCCCTTCACCTCGGCCAGGACGGCCCGCAGCTCCGCCACCGTCGTCGCGTGGTAGCCCTTGGCTCCGAAGGCTTGTGCCAGCGCGGCGTAGTCCCACGGCGGGAGCTCGTCGAAGGGCGCAAACTGCCCGTTCGGCGTGAATGCCTCGATGTCGACGAACGCCTGCTCGATCGCGTAGGCGTCGTTGCTCAGCACGAAGACGACCGCGTCGCACTTCTGCGCGGCCAGGCTGGAGAGCTCTTGGCAGACCATGCGGAAGCCGCCGTCGCCGGCGACGACGAAGGGACGCTTCCCGCTGCCGAGCGCCACGCCGAGGGCGCAGCCCGTCTCGTGGCCGAGCGAGCCCCACGCTGCCTGCGCCACGAAGCCGTCGCGCGGGAGGCCGAAGAGGTTGCCGAAGACGTAGAGCGAGGTGCTCTCTCCCAGCACCAAGACGCTGTCGTCGAGCAGCTTCTCGTCCTTCAGGAACGCGCCGAGCTCGTCGTAGACGACGTTGTAGGTCAATCCGTCGTCTGGCTTCGCCTCGACCGCCGCTTCCGTCTCGATCTCCGGCAGCACGTACTCGCGCGGAGAGCGCTCGTCCTCCCGGAACCGCGCCAGCAGGCCCTCCATGAAGTCCTTGAGCGTGACCCGGTCGTAGTGCTGGTAGCCGACGCGCGCTTCCTCGTCGTTCACCTCGATCATCTGGCCGAAGCTCGAGTGCATGATGTTCAGGTAGTCGTCGGTGATGATCGTGCCGAGGGCGACGATGCAGTCCGACACGTCGTCCATCACGGTCCACGTCAGGGGCGGCGAGGCCGGGCCGGCGTACGTGCCGATGAAGTGCTCCTGGCTCTCGTCGAGCACCGTCTTGCCGAGGCTCGTCGTCGTGAAGTACAGGCCGCTTGCGTCGACGATCTCCTGCAAGGTGTCCTGGAGGCCGAAGCGCTGGATCTCCACCCCCGCCCACAGCACCGGCAGCCTCGCGGCCTCGATTCGCGCCCAGGCCGCTTCCAGGGCGGCGACCAGCGACTGCGGGTCGCTCCGCCTCCCCACCGGCGCGAGCGTCCCCTGCGGCTCGGCGCACGGCAGGCTCCACACGTCGTTCAACACCTCGACGTAGACGGGCCGGCGATGCGTGAGCATCGCCGTGATCGCCCGGTCGATCTGCGCCGGGGCCGCTTCGGCGGTGTGGACGATCTCCGAGGCGACCGTGACGTTCGCGAACACCTTCTCGTCCGCCCGCAGGTCACCGGTGCTGTGATGGAACAGGATCTCGTCGCTCCGCTCGAGCTGCCGGTCCCGGCTCTTGGGGCTCGCCGAGATCACGGCCACCGGCACCCGCTCCACGAAGGAGCCGGCCGCGCAGTTCAGCAGGCTGAAGGTTCCCACGCCGTACTGCACGCAGGCGGCCCCGACGCCCCGGAAGCGCGCGTAGCCGTCGGCGGCGTAGCCCGAGCCGAGCTCGCTCATGTTCGCGACGCGCTCGATGCCCGGAGTGGCGTCGAGCGCCTGGAGGAAAGGCGAAGCGTAGTCGCCCGGCACGGCGAACAGGTGCTCCAGCCCCGCCTGCTGGAGCCGCGCGATCAGGTACTGCGCAACGGTCGTCGCCACGGCTAGCTCTCCTCGATCGGCTCGAGGCAGTTCGGCGTGACGGAGTCCAGGGTCGTGGCCGCGTCCGTGACCTCGATGCAGCCGTCGAGGTCGCCGCAACCGGGGCAGGGGTTGGGCAGCAGCGCGTAGTCCTTCTCCAACCAGGACGGGCGCGTCAGGCCGAAGAAGTCCTCGACCACGGACTCCGCCGTGTCGAGGGCGCCTTCGACCCAGCCCTGGCCGTAGGAATAGGCCTCGCCGACGATGTAGACGTGCTCGCTCTCGACCGGCTTTCGCATCCGGCACATCACCTCGTCCAGCCGATAGTTGGCCTTCCATTCGTGCCAGCCGCCGCCGTAGGGATCCTCGTTCCAGGTGTGGTACACGGCCGAGTAGGGCGGATCTATCGACGGCAGCGCGTGCACCTCGGCCACCTGGCCGTTCGCGACCTTCACCATCTCCTCGGTCGCCGGAAACTCCGTCATCGGCACCACATCGGTCACCTCGGGCTCGAGGCACGAGGGCCGGTAGCCCCGGAACGGCTCGCCGAGCTCGAGCCCCTTCCAGAAGGGCACCGTGCCCATGTCGTTGTAGCTCGCCATGAGCAGCGAGTTCATGAACGGCCGTCCGTCCTCTTGCTCGGCCTCGGTGCCGAAGTAGAAGATCTGTCGCACCGGCAGGTCGGTGACGGAGCGGCCCGCCACCAGCCCCAGAGCGCGCCACCACGGCCGTTCGTAGGCCAAGAACAGCTTGAACGCGCTCTGGATGAGCACCGACGGGATGTTGGCCTTGAGCCAGGGATCGTCGAAGAAGGGGCTCTCGACCAGCTCGAGCGAGCGCCGAGGCATGGCGAGGATCAGCTTCTTGGCGCGCACGGTGACGGCCGGGCCGCTCTGCGGCAGCGTCTTGCCCTCGGTCGTCACGGTCGGCTCGAAGATCAGCGTGTAGCGGTAGTCGCCGGGGCCGATCTGGATCTCGGCCAAGCGGTGGTTCATCTGCACGCGCTCGTTCGCCGGGATTCCGCCCGGCATCTCGTGCTCGAAGCGCCGCGCCAGGGTGATCGGGAGCTGGTCGTAGCCGTCGCGCAGCGTGAGGAACACCGTCTCGTCGCTGTACTCCGTTGCCGGGAGCTGGGTGACCGCGTTGGCGTTGGCGACGTTGGCCTCGTAGCCGCCCGCGTCCTTCATGAACTGGTAGCCCTCGCTGCTGAGCACGCGATACATCAGATCCCAGAAGCCGTACCTCCACAGCGGCTTGCCGAAGACCCGGATCTTCATCAGGTCGCACAGGCCGAGGTTGGCCATGCCGGGGTAGATGTTGTTCATCACCTGGACCTGCAGGTTGGTCGGTCCCAGCCCACGTTCGGACCACGCCATGGCGTACGGCACCTTGGCCGAGTCGTCGAGCTCGTGCAGCCGCAGGTGCCGGCCGCGCAGGTAGAAGAGGTTGCAGTTGGCGCCGGGGCCCTTCGGCGGCGGGGCGCCGCCCATGGGGAAGTTCCTGGTGGGAAGCCCGAGGTGGTCGACCAGGTTCGCCACCATGATGTGCTGGCTCGGGATGTAGCGCATCCCGCCCACTTCGGCCTTCACATGCGGCAGCCCCGGCAGCGAGACCGTATAGAGCCGCCCCCCGATACGGTCGCTGTACTCGAAGAGGGCAATCCTCGCTTCCGTGTCCCCCTCCTGCAGTCGCCAAGCGCAATAGGCGCCGGAGACGCCTCCACCGACTACGGCAACGTCCAGATCCATCATCGCCTCCCCGAGTAAGCAGTGAAACGACACTCGCAGCGAACCACGGCTTCTACCACTAGCTCGCGACCGGCATCGCAAGAGAGGGCCGGTCGTCGCTCGACAGCCTTCGTCACGCCCCGGCACGGCGGCACGGTCGCCTCGCTCGCGCGCCGGGCGCGCCGAGGGTCAATGCGAAGCACTCGTTCTCCGGCGCGGAGTCGTCGGCATCAACGCGTCCGGCGACGCCTTTGCGCCGCTCCGCTGCGAACAACGAGGAGCCTGACTGTCGCAGACGATCGCGCGTCCAGTCGCCGCCCCTCAGTGGACTGGCGCCGGCTCGGATAGGACGATCAGCTGGGTCGGCGCACCGAGGGTCGGGTCGGCGACGCCGACGCCAGCGACGACGACGCGCCGGTAGACGTGCCGGCGTGCGACGCCGTCCGCCCAGCGCTCGAGCTCCGCCCTCGTCCATTCGAAGCGGTGGCCCTCGTGACGGAGGCCGTTCCGGGAGGTGAGCCGCCACTTCGCGTTGTACTCGACGTTCGGCGTCGTCACGATCGCCGTCGCCGGCCGGACGAAGTCGAAGAGCACGCTCTCGAGCGCGGCGCGCGGCGCCGGCTCGAGGTGCTCGATCACCTCCATCGCGACGGCCGCATCGTGACCGAGGAACGCGGGGTTCCGGTAGGTGACGAGGTCCCGGACGAGGGTGATCTTCACGTGCTGCCACGGCTCGAGCACCTTCCGGAGGCGGCGCGAGGCGGCCGTCAGCGCCTGCTCGGAGCGATCGACTCCGGTGATGCGTTCGAAATCGCGATCGAGTGCGAGCCGCTCCAGCAATCGGCCGAAGCCGCATCCGAGGTCGACCACGCTTCGCGCGCCGCTGCGTCGGAGCTCGTCCACCACGGCCTCGACGCGCGCCTGCGCGAGGCTGCGGATCCGGGCCTCGGGAGGCGCTGCCGCTTCTGTCGCATCGGTACGCGTCTCCGCTCCGGCAACCGCATCGTCCAGGCGCGGCACGAGCACCCGCTCGCTCAGGATCGCCCACCGCAGCGCGGCGGGCGCCGTCTCGAGCGGCACGACGTCCACCCGCCCGCCGACCTCGCTTCGCACCGCTTCGACCGCCCCGCCGAGGAGCTCCGCGGGGAGTCCCTCGACCGCGAGGTCGACGTCGCTCTCCCGATCGTGCGTCCGTTCGTGCGCGAGCGAGCCGAAGATCCACACGTGGCTCGCGCCGGTGCGATAGAGGATCGCGGCGCCCCGACGGACGCGTCGCAGCCGCTCGGTCGGCGACTCCGTCATGTCGTTTGCCGAAGCCACGGGAGCCGTGCGTAGACGTTTAGCAACGGCTCGAGCGCGGGTGCGAGGCGGACGCTGACGACGCCCAGGTCCGGCCCGTCGGGCCCGGCGCCGATCGCCTCGCTCCATCGGTCGAAGGCGCGAAGGGACTCGGGCCGGCGCACGAGCAGCTGCCGGACTCGACCTGCGAGCTCGCGCGATCCTCCAGGCAGAGCGTCGCGGAGCAGCTCCAGCTTCAGCTCGACGCCCCCGCTGGACTCACGCAGGCCGACGATCGCGGATCGCGCCGGGACGACGAACGCGCCGCCCGTGAGCTCGAGCGTCGAGGCGACGAGCGCGGGGAACCGGTCGGCAGCGCCGATGACGGCGGCGGGCCGCTCGAGCCCCAGCAACCGCAGCTCCTGCTCGCACCTCAGGTAGAGCCGCTCACGGATGCCCGTCCGCGTCGTCGAGATCGCGAGCAGATGCGGCGAGAGGCCGGGCACGTCGGCACCGATCGCGCGTGCGACGCGTTCGACCCGCGGACTCGGGCTCCGCGGCAGTCGTGGTCCCAGCTCGTAGTAGACCGTGACCTCGGCGAGTCCGGACGGCCCGAAGGCGGCTCCCACGAAAGCGCCGAATCGTGCCGCAGCGGACGGCGCCGGAACCGGCGCGGCCTCGAACGCGCGTCCCGCCTTTCCTCCGAGGTGCCGCGCGACGAGCCGCCGCGCCGCCTCGGCCGCCCGCCGCCGGCGCTCGGCAGGAGCCACGCCGGGCCCGAACGGCTCCAGATCTATCCGGAGCGCACCCGGCGTGAGCTCGCTGAACGAGCACTCGAGCGGGAGCGACCCCGGCTGCAGCTCGTTCCGGCTGTAGGCGAGCTCCGTCGCGGGCGCCGAGAACGTGGCCGCCAGCAGGTCGCCGAGCAGCTCCGTGGGGTCGGCGACTGCGAGCGCCTCCGCGGCGTGAGAGAGTCGCCGCGCGACGACCTCCGCCGCCGGCTCCGCTCCCGCGGGCGCCGGGCTAGAACGTGTAATGGCAGAGGAGGCCAACGTCTCGGACGAGGTCGGTCTTCAGTCGCTTGACGGTCGCGCCGTCGACGTCGATCTCGTCGCGGAGCGCGTCGGGCGACGCCTGGAGCTCGACGACCCAGGGGTCCGTCGCCGACAGCGGGACCGCGGCGCCGAAGGAGGCCTCCATCGCCGGCAAGCCCCCGACCGCCGTCTCGACCGCCTTGAGCGAGACGATCTTCTGCTGCGTGTCGCCGGGCGTGTGGATGACGAAGGTGAGCGGGTCGGTGTCGTCGTAGTCGGTACCGGGCTTCAGCACCACGAAGAGGACGATCGAGTCGATCTTCGGCGTCTTCGGGTCCTTGGGGTCCTGGAGGAACCCCGCGAACCGCTCCTTCGGGAGCAGCAGCTCCAACTGTTGCGACCCGGCCTCTGACGGCGGCTTGAAGAGGAAGCGCTGCCAGGCGTCCGGGAACTCGCGGCCGCTGATCCCGCGGAAGAGCCCCGTCTTGCCCTGCTCGACCTCCATCGCCTTGAGCGTCTGGGTCAGGCTGTCGACGGCGGCTTTCTTGAGCGGCTCGCCTCCGTCGCGTGCGTGGTAGCGGACGTGCAGCACGAGGTCGCTGATCGTGCGGTAGTCGAACTGCCGGAACGTGCCTGGGAGCTCCACCCGCCACGAGCTGATCGCCCCGGTGTACTCGAAGGGGAGGTAGCGCGCGTCGTGGAGGTCGAGCTCGAAGAGGCCCGTGTCCTCGCGAGCCGTGCTCGTCACGATCGACTGGATGCCGCCGCTGTCGGTCTTGAAGCGCTTGTCCTGCGGTTTGGTCTCCGCGTAGCCTGGCGTCGGCCGCGGGTCGACGCGGACGCGGTTGGAGAGCAGCGTGAGCTTGCAGCCGACGCTCGTGTACGGCCCGGTGGTGCACGGGAGCGAGACGCCGACGGACTTGATCCGCCGCATGTAGTGGCCGGGGTGGTCGAGGTCGAAGATCGCCTCCGGCAGCTCGACGAAGCAGCTCCCCGTCTCGCGGAGGGAGATCAGCGCCTCCGGGTTCAGCGACGCGAGCGAGACGTGCTTCGTCAGCTCGTATTCGCGCACGTTCTGCTCGAGGTACGCGACCTCCATCCGGTTCACGTCCTGATGGAGGCGCTCCCCCGCGAGGAGCCCTTTCTTGAGGCTGTCCCAGTAGCCGAACTGGACGAAGCTCGAATCCGCGAGCCCGAGCTCGGCCCGGAACGCTCGCTCCGCCCGCTTGGCCAGGTCGTACGCCAGCTGGTAGGACTGGAAGTAGACGGCGGAGATCTGCGTCACCCGCCAGTCGTAGAGCTCCTGGTTCGTGAACTTCGTGTGCAGGAGCTCGTCGATCTCTTCGGCCTCGTCGATCTGCTTTCGGTGGTCCGCGAGGTGGAGAGCAGCGATCTGCTCGCGGATCTGCGCGGCCACGATTTGCTGGTCGACCGACATGATCTCCCGTGCGGCGAGATTCGCCTGCAGCGCCCAGTCGTGCTCGCGCAGCACGAACTGGCCTAGCCGCCCCGCGCGGGAGGCGTCGTAGGCGTCAGTTGCGCCTTTTGCGTGGTAAACACCCGCGATCCCCAGGAGTGCGGCGCCCCAGTTCGGGGAAGTCATGGTCGCGCCGATACCCCACGGCGCGAACGACATGCTCATGGTCGGGAGCGTGTTGGCGATGCTGGCGCCGAACTCCCACTGCGCCGCCGTGTGCTGCTCATCGTGCGAGTCCTTCAGCTTCGCGAGCTCGTTCTTCTCGCGCTCGACCATCTTGATGCCTTCTTCCTCGGCGATCGCGGCGTTCGAGCTCACCGTCGCGTCCGGAACGGTCTGACCCTCGGCCGGGACCACCGGGCTCTGCACGCCGAGGAGCTTCTGGTAGTGGACGTAGCGCGCGACCGCGGGCTCTCGCGACCGCCGGAGGGCGGCGATCTGCTGGGTCGCCTCGTCGGCCTCCTGCTCCCTGACCTGTTCCACGCGCTTCAGGAGCGCGGTTTCGTGCTGGGAGCGAAGGAGCGACAGCGCGTCGCCGTCCCGCGCCTCGAGCGCCGCGAGGAGCGCGGCGCCCAGCGCCTTCACCTCGCCGCAGAGCTCGCTCGCCGTCTGACGGAGGGTCGCGAAGCGGTACGCGGGCATCGGCGCGGCGACGTCGCCGAGGGCGCTGCTGAGGTCGATTCCCGCCGCGGCCGCCTTCACGAGCAGGGCGGGGTCGATCGGCGGCTCGAAGAGCGGGAGCTGGCGCACGACCCCCTCGATGTTCATGCAGTGGCGAATCTTGAACAGGCGGCCCGCGACGGTGTCCCAGTACGAGAGCAACATGTCGTTCGGCGGGACGCAGAAGTAGAGCATCTGCGGAATCGGGAGCGGCGGTCCGTCGAGCGGGAGCAGGACGGAATCCGGCCGGGGCGACCCGACGAGCTGCTCGATGTCGACCAGCTTGTCGGTCAGCGCGTTGAACTTGGGGTCGAGCGAGTTGTAGGTCTGGACCTCCGGCTCCGCCCGGGGCGGGATCGTCACCGGCTTCGGCCCGAGGATCTCGGCGGCGAGCACGTAGAGCTGCGTCGCCTCGTTGATCGACTCGATCGTGTCGCGGCGGAAGAGCTGATCCCCCCACGCGATCAGATTGTCGAGGTAGCGCATCACGACCATCTTCTGGAAGGCGACGGTGCGGAGCCGCGCGACGACGAACGGCTTGAACGGATTCGCGAGCCACTCGTCGACCTCCCGCGTCAGCTCCTCGTCGGGCACGCCCTTCGCAAGCTGCTCGAGCAGCTTGTCGATCCGCTGCTTGAGGTAGTCCCGCTGCTCGTAGAAGGGGCGCGTGCGCCAGTACTTCGCCGGCACGTCCGTTGCGGAGCTGTCGGTCGGGTCGAAGATGAAGTGGAACCAGCGCTGCGCGTCCTCGAAGCGCTGGTTCTGGGAGAGCTTCGACGCGATCAGCATCGGCACGTGGAAGAACAGCTCCCAGTTGTAGGGCGCGTAGGCGCCCGCGTACGTGAACTCGACGTCCTCGACGGGGTACTTGTCCTCCGTCGTCGGGTCCCCCTTCTCCACGAGGATCGAGGGCCAGTAGCGACTCTTGAAGACCTTCGCGAGCTGGAGCTGCGTGCTGCGCTTCAGGAGGCCCGCGACGCCGACGCGGTTCAGCTCCTGCATGAACGAGCAGACGTACGGATGCTGGAACGCCATGAACGTGTACCGGCGCACGTTCTTCACGACCGGCGTCAGCGTTCCCAGCTTCAAGATCCGCGAGCCGTCGATGTAGTCGCCGAGCGGTAGGACGGCCTGGTCGCCTTTCGAGACCACGTAGTCGGTCTTCTTCCTGCTCGCGATCGCCTTCGCTGCCTGCGTCTTCCGGACTGCCAGCGTCCGCTCCGGGAACGTCGTCGTCCGCCGGGCGATCACCGCTTCGACCCTCGCGCGCATCTGCTCCTCGACGACGGGCGCGGCAGCCGAGAGCGCGTGCACGGCCGGGGCGGCCGCCTCCCGCCCGACGGCGACCACCGGGGGCTGGGCGACCCGCTCGACGTCGACCTTCGCGAGCGCCTCCTCGATCGGGACCGGATCGAACAGCTGCTCGACGGGCCCGAGCGGATCGGGGATCGGAGGCGGCTCGTAGTAGAGCTGTTTGATCACGTCGACGTAGAACGGGTCGATCCAATCCGGGTTGGTCCAGATCCACTCGACGACCTGGGTCATCCGCGGCACCACGAAGTACGTCTTCACGTCGTCCTGGAAGAAGAACGGGCGCGTTCCGGTCAGATAGCCGTCCTGGTGTGCGTAGAGCAGGCTGAACCTGCCGGGGCTTCGATTCAGGGCGACTCCCTCCACCGGCGAGGTCGCCGTCGGGAGATTGAGAAGCGAGGACCCGCGCTCGGTGAAGAACATCCCGTCGACGACGGTGCCGGTCGGCTCGAAGAGGCCGGTGATCGAGGTCGTGAAGATCTCGAGCTTCTCGTCGCACCCGAGGAAGTGGAAGCCGTTCACCGACGCGAAGTTCGACACCTGCGGGCCGCTGCCGTAGCGGGAGGGGAAGCTCGTGCTCGGGTTGTCGTACTCATACCAGAGGTGGAGCCCGGCGCCTTCGATCGCAACCCGGAAGACGTGGTTGCTCCGCCCGTGGTCGGCGAGGGAGTCGTCGACCGGGACGTTCGAACGGATCTTCATCGTGTCGGGCGTGACCTTCTTCGCCTGCCACCTGTTGTGCTTGCGCTCGCTCCAGGCGATCTGGAGCTCGAAGTGCTTCGTCGGGCTCACCGGCTTGTCCGGCGGCGGGGACTTCTGGTCCGTCACCTCGGTGAAGACCGGCCAGAAGAGGAACAGCCGTCGATTCCAGATCACCGGCACGACCTGCGCCTCGTTGATGTCGAGCCCGACCCGCTCCCACGGCGTCCACCGCGCCTGGCCGACCCACTGGCGGTAGTAGTAGACCGGCGGCCTGCCGTGGGTCCGACCGAAGACATGGAGGATGTCGGGCGAGCCCCCGGCGCCGCTCTCGTAGTACATCCCGGCGATCTCCAGGCGCGCGACCTCGTCGAGCTCCTCGAGGTAGCTCATGAACGCGTCCTCGGCGGCTTCGGTCGTCACGTCTCCCTGGAGCAGCGCGTTCTCGAGCTCGAGGAAGAACGGGGTCTTGTCGTCCCGAAGCTCCGGCTGGAGCCAGTTCTCGGGGTAGAGGAAGATCTTCCGGTTCGCCTGCCAGACGCGGTAGTTCTTCATCCAGGTCCACATCGGCCAGCCGGCGTCGGTGGAATCGTCCGCGACCACCTCGTGCTCGAGGTTCATCCGGCAGCGCTGCACGAAGAGCTGAACCGAGCTGAGCGCCTGCTTGAGCCGTGAGGTCGTCATGCAGGGGTCCATCTCGACGTCGATCAGGAAGTGCGCGTACAGCTGGTTCTCGTCCGCCCACGTCGGCGGCGCCGGACCGGGATGGGGCGCGAGCAGGTAGGCGACGAGCGCGTCGCGCTGCTTCTTGCGCAACTCGTCCCGGAGCGGCTTCGCCACCTCGAGCCACGCGTCGGCTTCGTACACGGCCTTCGCCGCTCCGCGGATGGCCTCGGCGTCCGCCGTCGTCGGCTGCGCCTTGGCCCACGCCCGGATCTGCTCGGACGACGCGCCCAGCCTTCGCATACGGCGCCGGCAGGCGACGATCCGGGTCAGGCCCACCTCGTCCTGGAAGTCGTCCGGAGACGTCAGGTCGAGCACGTTCGCACTCGCGAGGTAGGTGAGCTCCCCGACGTCCCACCCCGTCCGCTCGCTCAGCTTCTGCAGCAGCGCGGCCCGGAGCGCAGGTCCGGCGAGCGTCTGATCCCGTGCGAGCGCGAAGATCTCCGAGAGCGAGATCTCGCCGCCGGGCACGGCCGGCGTGAGGAGGCTCAGGTCGACGAGCCGCAGCCACTCCGCAAACCGGGCGGGCGCGCGCGCCTCGACGTCGGCGGGCAGATCCTGGAGCCTGAGCCAGCGCACGCGCACGGGGGCGCCGTGGATCCACGGCACCGTCCGCTGCGGGACCTGCGCTCCGTACTCGTCGAGCCACTCGAGCTGCCGGCCGGTGAGGCGCAGCTTCTTGACGAGCAGGCCGATCTTCTGCAGCCGGACGAACGTCTTGAACTGGTTCGGGAAGCCTGCGGCGGTCAGGGCGACGCTCGGGTTGCTCTCGGCGAAAGCGGACGCGAGGAAGTCCGCCATCGCTGGGCTTCCCGGAGTCGAGAGCGAGGGCAGCTCCTGGACGAGGAGCTTCTCCATCAGCCGCGACTCGAGCCTGAGCGACTCGCCGAGCTGGCGAATCACGAGCCGGCGGCTCCCCGTCGTGCGCTGGTGGGCGAGGAGCCTCTCGAGCACAGCGGCGAAGCGGTCGACCGGGAGCTGCGCGACGTCGAAGAGCTGATCCGCGTCGGCCGACCCGAGGAACCGGTTCGTGGCGTCGAGCGCGACGGTCAGCCGCGCAGCGCGGAGCGCCTGGATCGCGGCGCGATAGGCCGCATCGGCGGAGAGAGCTTCGAGCGCCGTCTCCTCGTCCGCCGTCATGTACCCGTTGAACCGGAGCTTCTGGGCGGGCGCGTCGTAGTAGATGCGGTCGCGGAGCTCGCGCGGGAGCGTGAGCCCGGCGGGCAGCGCCGCGAGGTCGGCGGAGACCTGCGGCCACTCGTAGGCCCGCATCTCGCTCCCGACGAACTCTCGCGGCGCGGCGAAGAGCTCGGTCACGGCGGCCTGGTACGGCGCGTCGGCGGAGAGACCGAGAAGCGCGTCACGCTCGAGCGTGGAGAGCGGGCCGACGATCCGCAGCTCGCCCGCGGTGCCGTCGTAGGAGACCCGGGACGCCAGGGGCGCCGGGAACGTGAGCCCGCCGGGCAGCGCGGCGAGCGCCGCCGAGTAGGTGACGGTCCCACCGAGCGTGGCGACCACGTCGCGGACGAGCGTGCTCGGCCACAGCGAGGCGGTGAGCGTCCGCTCCGTCAGCGCCCCGGCCGGATCCGGCCGCGCGGTCGTCGCGTCGCGGATCTTCAGGAGGCCGCGGCGGAGCTCGTCGAGGAGCTGCGCGATCGCGTCCTCCGTCGGGTCGAGCGCCGACAGGTCGGCCGAGCGCTGGAAGAGCAGGTAGTCGAGGTCGGCGGCGGTGAAGCCCGATGCGCGAACGCGGGCGACGAGGTCGGCGAAGAGGAGCGCGTCCTCGGTGTGACCCGCGTCGAACGGGTTGATCCCCGCCAGCGCCTGGAGGGTCAGCGATTCGGCGATCGGGAGCGTAAGGCCCCTCGCAAGCACGGTGTGACGGTGAAGGGCCGAGAGGTTCGCGAGCGTCAGGTCGTCGTTCGCGAGCACGCCCGACTGAAGCGAGGCGAGCTCCTCGGCCGAGATCGAGAGCGCAGCCAGGATCGTCGGCACGTGGCGCGAGATCTTCGCGTCCGCCGGATCGCCCGCGACGATCGCAAGCTCGTTCCCTGCGAGCACGAACGCCGGGTCCACCGGCGTCAGAGCCGGGTTGAGGAAGAGGCGGGCGTAGAGCGAGTCGTCGCCGGCGATGTCGATCGGAGCCCAGAACGCGACAGCCTCCTCGATCGAGAGCCCGAGCTCGGTGTGCAGGCGCCGGACGTGGGAGAGCTTCACGAGCAGCGCCTCGTTCAGCCTGAGGTTCACGTCGCCCACGCCGCCGCCGAGCCCGGAGATCGCCTTGTCGAGGTCGGTCATGCTCCATCCGAGCCGCCTCCAGAGGCGCACGAAGCGGTGCGCACGGTCGACGACGTGCGCATCGAGGTGGGTGAGCACGAGCCTCGAGAGGTCGCACGTCGTCACGTCGGTCGCGTCGGCGGATTCGATCCGCACGATCGCACCCGGGTTGACGTAGCTCGTCTCGAGGAGCTGGACGAGGTCCTCGTACTCGAGACCCGCCCGCCGCATGAACTGCCGGACCCACCTGAGCGCGTCCAGCCAGTCGAGCGCGGTCGTGACGGGCGCGTCGGGATGCGCGGGATCGAAGTGCTCGATCTGGTTCCCGACCTGCTGGAGTCCCCACAGCTGCCAGGGCCCCACCTTGGTCGCCTGGACGCCGGCGGCAACGGGCCTGACGAGCCAGGTCGTCGCGGCATTGGTCGCGCCTTCCACGACGGCCACGACGTCGCTCTCGCCTGCCTCCGAGAAGGGCGTCCACGCCCCGCCCTGGACGACGTAGAGGCCGTTCTCCGTCGCGTCGGCCTGGTCCTTGACGAGGACGACGTCGCCGTTCGCGGTGGCGACGCCGTCGATGGCCGGCGTGCCGCTCCGCGCGGGGAGATTGCCGGTCGTCGCGACCCGCGCGCGCAGCCCTCCCGTCACGAGCTCCTGCTCCACGCGCGTCAGGCCGAGGTACTCGCTCGCGATCCCGAGGTCCTTCAGCGCGGCGGACCGGTCGAGCCGCGAGAACTCGGCCATCAGCTCGTGCCGCTGCACGCCGAGGTGGCCGAGGTAGGTCCGCGCCTCCTCCCACCAGAGGTCGAAGGGCAGACTCCACGGGTAGAGCGCGGCGCGCAGAGCCGCATACGCCGCGGGGTTCACGTGCTCCGGGCTCGCGCGCAACTCCTCCGCGCTCTTGCCGGTTTGGTAGGCGAGGGCGAGGACGCGCGGCGCCCCGCCGCCCTGCTTGAGGATCGGATAGAGGGTCGAATGATCGGTGACGAACCAGCGCTCGCCGGGCTTCACGACGACGACCACGGACGCCTGGGCGACCGCGATCCCGTGCCCGGCGAAGGCGGTCCGGAGCGTCTGTGAGATGGTCGCGCCGTCGAGCTCGGCGGCGACGACGTTGGGCAGGTCGAACGGCGCGAACGGCGCGATTGCGTTCTCCAGGAGCTCGTTCACGAGGTCGACGTAGGGAAGCGGCGTGTTCGTGTTCGCGCACGTCAGCTCGAGCTCGCCGAGGTCGGGCCGCCGCTCGAACAGGATGTCGCGCGCGTTGGTCTGCTGCTGCGTGCGCTCCTTCAGGAACGCGAGCATCTCGGCGAGATACGCGGCCGGGCTGTCGATCGCGCGGCAGTCCTCGCACTCGCAGAGGCTGACGCTCCCGAACAGCGTCTCCAGATCGGGTATGTCCTGCTTCGCCGGCGGCTTCACGACCGTCATGGGCGTCCGGTTGAAGCTCGGCGAGTAGGTCGCGGCGAGGTTGAGCGCCGTCGCCGCGACGCTGGCTGCCTTCTTGTAGACGAGCATCGCCCGCTCCGTCGACATGGGGGTGTCGGAGAAGCGCTGCACGAACACTCCCTGGCTGAGGCGCGCGATCGCGAGCGACGAGTCCAGCCCCGCGT
The DNA here is from genome assembly GCA_005885565.1 of Actinomycetota bacterium. Classification (GTDB taxonomy): domain Bacteria; phylum Actinomycetota; class Thermoleophilia; order Gaiellales; family Gaiellaceae; genus AC-50. Next base: position 17,073 of record VAXK01000208.1, read on the forward strand.
CCACGAGCGCCTTCTGCTCGCCGTAGACGGTCGTCGCCTTGAAGAGTCGCTGGGTGACGCCGAGCGCCGCGACGAGCCCGTCGCGATCTTCGACGCCCTCGAGGAGCGCCGGATGCTGGTCGAGGTAGTCCCCGACCGGGCCGCGGCCGAGCTGGAACCCGTTCCTGCCCGACGTGACGTTGGCCCAGAACCGGCGGACGTCGGAATGCGCGCTGTCGTCCGCCTGGGCGCGATAGGCGAGCACCTGCGTCGGCATCGCGTCGCGGACGATGCGCGCGATCGTCGCCGCGTAGAGCGCCGCCTTCTCGTCCTTCGACGAGCCCGGGATCGAAGGCGGGAAGAGCTGTTCCTCCGGGACGTCGGGGCGCGTCACGATCTCCTTCCAATCGTCCTCCGTGAACCGGGCGAGCTCTGCGAGCGACGAGAACTCGCCCCTCTCCTGCATCTGCTGGAGCGTGCGGACGAGCGGCAGGTGGTTGCCGGTCAGCACGGCGAGCTGCAGCGTCGTCTGGACGCGAGGGACGGCGTCGCCGAGCTCGGGCTTCTCCGCGAGCGCGTGCCAGAAGTCCTTGATCGAGCCCTTCGAGCTCACGTACTCGTGGAGGAACGAGCCCACCAGCTGCTCGTCCAGCACCGTGCCGAGCACCGCCCCGAGCGGAGTCGTCCCGTTTGCCGCCTGGGTGGCGCCGGCGTACCGCGCGGCTTCACGGCGCAGGCCCGCCTGGACGTCGTCGAGCTGGTCGTGGAGGCGGCCGGGGATCATGCCCGCGGCGATCGCGGCGCTCAAAGCCTGGCGCTGCACGGACGGATCGACCGCCAGGAGCTCCGCGAGGTTGGTCGGCTGCTGCTGACGGACGAGCCCGTAGAAGACCTCCGGCGGCAGATCCGTCTTCGCCGCGAGCTTGTGGGAGACGACGAGCGCCGCGACGCGATCGAGGGGCTGACCCGTCTTTCCCGCGAGGAGAGTGACGTCGTGCTGCTCGTCGTCCTCGACGAGGTCGCCGATCGCAACGCCGTCGAGGAGCGGCTCGAGCTCGGACGTCAGCTGCTCGTACTCCGACCAGGTCCGCTCCGGCCCGCCGTCGACGAGAAGCCGCACCTTCACGATCCGCTGCGCCTTGAAGATCACGCGCGACTCGGCGAGCGGCTCTTCCTGGTTCGGCTGCTTGCCGCCCACGGAGCGATAGGCGCGCACCACGAGGTCCGGGCTTCGCTTCTCCTTCCGTGCGACCCCGTCGAGCGAGTAGTAGATCTCGAAGGCGCCCTGCGCGTCGGTCGTCGCAAGACCGAGGATCGACTCGGTGCGGAGCTCCTTGTCGACGGCGACGACGCCGACGCCCTCGATCGGGAGGCCGCCCTTGTAGCGGACGTCGCCGCGGACGAGGAACTGGAACTCGGGGGGCGTTTGACCGCCGTTCGGGGGCTCGGCGCCGCCGTCCGGCGGCCCCACCTCCTCGCCGGGACCATTGCCGCTGCCGCCACTGCCCTCGTCCTTTCCGCCCGCGACGGGATCCGCGGGGCGAACGCCGACGGGACCGGCGCGCAGCCCCAGCAACGCCAGCGTCGGCTCGTCGACGGTGCCGGTCGGCTCGATGCCGGCCTCGGCCTGCAGGCGCCTCACGGCGGCCTCGGTCGTGTCGCCGAACCGTTGTCGCGCGAGCTCGTCGTCGGCGACGACGTGGCCGAGCTCGCCGAGCCGCCGGTGCAGCTCGGACACTGCCTCGCCGACGCTGCCGAGCGAGAGTGGTCTGCCTTCGGGAGTCGTCATGTCGTCTCCTCAGCGGGTCAGGGTCAGGGACGCCCCGACGTACCAGCCGGCGGGGGTGCTCGTCGATTGGTGATAGAGGACGGTGTCGAGACCGGGAACCGCGCCGAGCGGGAACGGGAGCGGCGGATGCTCGAGGTTGTAGTCCTGAACGGAAGCCCGCGGCGCGAAGCCGACCGAGAAGATGCTCGACCCTGTACTGGACGTCGCGAAGTGCGAGTAGCCGAGCGCGAAGCCGGGCTCGAAGACGCCGATCGTCCCGGCTGCCGCGCCCGAGTACCCCGGCGGGTCGAAGAGGCGCGGCGAGATCGTGGACGGGTCGGTCGAGCGCGTCGCCGTCATGTTCGGCGGCCGGAAGCGTTCGAAGGGGTCGATCTTCGGCGTGAGCCCGAGCGGGCCGACGAGCGGCCCGAAGTAGTTGCCCTGCGCGCGGAATCCCTGGCTGCTGTCGAGTGAGAGCGTGCCCCAGGCGACGGCGACGGGGGGCAATGCCGCATGGAAGTTCCCGCTCAGGCTGTAGGTCGAGCCCGAGAACGTGCCGGTCGCCGAGGCGCCGCCGATCACGGTCGCGGGACCGGTTCCGAGGCTGGGGATCCCGACGGAGGCGTGGAAATCGAGGGCGCCCTCGGTGCCGCGCGCGTCGGCCGAGAGGCTGAAAGCGCCGACCG
>VAXK01000036.1 GCA_005885565.1 Actinomycetota bacterium
ATCACCGTGCTCGGCGACAAGCTGCGCCCCTCCGGCCGCGACGGACGCCTGCCGTGGGAGGAGCTCGCGCGGGCCGACGCGGCGTACTTCGTGAGCGGCGACGACGCCGCGCTGCACGCCGCGCGCCGCGCGCCGCTGCTCGTCGCGACGGCGCGCGAGACCGAGACGCTCCGCGAGGGCGCCGTCGAGCTCGATGCCCTCGTCGGGAGCGGGGAGGACCCCGGCGAGCGCTACGGCCCAGGCGAGCTCGAGCCGCGGCCGAAGCTCGTCGTGACGACGGCGGGCGCGCTCGGCGGCTGGATGAATCCCGGCGGCCCGTACCTTGCGGCGCCGCTCCCCGGCCCCGTCGAGGACGCCTACGGCTGCGGTGACTGCTTCGCGGCCGGGCTCACGTTCGCCCTCGCGGACGGTCGCTCACCCGAGGTGGCGGTCGAGCTCGCCGCCCGCTGCGGCGCCGCAGTGCTCACGGGCCGCGGCGCCTACGCCGGCCAGCTGACGCTCGGCTAACACAGCCCCGGCCGAATCGGTCCTGTCCTGGCGCGCTTGCCGGGGCCATGGCCCGGTGGCAGCCACCGGCCATGGCCCCTACGACCAACCCGCCGCACGGAGAGCGGGCTCCCCGGGCGGGCGGTTGCGACGGAACTCCTACGCGGACACGTTCATAGGCGGCCTGTCGAAAACCCCCTTTCGGGGGGCGATTGGGTTGCGCTGTGGGCCGATGTGGTTTAAAGTGGGACGAAGTGGTGAGCTAAAGGACAGCTGGATGCTCCTCGGCGAGTACGAGCACACGATCGATGACAAGAGCCGCCTCACCCTTCCGGCCAAGTTCCGAGAGTCCTTCGCGGAGGGGATCGTGCTCACGAGAGGCATGGACGGCTGCCTCTACGCCTACACCCGATCCGACTGGGACCGGCTCGTCGAGACACGGCTCTCGACGCTCGACCCGCTCAGCCGCGAGGGCCGGCTGATGCAGCGCTACTTCTTCGCCTCGGCGGCGGCCGCGGAGCTCGACAAGCAGGGCCGCGTGCCCGTGCCGGCCGCCCTCACGGAGGCGGCGGGCCTCGGCCGCGACGTCGTCGTCGCCGGCGTCTACGACCACCTGGAGATCTGGAGCCGCGCCGCCTGGCGCGAACACCTGCGGGAAGTGGAAGGGAGTGCGGAGCATGTTGCCGAACGCCTTGCAGCCAAACGCGACTGATCACGTCCCCGTCCTCGCCGACGAGGTACGGCGCCTGCTCGCGGTGCAGCCGGGGGAGACGGTCGTCGACGCGACCTTCGGCGCCGGCGGCCACGCGGCGCTCCTCGCCGCCGACCTGCACGGGGAGGGCCGCTTCGTCGCGATCGACCGCGACCCGAACGTGCGGCCCTACTTCGAACGTTTCCGGCGCCGAGCCGGCGTCTCCGCGCGCCTGCTCCGGGGCGACTTCTCCGTCGTCCTCGAGCAGCTCGCGGGGAACGGGTTCGGCGCCGACGCGATCCTGCTCGACCTCGGCGTCTCGAGCATGCAGCTCGACCGTCCCGAGCGCGGCTTCTCGTACGCGGTCGACGCGCCGCTCGACATGCGCATGGATCCCTCCGCGGAGGGGTCCGCGCGCGAGCTCGTGAACGAGGCGAGCGAGCGGGATCTCCAGTCGATCTTCCGCCGCTACGGCGAGGAGCGCTACGCGCGGCAGATCGCGCGCGAGATCGGCCGCCGCCGCCGGAAGGCGCCGATCGAGCGCACGGGCGAGCTCGTCGACGCGGTGCGCGCCGCGATCCCGGCGCCGGCGCGCTTCGGCGACGGGCATCCCGCGAAGCGGGTCTTCCAGGCGCTCCGTATCGCGGTCAACGACGAGCTCGGCGCGCTCGAGCGGGCGCTGCCGGCGGCGCTCGAGCTCCTCCGGCCGGGCGGCCGCCTCGCGGTGATCAGCTTCCACTCGCTCGAGGACCGGCAGGTGAAGCGGTTCCTGCGCCGGGAGGAGCGCGGCTGCGTCTGCCCGCCCGACTTCCCGATCTGCGTCTGCGGCCACGAGCCGCGCCTGCGGGCGCTCCACCGCAAGGCGATCCGCCCGACTCCCGCCGAGCTGGCCGCAAACCCGCGCGCCTCCTCGGCTCGGCTGCGGACGGCCAGGAAGGTCGGCTGATGGCCTCGTTCGACCTCGCGACGCCGCTCGAGGCCCCGGCTAGGCCGCCGGTCCGCGCCCGCCCGCGCACGCGCCGGCGCGCCTCGTCCAACCGGCGCATGGCCGGCGGGCTCCTGTGGATCGTTCTGAGCGCCGTCCTCCTCACCGGCGTCGTCGCGATCAACGTCGTCGTGCTGCGGCTCAACGTCCGGCTCGACCGCGCCGGTCGCGACCGCGTGAACCTCCGCGCGGAGAACGCGCTGCTCCAGGCGGAGCTGTCCAGCACGGCCGCGTCGAGCCGCATCCAGACGCTCGCCCGGGCCCGCGGCTTCGTCCCCGCGTCGGAGACGACGTACATCGACCTCGGCCGGACGGGCCGGTGAGGCCGGGCGCGCTCGTCAACCGGCGGATCAGGCTCCTCCTCGCCGCGCTCGCGCTCGCGTTCGGCGGCATCTTCCTCCGCGCCGTCTGGATCCAGGGCGTGCGCGCCGCCGCGCTGTCGCGGCTCGCGAGCTCCCAGCACCGCGAGACGGTCGCGCTACCCGCGAGCCGGGGGACGATCTACGACCGCTCGGGCTCGCCGCTCGCGATCGGCGAGCAGGCGACGACGGTCTACGCCGACCCGAAGCAGGTCGTCGACGCGCGCGCCGCGGCGCTCGCCGCCGGCCGCACGCTCGGCATCGACCCGGCGACGCTCGAGCCGAAGCTCGCCGACAAGCGCCTCGGCTTCGTCTACGTCCGGCGGAAGGCCAATCCCGTCGCCGCGGCCGCACTGGAGAAGAAGGGAGTCCCGGGCCTCGGCTTCTACCCCGAGGAGCGGCGCACGTACCCGCAGGGCCGGATCGCCGCGCAGGTGCTCGGGTTCGCCGGCGTCGACAATCGCGGGCTCGCGGGGACGGAGCTCCAGCTCGACCGCGCCCTCACCGGCAAGGCCGGCAGCGAGACGATCGTGAAGGACCCGCTCGGCCGCGCGATCGACGTCGTGAAGGAGACGGCGCCGCGCGAGGGTCGTGCCGTCCGCCTCACGCTCGACCACACGATCCAGTCGAACGCCGAGCAGGTGCTCCGCCAGACGGTCGCGTCGTCCGGAGCGAAGGACGCGACCGCGATCGTGCTCGACCCGCACTCGGGCGCGATCCTCGCCATGGCCGTCGAGCCGGGCTACGACGCGAACCGCTTCGCGAGCGTGCCGGTCGCGCTCCAGGCGAACCGGGCGGTCGTGGACACGTACGAGCCGGGCTCGACCTTCAAGCTCGTGACCGTCGCGGGCGCGCTCTCGGAGGGCATCGTGCACCCCGGGACGACGTTCACGCTCCCGTACTCGATCCACGTCGCCGACCGCGTCATCCACGACGCCGAGCAGCGCGGGACCGAGCAGATGAGCGTCGCGCAGATCCTCTCTCGCTCGTCGAACGTCGGCGCGATCACGCTGGCCGAGATGCTCAGGAAGGACAGGCTGCTGCGGTGGATCGGGCGCTTCGGCTTCGGGCGGCGGACCGGCGTCGACTTCCCGGGCGAGAGCGCGGGCATCCTGCCTTCGTACTGGTCGGGGTCGACGATCGGGAACGTCCCGATCGGCCAGGGCATCGCGGTCACGCCGATCCAGATGGCCTCTGCGTACGCGGCGATCGCGAACCGCGGCGTCTGGGTGCGGCCGCACCTCGTGGCGCGTGGCCGGGCGGTGCGGCGGCGGGTCGTCTCGCGGACGGTCGCCGCGCAGCTCTCGACGATGCTGCGCGGAGTGGTGACGAGCGGGACGGGCACCTCCGCCGCGATCCCCGGCTACCGCGTGGCGGGGAAGACTGGCACGGCGCAGAAGCCGGACGCCCACGGCGGTTACTCGAACCGGTACGTCGCGTCGTTCGTCGGCTTCGTGCCGGCCTCGCGGCCGCGGCTCGTCGTCCTCGTCACGGTGGACGAGCCGAAGACGGCGATCTGGGGCGGCGCGATCGCCGCGCCGGCGTTCCAGCAGATCGCGAGCTTCGACCTCCAGTACCTCGAGGTCCCGCCGGACGCGCCGCAGAGTACCCCGCCGGCGGGGTACTGATCGCAAGGGCGGTGCAACGCGCACTTCCTCTCCACCGCGGCAGCGCACCTCGGGCCACGGCTGGGGTCAGACCCCTTCCCATGGCTCCGGCAGACACGGCCTCGAGGCGAGCTTTGCGTGGCAGGCCGGGGGAGGCGCACGGGACGTGTCTCGGAGTGCGAGGACAGGGGTCTGACCCCAGCCCTGGCTGTTGCGGACGTGGTATTCGTGACGGCCGGTGGGCCGACCGCGCGGGTAGACTCGCCCGGCGATGGACCTCGAGCGCGTCATTGCAGCGCTCGCGCCGCGGGAGGTCGTCGGTCGCGCTCCGGTCGAAGTCGCCGATCTGGCCTACGACACGCGCGCCGTCGCGCCCGGAGCGCTCTTCTTCTGCGTTCGCGGGGCGAACGTCGACGGGCACGAGCTCGCGCCGCAGGCCCTCGAAGCCGGCGCCGGTGCGCTCGTCGTCGAGCGGCCGGTCGCAGCGCAAGTGCCGCAGCTCGTCGTCGTCGACAGCCGCGCAGCCATGGCCGTCGCGGCCGACGTCTTCTTCGGCCATCCGACGCACGAGCTCGACGTCGTCGGCGTCACCGGCACGAACGGCAAGACGACGACCGCGCACCTCGTCTACGCGATCCTCGCCGCGGCGGGACGCCGGCCGGGCCTCCTCGGCACGATCGAGGCGCGCCTCGCGGGCGAGCGGCGCCCGGTCGTGCGCACGACCCCCGAGGCGATCGACCTCCAGCGCACCTTCCGCGAGATGCTCGACGCGGGCGACAAAAGCTGCGCGATGGAGGCCTCGTCCCACGCCTCCGAGCTGCATCGGCTCGACCGGGTGCGCTTCGCCGCGCTCGTCTTCACGAACCTGACCCCCGACCACCTCGACTTCCACGGCACGATAGAGCGCTACTTCGACGCGAAGCGGCGGCTCTTCGCCGGAGACGACCCGCCGCCCGCGGCGATCAACGTCGACGACCCGTGGGGACGGAAGCTCGCGGCCGAGCGACCGGACGCGCTGACGTTCGGCGTGGCCGCCGCCGGCGCGCAGATCGGGCCCGACGCGCTGGAGGGCATCGAGCTCAAGCTGCGCGGCCGCTTCAACGTCGCGAATGCGCTCGGCGCGCTCGCCGCGGCGCGTCTGCTCGGCATCGACGACGAGGCGACGGCGCGCGGCCTCGAGGCGGTGCGCGGAGTCCCCGGCCGCTTCGAGTCGGTCGACGAGGGCCAGCCGTTCGAGGTGATCGTCGACTACTCGCACACCCCCGACTCGCTCGAGAACGCTCTCCGCGCGGCGCGCGACCTCGCCGCCGGCCGCGTGCTGTGCGTCTTCGGCTGCGGCGGCGACCGCGACCGCGAGAAGCGGCCGCTCATGGGCCGGATCGCCGCCGAGCTCGCGGACGTCCCGATCCTCACGACGGACAACCCGCGCAGCGAGGACCCGCTCGCGATCATCGACGAGGTCGTGCGCGGCACCTCCGGCGAGCTGGAGGTCGAGCCCGACCGTCGAGCGGCGATCACGCGCGCGGTCGAGGCGGCGCGTGAGGGCGACGTCGTCCTCGTCGCCGGCCGCGGCGCCGAGCCGGCGCAGGAGGTCGCGGGCCGCAAGCTGCCCTTCGACGACCGCGACGTCGCCCGCGAGGCGCTGCGGCGGATCCAGGCGGCGGCGTGATCCCGCTCGCGCTCGCCGACCTTCCGCCCGGCCGCCTGGACACCGCTCGCGGGGCCGAGGGGATCACCGGCGTGAAGATCGACTCGCGGCTCGTCGAGGCGGGCGACCTCTTCGTGGCCATCGGCCGCGGAATCGAGTTCGTCGAAGACGCGCGCGCGAGGGGCGCCGCCGCCACGCTCGTCCCGGACGACGCGTTCGCGGCCATGGCCGCCCTCGGCGCGGCCGTGCGGGACAGGAGCGACGCACGCGTCGTCGGCATCACCGGCTCCACGGGGAAGACGGGAACGAAGGACATCCTGGCCGCTCTCTGCCGGCCGAGCGCGCGGACGGTCGCGGCCGAGGCGAGCTTCAACAACGAGCTCGGCGTCCCGCTCACGCTCTGCCGCCTCGAGCCCGACACGGACGTCTGCATCCTCGAGCTCGCGATGCGCGGCTTCGGCCAGATCGCCGAGCTCGCCGCGATCGCGCGGCCGGAGATCGGCGCGATCACCAACATCGGACCTGTCCATCTCGAGCTCGTCGGCGACGTGGCGGGGGTGCGACGGGCGAAGGCGGAGCTCGTCGAGGCGCTCCCGCGGGGTGGCACGGCGATCGTCCCCGAGGAGTTCCCGGTCGAGCGCGACGACGTCCACGTCGTGCGCGTCGGCCTCCCCGACGACGCCGTGGTCGAGAACGGGCGGATGCTCCTCGGCGGCGTCAGCTTCGGCTTCACCGCCCGCCACCACGCGGCGAACGCGGCCGTCGCGCTCGCCGTGCTGGACGTCCTCGGCCTGCCGCGTCCGGGGCACGTCGACGTGCCGTTCTCGCGCTGGCGCGGCGAGGAGCTGCCGCTTCCCCGCGGCGGACTGCTCGTCAACGACTGCTACAACGCGAACCCGGTCTCGATGCGCGCCGCGCTCGAGCTTCTGTCCGACCGCGCGCTCGGGCGGCGGCGGGTGGCGATCCTCGGGGACATGGCCGAGCTGGGGCCGGACGGGCCGCGCTACCACCGCGAGGTCGGGGCCGCCGCCGCGGAGCTCGGCGTGGACGTCCTCGTCGCGATCGGCCCGCTCGCGCGCGGCTATCTCGAGGGCGCCGGGGGCGTGCAGACGACGCGCTGGGCGCCGAGCCTCGAGGAGGGACTCGAGGCGGTGCGCGAGGTCGTCGAGGCCGGCGACTGCGTGCTCGTCAAAGGATCGCGCGCGATGGGCCTCGAGGCGGTCGTGGACGCGCTCGCGGGAGTCGCCGCCTGACCCGAGTCCTGATAGCCGCCATCGTCTCGATGGTCATCTCGATCATCGTCGGCCCGAAGTTCATCGAGTTCCTGCGGCGGAACGAGTTCGGGCAGCACATCCGCGCGGAGGGCCCGGAGCGGCACGTCGCCAAGCAGGGCACGCCGGTCCTGGGCGGCCTGCTCATGCTGGTGACCGCGGCGATCGCGTTCCTCGCCGTGAGCAAGTACAAGGTGCCGGCGCTGACGGTGCTCCTCGTGACGCTCGCGTGCGGCGCGATCGGGTTCCTCGACGACTTCATCAAGCTCACGCACAAGCGCTCGCTCGGCCTGAACGCGCGCTGGAAGCTGATCCTGCTCGCGCTGATCACCGTCGGGGTCGCGTTCGCCGCGCGCCACCAGCACCTGCCGACCTGGGTGCTGATCCCGGTCGTCGACTGGAAGGTGCAGCTCTCGTGGGGGTGGTACGTCTTCCTGTTCTTCGTGATCGCCGGCGCCGCGAACGGTGTGAACCTGACCGACGGCCTGGACGGGCTTGCCGCGGGGACGGGAATCATCGCGCTCTTCACCTTCACGGCGATGAACGTGATGAAGTACATCCGCTCGGGCCCGCCCGGCCACCGTGTGGACACGAAGCTCGACCTGGCCATTCTGGGCGCGGCCCTCGTGGGCGGCGCGGTCGGGTTCCTCTGGTACAATGCCTTTCCGGCCGAGGTCTTCATGGGCGACACGGGCGCCATGGCGCTCGGCGGCGCGCTCGCCGGCTTCGCAATCATGACCAAGACGGAGTTCCTGCTCCTCCTGATCGGCGGGATCTTCCTAATCGAGGCGCTCTCCGTGATGATCCAGGTCTTCACGTTCAAGTACATGGGCCGCCGCGTGTTCCTGATGGCGCCGATCCACTACCACTTCGAGATGAAGGCGTGGTCGGAGACGAAGATCGTGGTGCGCTTCTGGATCCTGACCGGGATCCTGTGCGCGACCGCGTTCGCGCTGTACTACCGCTACTACTTCCGGATCTGACGACTATGCGGCCAGGGTCAGCAGGTGCTGCGAGAACTTTGGCCAACCCCACACGTCGATCCCGAGCGCGCGCGCTTGATTCTGAAGCCGCCGCTCCTTGGTGACAAGGATGAGGCCCTCGAGCTGAGCCGTCGATGCGATGAGTCCATCGTTCGTGTATTTGCTCCAGTTGGGCCGCCGGATTTGTTCGAGGATCTGCCCGGTACCCAGCCGCGCCATCCCAAGGCGTGAAACCCCCAAGACGAAGTCAGAAGTCGGTGCGACAGTGCGAGGAACGTCACCGATCAGGCGACGTTTCTCGGGATCGGGGATCTGTGCCAGCTCGTCTTCTTGGATGTGTGTAACGACGAGTTCGACCACTCCTGTGTCCGATAGTCGTTTCACAAGCCCAACGAAACGAGCATCGCTGACGATCTCGTCGAAGATGTTCGTGTCAGGCGCAAAGCGTTGCGTTCTTGTCGTCACTGGCTCAGTGTGCCTGGGAGCACTCCGCTGACACTGCCTCCTCGAATCCTCGTCGTCGGGATGGCGCGTTCCGGCACGGCCGCGGCGGAGGCGCTCGAACAGCGCGGCGTGCAGGTCGTCCGCGCCGATCGCAAGCTCGGGAACGACGACGACCTCACGCTCCTCGGCGGCGTCGGCCTCCTCGTCAAGAGCCCGGGCGTCCCCGGCGAGAACCCCCTCGTCGTGACCGCCCGCGCGCACGCGATCCCGGTTTGGAGCGAGGTCGAGCTCGGCTACCGGCTCCTCGGCGAGCCCGCGCTCCTAGGCGTCACCGGCACGAACGGCAAGACGACGACCTGCGAGCTCCTCGGCGCGATCTTCCGCGCGGCGGGGCGCGACGTCGTCGTCGCCGGGAACGTCGGCTCGCCGCTCGCCGCCGCGCGCCCCGCCGACTGGATCGTCTGCGAGCTGTCGTCCTTCCAGCTCGAGGATGTCCACGAGCTGCGCTGCCGTGTCGCCGTGCTCCTGAACCTCGAGCCCGACCACCTCGACCGGCACGCCACCTTCGAGGCCTACCGCGACGCGAAGCTCCGTATCTTCGAGCGCGCGGACGCTGCGGTCGTCCCGCGCGGCCTCGGCCTGCCGGGGATCGAGTTCGCCGCCGACGACCCGCTCCCCGCGGAGCCGCGCATCCCCGGCGCGCACAACCGCGAGAACGCCGCCGCGGCGACCGCGGCGGCGCGCGCGACAGGGATCGACGACGCCGCGATCGCCGAGGGCCTGCGCGCCTTCCCCGGCGTCGAGCACCGGCTCGAGCTCGTCCGCGAGCTCCGCGGCGTGCGCTACGTCAACGACTCGAAGGCCACGAACACGGCCGCCGCGCGCCGCGGCGTCGCCGCCTACGGCGCGCCGCTCCGGCTCATTCTCGGCGGCTCGCTGAAGGGCGAGGACTTCGGCCCGTTCGCCCTAGAGCTCGGACCGCTCGTCCGCCGCGCATACCTGATCGGCGAGGCCACGGATGAGCTCGCGCGCGCGCTTGCCGCCGCCGCCGTCCCGTACGAGGGCAGCGGCGACCTGGCCACGGCCGTTCGGGCCGCGTCCGCGGCGGCCGAGCCGGGCGAGGTCGTGCTCCTCTCGCCCGCGTGCGCGAGCTACGACCAGTTCGAGAACTTCGAGCGGCGGGGCGAGGAATTCCGCTGCCTCGTGCAGAACCTGTCCTGAATGCGCAAAGGGGAGCTGGAGTCGCGCCTG
>VAXK01000114.1 GCA_005885565.1 Actinomycetota bacterium
ACGATCCGGCCGCGTCCGCGCTCGAGCATCCCGGGGATCACGGCGCGGCAGCAGAGGTAGACGCCGAGGACGTTCACCTCGAAGACGTGCCACCAGTCGTCGGGCTCGGTCTCCCACGGATCTCCCGACGCGCTTTCGATGCCGGCGTTCGCGACGAGGAGGTCGATCTCGCGGACCTCGGCGACCCAGCGCTCGACGTCCTCGCGCCGCGAGACGTCGCCGACGAGCGCGCGGCCGCCGATCTCCGCGGCCACGGCCTCGACCTCGGCGGCCGTCCGGGCCGTCACGGCGACCTGCATCCCGGCGGCGGCGAGCCCCCTGGCGACGTTCGCTCCGATCCCGCGCCCGCCGCCGGTGACGAGCGCGACGCCCTCGAGACGGTCGTCAGACGGCACGTGCGATCTCCTCCAATGCTTCCGGGTTCTCGAGCGACGAGAGGTCGCCCGCGTCCTGCCCCAGGACGCTCGCGCGAACCGCGCGGCGGACGATCTTCGCGCTCCTCGTCTTCGGCAGCGCGCCGACGAAGAGGATCCGCTCCGGCCGGAAGGCCTTGCCCAGCTCGTCCGCGACGCGCTCGCCGACCTCGCGCGCCAGCGCGTCGTCCGCCTCGGCGCCCGCGCGCGGCACGCAGAAGATCCACGCCACCTCGCCCTTGACCTCGTGCGGCACGCCCACCGCCGCCGCCTCGGCGACCGACGGGTGGGAGACGGCGGCCGACTCGAGCTCGGCCGGGCCGATCCGCTTGCCGGCGATGTTCAGCGTGTCGTCGGAGCGGCCGTGCAGGAACCAGTAGCCGTCCTCGTCGACCGAGGCCCAGTCGCCGTGCGTCCAGACGCCGGGGAAGCGCCGCCAGTACGTGTCGAGGTAGCGCTCCGGGTCGCCCCAGATCCCGCGCGTCATCCCGGGCCAGGGCCGCCGGCAGACGAGCTCGCCGACCTCCTCGCGGACCGGGCGGCCGTCGGCGTCGACGACGTCCATCGCCTGCCCGAGCGCAGGGAAGCCCAGGGCGACCGCCTTGATCGGCTCGGTGATGCAGGTGGTGAGGAAGCACGCGCCGACCTCGGTGCCGCCGGAGATGTTCACGATCGGCACCCGGCCGCCGCCGACTCGCTCGAAGAGCCACATGTACGGGTCGCGGTTCCACGGCTCGCCGGTGGTCGTGATCGCGCGCAGCGAGGACATGTCCGCCGTCGGGTCGCCCTTCGCGCGGAGCGCACGGACGAGCGTCGGGGAGACGCCGAGCATCGTCACGCGCTCCTCCTCCACGATCCGCCACAGCCGGTCTTCGGGCCAGTCCGGAGCGCCCTCCATGTAGACGACGGTCGCGCCGAGCGCGCCCGCGCCCACCACCGTCCAGGGGCCCATGATCCAGCCCATGTCCGTGGAGAAGAAGACCCGGTCGCCGCGGCGGACGTCGGCCTGGTAGGCGGCCTCGCGCGCGATCGAGACGAGGAACCCGCCGTGGACGTGCAGCGCTCCCTTCGGCCTTCCCGTCGTGCCGGACGTGTAGGCGAGCAGGTACGGATGCTCGGTGTCGAGCTGGAGCGTGTGCAGGACACCCGGTTGGCGCGTCACCTCCACGGGCCAGCCCGAATCCCGGCTCCAGACGATCTCCTCCGCGCCGACGGTGTTCGCCTCGCGCACGATCTCGAGCATCTCGACGCGCTTGCCGCGCCGGTAGGACCAGTCGGCGGTGATGACGGCCTTCGCGCCCGCGTCGTCGAGGCGTGCGCGCACGGCGGGCGCGGCGAAGCCGGAGAAGATCGGCACCTGAACCGCGCCGATGTGCGCGCAGGCGTGCGACGCGACGGCCACCGCCGGCGACATCGGCAGGAAGATCGCGACGCGGTCGCCCGCCTCGATCCCGCGGCCGCGCAGGGCCTCCGCGAGCTGCGTCACCTCGCGCGAGAGCTGCGGCCACGTCAGCGCCGAGCGCGAGCCGTCCTCTCCGAGGAACACCGCCGCCTCACCCGGCAGCTCCTCCCACCTGTGGGCGGAGTTCGTGGCGACGTTGACGCGGCCGCCGACGAACCAGCGCGCCCACTCGATCCCGTCCGAGGTGTCGAGGACGCGCGTCCATCGCCTCGTGAAGATCAGCCGCAGGTCGTGGACGAGGGCAGGCCAGAAGCGCTCCGGCTCCTCGATCGAGACACGGTGGAGCTCGTGGTAGCCCGAGCAGCCGAGCAGCCGCGAGAGCCTGGTCAGGTTTGCCGTCTCTACGATCTCGGGAGTCGGTTTCCAGACGACGTTTCGCACTGCCGGAACATTACGGTCGCTAGACCCGTTCGAGGAGGACAATGCGCGCCAGGCTCTTCGCTCCCGAGAACCGCAAGTGGTGGACCCTCGCCGCCGTCGCCTTCGGCCTGTTCATGATCATGCTCGACAACACGGTCGTGAACGTCGCGCTGCCGTCCATCCAGCGCGCCCTGCACATCGACCGCGCCGAGCTCGAGTGGGTCGTGAACGCCTACGCGCTCACCTTCGGCGTGCTCCTCCTCACCGGTGGGAAGCTCGCCGACCTCTTCGGCCGCCGGCTGATCTTCATCGCCGGCCTCGTCATCTTCACCGGCTCGTCGCTCGCCTGCGGGCTCGCCAACGGGCCCGAGGTGCTGATCGGCGCGCGAACCGTCCAGGGGATCGGCGCGGCGCTTATGAACCCGGCGACGCTCTCGATCATCACCGCCACCTTCCCACCGCGCCAGCGCGGGATGGCGATCGGGATCTGGGCCGGCGTCTCCGCGATGGCGCTCGCGATCGGGCCGCTCGTCGGCGGCATCCTCACCGAGAAGATCAACTGGAGCTGGATCTTCTTCATCAACGTCCCGATCGGCGTCCTCGGGGTCGCGGCCGCGCGCATCTTCATCGACGAGACGCGCGACACCTCGGCGAAGCAGCGCCTCGACCTGCCGGGCCTGCTCTCCTCGGGGATCGGCCTCTTCGCGCTGACCTACGCGCTCATCTCGACGAACCACCATTCGTGGACCTCGGCACAGGTGCTCTCGCTCTTCGGCGTGGCGGCCGTCGCCCTCGCCGTCTTCGTGGTGCTCGAGCTGCGCCAGCGGCTCCCGATGCTCGACCTCTCGCTCTTCCGCGAGCCCACCTTCGCCGGTGCGAACGCGGTGATGCTGCTCGTCGGGCTCGCGATGTTCGGGATCTTCTTCTTCAACTCGCTCTTCATCCAGAACATCCTCGGCTACTCGCCCATTCGCACCGGCGCGACCTTCCTCCCGATGACCGTGCTGATCATCCTGATCGCGCCGCAGGCGGGAAAGCTCTCCGACCGGATCGGCTCGCGCTGGCTGATGGGCTTCGGGATGGCGCTCGTCACCGCCTCGCTCCTGATCTTCTCGACCCTCGACGCGGCCTCGAGCTTCTGGAACATCCTGCCCGGCCTGCTCGTCGGCGGCTTCGGGATGGCGCTCGTGATGACGCCGACGACCGCCGCCGCGATGGGCTCCGTCCCGGTCGCCAAGGCGGGAGTGGGATCGGCCGTCATCAACAGCATGCGCCAGGTGGGCGGCTCGCTCGGCATCGCCGTGATGGGCGCCGTGGTGGCGACCCAGATCCACGGAGGCACCGGAAACCCGCGCGACGAGTTCGTGACGGGCTACCACCACGCTTTGTACGTCGGCGCAGCGATCTCCTTCGCCGGCGCGATCCTGGCCGTGGCGACGATCCGCCAAGTCCGCCACGAGCACGCCCCAGGCGGAGCGCCAGAGCCGGCAATCGGTTCCTAGCCAGTCGGCGCCGGGCCGTACGGGGATCTTTCGGCTTTCGCGATCTCGCTCGTCAGGCAAACTCGACTTGTGCCGCGGTTTCATCGGCGCCTCTTCGCCGACGACTACTCGACCTGCCCATCGTCCTTCGGCTGCGCGGCCCCGACGCTGGCAGAAACCGTCGGTGTGTTTCTCCGAACCGATGGTGAGCACCTCAACGCGTTCTCGTTCAAGACGGTCCCCGACGAGACGGCTCGTCAGGTACTCGCGGACGAGTTGAGCCTTCGCACGCGCTCGGACCTTGAGCAGCGGATTGCTCGTGTCGACGACCCTGCCGCGACCACCGTCGCTTCGAGCGGTGCCCTTCTTCTAATCGAGGACCTAGCGGCCGGCGCGCCGAGGCGACGTATGCGCAGACGCATTGCCGAGGCAGTGGAGGGCCTCCACACATCCTGATCGCGATCGGATGCCAACGAGCTGGCAGCGCGAAGCCGGATTCATTCCGGCTTCGCCCACTGAGGCTCTCCGATAGCTGAGGAGGGGGCCTGTGGGGGAAACCCGGTTTCCCCCACAACGGGTTTCCCCCACAACGAATTGACCCCCGGCTGCGGCTCCCGGGGGTCAATTCTCGGGCGCTATCGCCACCCGGGGCGAAGGCCCGAAAGCTTGGCTCTGCGGCCCAGCCACGCCTTCGAGGCGCTTCGCCCGAGTGACGCGCCACCTGCATGAGCCTGGCGTCCGGCTCCCTGCAAGTAGCCTCACTGTAAGCCTCCTCGATCAATCCGTCAAGTAACTCGGTCAAGTGATTTTCCCATTGACTTGCTTCACCTGCGATTCCCGCATGAACATGCCTCTTTTGGGGGATGTCGCGGTCGAGGGAGTTGCGCTTTTGTGAAGTATGAGATTCACTTACGCCGCCAGATGAGTCGCGTCCATCGAACTTCCACGCCGCGAGCCGCCGCCTCAGCAGGTGTCCGGCTGGGCGAGCGCCTGCGCCAGCTGCGGGTCGCCGCCGGCCTGACGCAGTCCGAGCTCGCCGGCGCGCGCTTCTCGAAGGAGTACGTCAGCCAGATCGAGCGGGGCAAGACGCGGCCCGCGCGCGAGACGATCGAATGGCTCGCGGAACGGCTCGGCGTCGACGCCGACTTCTTGGCGAACGGCGTCACCGCCGACCAGCGCGGCCGCGTCGAGACTGCGCTCGCCCGCGCCAACGCGCTGACGGAGGCGAACCGCGAGACCGAGGCGATGGCCGAGCTCGACGACGTGCGGACGGCCGTGCTCGCCACCGGCCTTCCCGAGCTCGAGGTCCGACTGCTCTCGGGCGAGGCGCTCGCTCGGGCTCGTCTCGGCGAGGTCCGGCGGGCGATCGAGCTCCTGAACCGGGCCCGGGCCCTGACCCAGGGGCCGGGCTTCTCCGACGTCGAGCGCGCCGACGTGCTGTTCCGCCTCGGCGTCTGCCGCTTCAAGCTCCAGAGCATCCAGACGGCGATCGGCCTCTTGAGCGAGGCGCTCACGCTGGCCGAGCGCTCGGGAATGCCTTGCGACAAGCTTCGCGCCGGGATCCTCGACTGGCGCTCCCGCTGCTACCGCCGCCAGCGCGACTTCGAGGCCGCGCGCGAGGACGTCGAGCGGGCCCTCGAGCTCGCGCAGGGTCTCGGCGACGCCCGCGCGACCGCGGACATCTACTTCCAGGCCTCGCTCGTCGCCGAGCGCGAAGGCCACTGGGTCCTGGCGCGGACCTACGCGGAGCGCGCGAAGTCGTACTACGAGGAGCTCGCCGACCGGACGAACGTCGGCCGCCTCCTGAACAACCTCGGCGGTCTGAACTTCCTGCTCGGGAAGGCCGACGAGGCCGTCGTCTTCCTGAAGGACGCCTTCCGCGCCGCGCTCGACGTCGGGAACGAGGGCGACGCCGGCCGCGTCGTCTCGTCGCTGGCGCACGTCCATCTCGGCCGCGGCGAGGTCGAGCTCGCGGAGGAGCAGGCCCGCCAGGCGCTGCGCCTCCTCGACGGACGCGTCGACTTCCTCGACGCGATCGGCAGCGCCCAGCTCATCCTGGGCCGCGCGCTCGTCGAGCAGGGTCGCCTCGACGAGGCCGAGGCGTCGCTGGCCGAGGCCACCGACAGCTTCGGGCAGCTCGAGTCGATCAGCCACCGCGCCTCCGTCTGGGTGGCGCAGGGCGACCTGGCGGCGCGACGCGGCGAGGATCGGCAGGCCGCATTGCTCTACCGCAAGGCCGCCGAAGCTCTACAGGACGTCCGCTTCTAGCTGCGGGAAGGAGGTGAATCCGCTGACGAAGGCTCGCCTGATCTGGATCGCTGTCGTCGCGTGCCTCCTCGCCTTTTACCTCGGCGGTGTCGTCGGCCCCTTGAAGCCGATGAACTTCGCCGACGGTAGCGGGTAGCTCGCTAGAGTCGGAGCGTGCGCAGGGCGCTCGCGGCTGCTCTCGCCGTGCTCGTGCTCGGCGGCTGCGCCTCGTCCTCGAAGCCGCACGGTTCCACGTCCGGCTCGCCTCGCGGCAGCCTCGACGCGTTTTGGCATGCCGGCGGTGAGAGCGTCGGCCTGATCAGCGGCACGTTCGACTACGCCCCGGGCGACGTCCGCGTCTCCTTCCTCGTCGTCCGGCACGACGGGCGGCAGGTCGACGCGCCGCGCGCGTTGGTGCACATGGCGCGCTCCCTCGCGGCGCGACCGTTCGAGCGGGCGTGGGCGAGGCTCGAGCGTGTCGGCCCGACCCCGATCTTCGTCGCGCACCTGACGATCCGCCGGCCCGGCCGCTACTGGATCGTCGCGGCGCCCACCGGCAGCCGCGTCCGCGGGCTGGGAACGCTCGACGTGCAGGCGGCCTCGCAGTCACCGGCCGTCGGGGCGAAGGCCGTTCCCTCGCGGACGCCGACGATCGCGAGCACGCACGGCGACTTCGCCGAGCTGACGACGAGGACGCCGCCCGACAAGGGGCTCCTCCGCTACTCCGTAGCGGGCTCGATCGCCGCGCACAAGCCGTTCGTGGTCGTGTTCGCGACGCCGAAGTTCTGCACCAGCCGCACGTGCGGCCCCGTCGTCGACGTCGTCGACGCCGTGCGCAGGCGCTTCCGGCACACCACCGTTCGGTTCATCCACGTCGAGGTGTACCGGCGCAACAACCCGACGCTCGGGCTGAACGTCTTCATGCGCCGGTGGCGGCTGCCGGGCGAGCCGTGGACGTTCCTCGTCGGCGCCGACGGGAGGATCAAGGCGAAGTTCGCCGGGCCTCTCTCAGTCGGCGAGCTCGCCGCGGCGCTCCGCCGGACGCTTCTCTAGCGCGCGCGCACCGTCACCCGCACGCTCTCGGCTGGCTGGTA
>VAXK01000115.1 GCA_005885565.1 Actinomycetota bacterium
CACTCGGGCACACCCCCAGGGCGGCGAATTGTAGCCCTGCTCAGCGCCGGGCGACCGCCGCCTTCGTGAGCGCGCCGACTCGCACGAGCCGCGTGGGACGGCGCGCCAGCCAGCGCAGCACCGGCCATGGACGCACGCGCGACTGGAGCAGATCGAACACGAGCTCGGGCGGCATCGTCGCCAGGAGCTCGACTCTCCGGTTCCAGCGTGCGTCGTCGCCGGGCGCCGCCAACCGCCGGTTTAGCCCGGCGCCGATCCGGAGCTCTCGGCCGAACTCCCGCCTGAACCGTTCCTCGAAGCTCGTGAGCGAGGAGCCGCGACTTACCGCTCTGAGGCTGATCCGGATGCCCTCGCCGACCACGAGGGAGGCATGGCCGGCGGCGTCTCCGACTGCAAGAACGCCGTCGCCTGCGAAGCGGGGGGCCACGGTCTCGGCCGGGATCAGGCCGTAGTGATACTCCGTGATCGCCGCCTCCGCGAGGCCGAGGCCAACCGCCGCCTCCTCCTGAAGGAGACGCGCAAGGCGCTCCTTCGGATCGTCGCGAACGTCGGCGTGGTGGAGACCGACTCCCAGTCGAACCCGGGTTCCGCCCCACGGGAACGACCACGCGTACCCGCTCGGCGCATACCGCTCGCCGACGACGAGCACAGCCTCTCGCTGGTCGACGTGTGGTGCGACGAGCTCGTACTCGGCGCCGACGCCGAAGCGCTTGAAGCCCGGATGGAGGCGTGCGCGCTTCGACACCTGCGCGCGGTGGCCACCGGCATCCACCGTGACTCTCGCACGGATCTCGTACCGGCCGCGGTCGCGCGACTCTGCGACGCACCCGGCTACCGCATCGCCGGCCCACAGGACGTCGCGGAAGATCGTTCCGCACACGATCCGAGCGCCCGCGCCGGCGGCCTCCGAGCCGAGCCAGCGGTAGAACCGGCGCACGTCGAGGACACAGAAGCCGGCTTCGGCCGTAGCCGGGAATGCGGCGCTCGCGCCGGGGGCCACGATCCGCAGCGACTCCAGCGAGTGGTACGTGTCCGGCGGAGCGCCGACGCCGCGAACCGTCGACGACGCCGTCATACCGCTTGTGCGCACGTGCTCGGCGATCTCCTTCTGGCGCTCGATCACGAGCGTCGTGAGCCCTGCCGACGCCGTCGCTTGCGCCACGGCAAGCCCGGCCGGGCCTGCGCCGACGACGAGCACGTCGACCTGCTCGCTCGGTGAGTCCAAGCTCCGAACCCTGCCAGCTAAAGGTCGCGCGCGGCGCCGCCGATCCCGTTCGTGCCGCGATGGATCTCAACGCTCTCCTTCGGCGCGCCGTCGAGCTCGGCGCCAGCGACGTCCACCTGAAGACCGGCCAGCCGCCGGTGCTCAGGTGCGACGGCGCCCTCGCGCGGCTCGAGGAGTGGCCTCCGCTCGACGAGGCGGCGGTGGACGTTGCCCTGCAGGTCGTCGCGGCCACTGCGCCCGCGCGCCTCGCCGCCTTCCACGAGACGGGCGAGCTCGACATCGCCTACCAGGACGTCGGCCTCCCGCGCTTCCGCGTCAACGCCTACCGCCAGCGCGGCACGACGTCGCTCGCGTTCCGGGTCATCCCGACGCACGTGCCGACCTTCGCGGAGCTGAACCTGCCTGCGGGTGTCGAGCGGCTCGCGAACGAGGCGCGCGGCCTCGTCCTCGTCACCGGCGCGACCGGATCGGGAAAGACCATGACCCTCGCCGCCATGGTCGGGCACGTCAACCGCACGCGACAACAGCACGTGATCACGATCGAGGACCCGATCGAGATCCTCCATCCTGACGAGAGCTGCATCGTGAGCCAGCGCGAGGTCGGCCACGACACGCAGTCGTTCGAGCAGGCGCTCCGCCGCGCGTTGCGCCAGGACCCCGACGTCATCCTGATCGGCGAGCTCCGGGACGCGGAGACGGCGCAGACCGCGCTCCAGGCTGCCGAGTCGGGTCACCTCGTCTTGACGACGATGCACACCGTCGACGCGGCCGAGACGGTGGGGCGGATGATCGAGTTCTTCCCGCCCACGAAGCACCACCAGATCCGCTCGATCCTCGCAGGCGTCCTGCGCGGGATCGTCAGCCAGCGGCTCCTTCCGCGCGTGGACGGCGGCCGGATTCCGGCCGTCGAGGTCATGGTCGCGAACAGCCGCATCGCCGACCTGATCCGCGAGGCGCGGACCGAGGAGATCCCGGACGCGGTCGGCGAGGGGGCGTTCTTCCAGATGCAGACCTTCTCGGACGCGCTGATCGAGCTCGTCCTCGCCGGCCACGTCGACCGCGAGGTCGCGGCCAACGCGGCCACCAACCGGCACGACTTCCTCGTCGTGCTCGAGCACGCTCTCAAGCGCCGGGCCGCGACCGAGCGCGCGCGAGAGGCGGCGCAGCGGCCGGCCGAGAGCGACGAAGGCCCGGGCCTGCGCGTCGTCGACCCGGTTCAGTGAGCCGTCGGCTCCTTCTCGCCGCCGGGCTCCTGCTCGCCTGCGCCCTCGCCGCCGGCACCGCCTCGGCGGGCACGTTCTCGCTGGTCACGGCTCCCGCGACGCTGCCGAGCGCGCAGGTGCCGAACCTGCCCGGGTCGATCGCCTTGCCGCCGTCGCTCGGCTCGCCGCCCGCCCGGCCGGAACAGCTCTCGTATGCGCAGCTCAGCGCGCTCTGGCGCGACGCGGGCGCCGCCTACGGCGTGCCGTGGCAGGTGCTCGCCGCGATCAACAAGGTCGAGTCGAACTTCGGCCGCAACATGGGCCCGAGCTCCGCCGGCGCGATCGGCTGGATGCAGTTCATGCCCTCGACCTGGCTGCGCTGGGGGCTCGACGCCGACGGCGACGGGGTCGCCGACCCCTGGCGCGCCGCCGACGCAATCTACGCGGCCGCGCGCTATCTCGCCGCCTCCGGCGGCCAGACCGACATCTCGCGCGCCGTCTACTCGTACAACCACGCGCAGTGGTACGTCGACGAGGTGCTCGCGACGGCGCGGCTCTTCGAGGGCGGCGGCGTGCAGGCGGCCGTGACGGTCGACCGGCTCCAGCGCGGGCTCTCGACCTCGTCGGTGGCCGTCGCCGCCGCGAGCCACGACCTCGCCGTCGCGCGTGCGCGGGCGGCAGCCCTCGCGCGCGTGGAGGCCCGCTTCCGGCGACGCGCTGACGACGCGCCCCTCCTCTCCGACCGCCTCGACGCGCAGAAGCAGGCCGTCCTGCTGGACGTGCGGCGGCAGGCGCTGCTGGCGCAGGCCGCACGTGCGAAGGAGCGGCTCGCGGCGGCCGAGCGGCAGTTCGCGGCCGCCCGCAGCTCGGCCCGGACGGCGTCGTTCGACCCGTCCGCACGGACGCTGCTCTCGAGCCCGGCGTACGGCCGCAACTACGTCTTCCCGGTCGGCGGCGGGCCGAGCGTCGTCTTCGCCTCGCATACGCACCACGACTACCCGGCCGTCGACATCGCGGCGCCGATGGGGTCGCCGCTCTACGCGCTCGCGAACGGCATCGTCGTGCGCGCGTGGGGGACTCCCGATGCACGCTGCGGGATCGGCCTCACGATGCGCGCGGAGGACGGCCTCGTCTGGACGTACTGCCACATGTCTGCCCTCGACCCTGCGATCCACGCCGGGTCGGTCGTCTCCGCCGGGACTCCCGTCGGCCGGGTCGGGGAGACCGGGCACGCGACCGGGCCGCACCTCCACCTCCAGCTCCAGCCGCCGACGCAGTGGCCGCAGCGGATGGCCTGGTTCCAGGGCTTCGCGGGCTCCGCGTTTACGTGGTCGGACGGTCCGACGACGAGCGAGCCGTCCGCGGCGCCGCGCGCCGTCTTCTCGGTCGTTCCGCCCGCTCGAAGCGGCGTGGTCACCTTCACTCGCTAGGGGGTTGATCTTTCGGCCGCACGTGCCGATCGCGCGTGTATGGCCCCCCGCCTGACTGCGCTCGCGGTCCTGCTCGTGCTGCTGCTCGGCACCGCGACGTTCACGTACGCGGCGCAGCAGCGCATCGCGACGACGAAGCCGGCGGCGGCGACGAAGCCCGCCGCACCTCCGCTCGTCGTCGTCCCCAACGTCTCCGGGCAGGCCTACGTCTTCGCAAAGGGCACCCTCCAGGATGCCGGCTTCGCCTGGCGCGTCGAGGGCTCGGTGCGCGGCTATGCGGCGAATGCCGTCGTGGAGCAGCGGCCCGCCGCAGGTGCACGCGTCCTCGACACCGGCGCGCCGCTCGTCGTCCTGCGCCTCACGGCGAACAAGCGCTACGCACAGGACGGCGAGCCCGAGAACTCCTCGCCCTACCCGGGCACCGAGATCCGCTATCCCAACGCGCCCGCGAAGTCGGCACCGAAGCCGAAGCCGGCTCCCAAGCCCGAGCCGAAGCCGGCCCCCAAGCCGGCGCCGAAGCCGAAGCCCGCTGCGCGCCCGCCCGCCTTCCACGTCCCCGGCGCGCGCAAGGAGCCGCTCGACGAGATCCCGCTGCCGAAGCGTGCGGCGCGGCTCGAGGGCTGGCTCGCGCGCCATCCGCACCCGACGAACGCGAACGTCCGCTACTGGCTCTACCAGAACGCGTGGATCGTCACCGGCGCGCGGTTTGGCTGGTGGCACGGCGCGCAGGCGCTCCGCCTCCTGATCGCGGCCGACCGGAAGGCTCAGCGCGCCTGGGGGATCGGCAGCCGCAGCGAGACCGTCGCCCGCCGCGCCCTCGTCGAGGTCAAGCGGAGGTCGCGATGAGGCTCTCGGTCGTGAGCGAGCGCGGCTACACGCTCGTCGAGATGCTCACCGTCCTCGTCATCTTCGGGACGGTCATGAGCGCCCTCATGGTGCTGCTCGTCCAGGGGACGAACGCCGAGGTCGACATGAACAGCCGCTTCCAGGCGCAGCAGGACGCCCGGCTCGCACTGGACAAGATTCGCCGCGAGGCGCACTGCGCGAGCGCGGTCACCGTCTCGAGCTCCTCGTCGGTCACGCTCAGCCTGCCGGCGTACTGCCCGACCGGGAACGGCTCCGTCACCTGGTGCACCGCCTCGCTCGGCACGAGCCGCTACGGGCTCTTCCGCAAGGTCGGCGCGGCCTGCGACTCGACCGGCGTCCGCTGGGCCGATCACCTGACGAGCGCGAACGTCTTCACCTACGCGGCCCAGAGCCCGACCAGCCTCGCGAAGCTCAGCGTCGACTTCCCGGTGAACGTGAAGCCGTCGCGCACCGTCGACACCTACGAGCTGAAGGACGACATCGTCCTTCGAAACAGCACGAGGTCGTGATGCGGCGGCTCGCCGGAGAGCGCGGGATGGTGCTGCCGATGGCGCTCGGCATCATCGTCGTGCTGACGATCACGGTGGCGAGCGCGATCTACTACACAACGGAGAACCAGCGGAGCGCCGGCTACAGCAAGGGCAAGCAGGTCGCCCTGACGCTCGCCGAGGCGGGCCTCAACAACGCGAACGCCGTGCTGAACGAGCCGAACAACAACTCGCTCCACCAGATCGTCCCCAAGTGCACCGGGAACGCGCAACCGAACTGGAACCGGACGAACCTCGACGGCGGCTACACGCTGTGGTGCGGCGACCTCGACCTCCAGAACAGCTGGTGGGACCTCACGTCGATCGGATTCGTCCGCAGCCCGAACAATGCCTCGACGATCCAGCACACGATCAAGGAGCGTGTCGTCGTCACGCCGGTGATCACCCAGCCGCTCAACAATCCGGCCTGGAACTACATGTTCGCCTCGCATACGGGAAGCGCGTGCGACGAGACGCTGAACAACAACGTCACGGGCGGCTCCCGGATGTACGTCGCCGGGAACCTCTGCCTCAACAACAACGTGGCCCTGACGCCGAGCTCCCTCTGGGTGAAGGGCAACCTCGATCTGAGCAACAACGCCGCCGTGGGCGCCGCGACGAACATGTCGACGCGCATCGAGACGTACGTCGGCGGCCAGTGCCGGTACGGAGGCGGCTCGTGGGCCAACCCGTGCAGCGGCGACCAGGATTCGCGACACATCTACGCCAAGATGACCCCGCCAAACTACGTCGTCGGCGTCGACACGAACGTCCCGATCTTCGCAGCGCCGGTGGCCGACTTCACGGCGTGGTACAGGGATGCGATCCCGGGCCCCAACACACCCTGCGCGACCGTCTCGACTGCGCCGAACACCCCGCCGCAGTTCGACACGCTGACGAACGGCGCCTACGTCCGCGACAACAACAACCCGATCCAGGATCTGACCCCGAACCACGACTACACGTGCCGTGTCGGGCCGACGTCGAACCCCGACGGCGAGCTGTCCTGGAACAACTCGACGAAGACGCTCACGGTGCGCGGGACGATCTACATCGACGGGAGCGCGACGATCTCGAACGGCGCCCTGAACCAGTACAACGGCCAGGCGACGATCTACCTCTCGGGGACGCTCTACTTGAACGGGAAGCTCTGCGGCGGCGTCTCGGGCTCGAACTGCGACTTCAACGCGTGGAATCCGAACACGGAGATGCTCACCTTCGCCGCGAACGGGATCGGCCCCAACGGCTCGGTCCCGAACGGCGATTCGATCTTCGTCGCGAACAACTCGAGCTTCCAGGGCGCGCTGTACGCGACCGGCAACCTGGACTACGGCAACAACGCGTACTCCGACGGGCCGATGGTCGGCAGCCAGATCATCCTCTCGAACAACGTGAGCACGCAGGCATTCGGGACGATCTCGACTGTTCCGGTCGGCCAGCCGGGGAACAACCAGGTCTACGCCCAGCCCAACCCGCCGCAGCGGTTCTCGGGATAGGCCTGTGGCTACCGCTCTCGTCGCCTTCGTCCCCGGGCTCGCGCTCGGCAGCTTCCTGAACGTGGTCGCCGCGCGCGTCCCAGCGCGGCGATCGATCATCCGTCCGGCCTCGGCCTGCATGTCGTGCGCGACGCCGATCGCGCCGCTGGACAACGTGCCCCTCTTCTCGTACCTGCGCCTGCGCGGCCGCTGCCGCGCCTGCGGCGCGCGGATCCCGCTTCGCTATCCCGCCGTCGAGCTGACGACGGCACTCCT
>VAXK01000116.1 GCA_005885565.1 Actinomycetota bacterium
GCGGCACCTGATCTCGATCCGCGACCTCTCGCGTGAGGACGTCGAGCGCCTGCTCGCCACCGCGCGGAGCTTCGAGCGCAGCCTCGAGCGCGAGATGAAGAAGCTCCCGACGCTCCGAGGCCGTACGGTCGTGAACCTGTTCTACGAGTCGTCCACGCGCACTTCCTCGAGCTTCGAGCTCGCGGCGAAGCGGCTCTCGGCGGACACGATGTCGATCAAGGCCGCCGGCTCCTCCGTCGACAAGGGCGAGTCCCTGAAGGACACGGCCCTGACGATCGGCGCGTACGACCCGGACGTGATCGTCATCCGCCATCCGCAGATCGGCGCGCCGCACCTCGTGGCCCACTTCACGAGCGCCCACGTCGTGAACGCGGGCGACGGCAAGCACCAGCACCCGACCCAGGCGCTCCTCGACCTGTACACGATCCAGGAGGAGTTTCAGCGCATCGAGGGGCTGCACGTCGCGATCGTCGGCGACGTCCTGCACTCGCGGGTCGCGCGCTCGAACGTGCAGGCGCTCGTCCTCATGGGCGCGCGCGTGACGCTCGTGGGGCCGCCGGCGCTCCTGCCGCGTGGGATCGAGGCGCTCGGCTGCGAGACGTCGACCGACATCGCCGCGATCGGCGCCGCGGACGTCGTCTACGTCCTGCGTATGCAGCGCGAGCGGATGGAGGAGGGCGCGAACTACGTCCCGAGCCTGCGCGAGTACACGGCCCGTTGGGGCGTGACGCCGGAGCGGCTGCGGCCGGGGCAGAAGGTGATGCACCCCGGTCCGATGAACCGCGGCGTCGAGATCGACGGGCGGGTCGCGGACGCGGCCGACGCGCTCGTCGAGACGCAAGTGCGCGCCGGCCTCGTCGTCCGGATGGCGGTGCTCTACGACCTGCTCACGGGGAGGCCCGTCGGCGTCCAGGCCGCCGCGGCCGTGGAGGTGGCGTGATGCTCGTCATGAAGGACGGCCGCTTCGACGACCTCGTCATCCGGGGCGCCCGCGTCGTCGAGCCGGCGGAAGGGATCGACGCGACCCTCGACGTGCGCACCGACGCGGGGATCGTCACCGAGATCGCGACGAAGGTGGACGCGAACGGCCACCGCGTCGTGGACGGGACGGGCCTGGTCCTCGCGCCGGCGTTCGTCGACCCGCACGTCCACCTGCGGACACCCGGGCGCGAGGACGAGGAGACGATCGCCTCCGGAACTCGGGCTGCGGCTGCGGGCGGCTTCTGCGCGATCCTCGCGATGCCGAACACCGAGCCCGTCGTCGACTCGGCGGCGGTGCTGGGCGCTCTCGTCGAGCGAGCCCGGGCCGAGGCGGAGGTGCCAGTCGGCTTCCTCGCCTCGATCTCGAAGAGTCAGCGCGGCGGCGAGCTCACGGAGATGGCGGAGCTCGCCGACGCGGGCGCGGCCGGGTTCAGCGACGACGGCGTCCCGGTCGCCTCGGCGGGGCTGATGCGGCGCGCGCTCCAGTACGTGCAGGTGACGGGCCGGCGGCTCGCGCTGCACTGCGAAGAGCCGACGCTCTCCCGCGGCGGCCACATGCACGAAGGCGCCGTCTCGGCGGAACTCGGCTTCGCCGGCTATCCCTCCGTCGCGGAGAGCCTCATGGTCGAGCGCGACCTGGCGCTCGCGGCCTACGAGGGCGAGCCGATCCACCTGCTCCATCTCTCCGCGCGCGAGTCGGTCGAGGCGCTCGAGGCGGCGCAGGCGGCGGGCGTCGCCGCGACGGCCGAGGTCACGCCGCACCACCTGTGCCTCACGGACGAGGCCGTCCGGTCGCTCGATGCCAACGTGAAGATGAACCCGCCGCTCCGCGCCGAGGACGACCGCCGGGCGCTCCTCGCCGCCTTACGAAACGGCAATATCTCGGCAGTAGCGTCGGACCATGCGCCCCACGCGCGGCACGAGAAGGAGGCGCCGTTCGAGGCGGCGCCCTTCGGCGTGACCGGCCTCGAGACCGCCTTCGCCGCGCTCAACACGCACCTCGTCGAGCCCGGCCTCCTCCCACTGGAGACGCTCCTCGAGCGGATGTCGGCCGGCCCGGCGCGCGCGTACGGCCTCGAGCCGCCGCGGATCGCCGTGGGCGCGCCGGCGAACCTCGTCCTCCTCGACCCGAACGCGAGCTGGCGCGTGCACGAGGAGAGCTTCCGCTCGCTGTCGGCGAACTCGTGGCTGCTCGGCAAGACCCTGCGCGGGCGCGTCCGGATGACCGTCGCCGCCGGAAGGGTCGCGTTCGAGGCGTGACCGCGGTGGTCGAGCTTCCGGCCGTCCTGTCCGGCTACCTCGACGCGCTGGTGGACGCGCTCGGCGACGTCGAGGCGGTGTACGTCGTCGGCTCGGCGGCGCGCGGTACGTACCGGCACGGACCGAGCGACGTGGACGTGGTCGCGGTCGTTCCGCGCCCGCTCGTGCCGGCCGAGAAGGAGGAGCTCGTACTCCGGGTGGAGCGGCTCGAGTGTCCCGCGCGCGGGCTCGAGCTCGTCGTCTACGCCAAGGGCTCGCGGCCGCCGGACTTCGAGCTCAACTTCAACGTCGGACCGCGCATGGAGAGACACGTCTCGTTCGATCCGGCCGAGGAGTCGTGGCACTGGTTCGTCGTCGACGCGGCGATCGCGGAGGAGCACGCCGTCCCGCTCGTCGGCCCGCCGTGGGCCGTGCTCTTCGACCCGATTCCGCCGGAGCGAGCGCGGGCCGCGGTTCTCGCGGGTCTCGACGAGCCCGACGCCGCGGCGAACGCGAAGCGGGCGCGCCGCTACCTCGAGACGGGGGGGTGGACGGAGAAGTGACCGGCTTCCTCGCGCTCGAGGACGGCACGGTCTTCCGCGGCGAGTCCGTCGGCGCGCCGGGGTTCGCGTTCGGCGAGGCGGTCTTCGCGACGTCCATGACGGGCTACCAGGAGCTCGTCACCGACCCGAGCTACGCCGAGCAGCTCCTCTGCTTCACGGCGCCGATGGTCGGCAACTACGGCGTCGCGAAGGGCCGCTCGGAGTCGGGACGGGCGCACGTGCGCGGCGCCGTGATGCGGGAGGCACGCGGCCCCGCCTGGACGGATTGGCTCCACGAGCGCGGCATCCCGGCGCTGACCGGCCTCGACACGCGCTCGCTCGTCCTGCACCTGCGCGAGGAGGGTGCGATGCGCGGCGTCGTCGTCGCGGACGGCGGCTCGGTCGAGGAGGCGGTGCGCGCGGTGAACGAGCGGCCGGCGATGAAGGGCCGCGCGCTCGTCGCCGCGGTCTCGACGCGCGAGCCGTACGTCTATGCGGACGTGGGCCGCGTGGAC
This sequence comes from Actinomycetota bacterium, assembly GCA_005885565.1. GTDB lineage: Bacteria > Actinomycetota > Thermoleophilia > Gaiellales > Gaiellaceae > AC-50. The sequence goes on from VAXK01000116.1 coordinate 3,278, forward strand.
CTGGCGGTCGTGGACTACGGGTGCAAGCGCTCGATCCTCCGCCGGCTCGCGGGCGCGGGCGCCGCGGTGACCGTCTATCCGCACGACGTCGACGCGGACACGCTTGCCGGCCACGACGGCGTGGTGCTCTCGAACGGGCCGGGCGACCCAGAGCCGCTCCACGGCGAGGTCGCGGCCTTGCGCGAGCTCCTCGGCCGCGTGCCGGTGCTCGGGATCTGCCTCGGGCACCAGCTGCTCGGCCTCGCGACCGGGCACGAGACCTTCAAGCTTCCCTTCGGCCACCGCGGAGCGAACCACCCGGTGCTCGAGCGCGCGACCGGCCGCGTCCTCGTCACGAGCCAGAACCACGGCTTCGCGGTCGCGCCGAGCGACGACGCGGAGGCGACGCACGTCTCGCTCTACGACGACACCGTCGAGGGCTTCGACTTCCCGGACCTGCGCGCCCGCTCGGCGCAGTTCCACCCCGAGGCGGGGCCCGGGCCCCACGACGCCTGGCCGCTCCTCGAAGGCTGGGTGGAGGACGTTGCCGCGGCGTAGCGACCTCCACTCGATCTGCCTGATCGGCTCCGGCCCGATCGTCATCGGCCAGGCCTGCGAGTTCGACTACGCCGGCTGCCAGGCGCTGAAGGTGCTGCGCGAGGACGGGTTTCGCACGATCGTCGTCAACTCGAACCCGGCGACGATCATGACCGACCCCGGGTTCGCCGACGCGACCTACCTCGAGCCGCTCGACCTCGAGGGTGTCGCGCACGTGCTCGAGCGCGAGCGGCCGGATGCGCTCCTGCCGACGATGGGCGGCCAGACGGCGCTCAACCTCGCGCTGGAGCTCGCCGAGGCAGGCATGCTCGAGGAGCTCGGGATCGAGCTGATCGGCGCTCGGCTCGAGGCGATCCGGCGCGCCGAGGATCGCGAGCGCTTCCGCGCGACGGTGCGTGCCGCCGGTCTCCAAGTGCCGGCGTCGCGGATCGTGCGGCACGACGATCCGGTCCCGAGCGGCCTCCGTTTCCCGGTCATCCTCCGCCCGGCGTTCACCCTCGGAGGCCACGGCGGTGGTACGGTGCGGAGCGCCGCCGACTTCGAGGACCTGCTCGACCGCGCGCTGCGCGAGAGCCCCGTCGGCCAGGTGCTCGTGGAGGAGTCGCTGCTCGGGTGGGACGAGTTCGAGCTCGAGGTCGTGCGCGACGCGAAGGACAACGTCGTCGTCGTGTGCTCGATCGAGAACCTCGACCCGATGGGCGTGCACACCGGCGACTCGGTGACCGTCGCGCCGCAGATGACGCTCTCCGACCACGCCTACCAGGAGCTCCGCGACGCGGCGGCGGCGGTCATCCGCGCCATCGGCGTCGACACCGGCGGCTCCAACATCCAGTTCGCGCGCGAGCGCGAGACCGGGGATCTGCGCGTGATCGAGATGAACCCGCGCGTGTCGCGCTCCTCCGCGCTCGCCTCGAAGGCGACGGGCTACCCGATCGCGAAGGTGGCGGCGAAGCTCGCGGTCGGCTACACGCTCGACGAGATCCCGAACGACCTCACGGGCACGACGCCGGCGAGCTTCGAGCCGAGCCTCGACTACGTCGTCGTGAAGTTCCCGCGCTTCGCGTTCGAGAAGTTCCCGGGCGCCGAGCGCCGGCTCGGGACGCAGATGAAGTCGGTCGGCGAGGCGATGGGGATCGGGCGCACGTTCACCGAGGCGTTCCTGAAGGCCATGCGCTCGCGCGAGCTCGACGCGGGTGCGCGAACTCCCTGGGCGACGCTTGCCGACCTGCCGGAGCGGCTCCATCCGTTCTTCGAGGACGAGGTCTTCCGCATCCAGGAGGCGCTGCTCGACCTCGGCTCGCTCGACGACCTCGTCGCCGACGACTGGGTCCGGCTGAAGCGGCTCGGCCTCTCCGACCTGGACGTCGCCGAGGCGTGCGGGGCAGAAGAGGCCGAGGCTCGCGCGTGCCGGCGCGCCTGGGGGGTTCGACCGGCCTTCCGCCGCGTGGACTCGTGCGCGGGCGAGGTGGCGGCCCGATCGAACTACTTCTACTCCACCTGGGGCGAGGCCGAGGAGGCCGTGCCCTCCGGAGAGCGTCCGCGCGTCGTCATCCTCGGCTCGGGGCCGAACCGGATCGGCCAGGGGATCGAGTTCGACTACTGCTGCGTCCACGCGGCCCGCAGCCTCCGCGCGCTCGGCTACGAGGCCGTGATGGTCAACTGCAATCCCGAGACCGTCTCGACCGACTACGACACCTCCGACCGCCTCTACTTCGAGCCGCTCCGGGCGGAAGAGGTGCTCGCCGTCTGCGACCGCGAGCAGCCGGAGGGCGTCGTGATCCAGTTCGGCGGCCAGACGCCGCTCCGGCTTGCCCGCCCGCTCGAGGCGGCGGGCTTCCGGATCATGGGCACGCCGTTCGACGCCGTCGATCTCGCAGAGGACCGCGAGCGCTTCGGCGGCCTCCTCGACCGGCTCGGGATCCGCTGTCCCGACTGGGAGATCGTCTCCACCTGGCAGGAGGCTGTCGACGCCGCGTCCCGCATCGGCTACCCCGTCCTCGTTCGGCCCTCCTACGTCCTCGGCGGGCGCGCGATGCGAATCTGCTACGGGCCGGCCGACGTGCGCGAGGCCCTCGAGCGGCAGGTGCACGGCCCGGTCCTCGTCGACCGCTTCGTCGAGCACGCCGTCGAGATCGACGTCGACGCGCTCTGCGACGGCGAGACGGTGCACGTCGCC
>VAXK01000117.1 GCA_005885565.1 Actinomycetota bacterium
GCCGAGCGCGCTGCCGGGCGACCGCTCCCGACCTCGGGCACCGCGTTTCTCTCGGTCCGAGACGACGACAAGCCCGCGCTCGTCCCGGTCGCCGCGGCGCTCGCCGGCCTGGGCTTCTCGCTCGTGGCCACCGAGGGCACGGCCCGCACGCTCACGGCTGCCGGGCTGGACGTGGAGCCGGTGGAGAAGGGCGGCCCCGTCGTCGATCTCGTTCGCCGCCACGGCTGCGACCTCGTCGTGAACACTCCGGACGGCTCGGGCGCGCGCACCGACGGCTACCTGATCCGCGAGGCGGCGCTCGTCGCACGGGTGCCCTGCATCACCACGCTCTCCGGCGCCGCGGCAGCCGTGCACGCGATCGGCAACGCCCGCGCCGAGGCCGCCCTCTCCCTGCAAGAGCGGATCGGTGCCGACGAAACGCGCAGCGCTTAACCGAACTGGGGGAACCCAGGGTTCCCCCAGTCGCCCCCTCCTTCACGGTGGGGGCGGGGTCACTCGAGTCGTGGCTCCCGCCGGGCCAAGCCCGCCTCCGCCGTCGTCTCGCCCGCTTCCTAGAAGGGGAAAGGACATGAAGACTCGTCGCGAATCTCTCCAAGTGGGGCCCTGTGCCGCCTGGAGCGCGGTGAGGCCCTCGGCGTCCTCGGCCCGCTCGGGAACGGGTTCGACCTCGACGTCCGGGGGCCGCTCCTCGTGGGCGGCGGCATCGGGATCGCGCCGCTCCCCTATCTCTCCGAAGCGCTCGGTGCGCCGCCCGCGCTGCTCGGTTTCCGGACCGCGCGGCATGCCGAGTCGGCGGCGCTCGTCCCGAACGCGGAGGTCGTCGTCGAGCCGACCTACGTGACGGAGGCGATGCCGCTCGACCACGACGTCCTCGCGTGCGGGCCCGAGCCGATGCTCGGGGCGATACGCCGCCTTGC
>VAXK01000118.1 GCA_005885565.1 Actinomycetota bacterium
CTGGTTCTCCTGCATGCACTCGAGGAGCGCGGCCTGCGTCTTCGGCGAGGCGCGGTTGATCTCGTCGACGAGCAGGAGGTTGGCGAACACCGGGCCGGGCTTGAACTCGAACTCGTTCGAGCGCTGGTTGAAGACGTTCACGCCGGTCACGTCCGAAGGGAGCAGGTCGGGTGTGAACTGGAGCCGCGAGAACGACGCCTCGAGCGAGCGGGCGAGCGCCTTCGCGAGCATCGTCTTCCCGACGCCCGGAAAGTCCTCCAGGATCAGGTGCCCCTCGCTGATCAGGCAGAGGACGCAGAGCCGCAGCGTGTCCTCGGGCGCGTGCACGACAGTGGCCAGGTTGTCCACGATCCGCCGGATCGCGTCCGCTGCGGACTCGACCGCGACGGGCTGCCTATCCGCGGCCTCGTCCATCCCGTCCTCCGAGCAGCGTCTCGGCCTCGTCGAGGATCGCGGCGGCGACCCGCTCCTTCGACGTCTTGGGGATCCGCCGCTCGCCCTCCGCCGAGATCACGACCACCTCGTTCTCTACGGCGTCGAAGCCGATGTCGGTTCGCCCCACATCGTTGTAGACGATCAGATCGGCGCCCTTGCGGTTGCGCTTCTCCCGCGCGCGCTCGAGCCCGCGCTCCCCCTCGTCGGCCGCGAACCCGACGAGGACGCTGCCGTTGCGTCGCCGCGCGGCGAGCTCGGTGAGGACGTCCGTCGTCGGCTCGAGCCGCACCTCCCACGGCGCGTCGTCCTTCGGGCGCTTGCCGGCGTGCGCCTCGGCGGGCCGGTAGTCCGCGACCGCTGCGGCCATGAGCACGAGGTCCGCGTCGCTGCGAGCCAGCGCCTCCCGGGCCACGTCCTCCGCGGTCGGGGCCTGGACGACCTCGACCTCGGAGGGCGAAGCGACCGTGAGGTTCGACGCAAGGAGCGTCACCTCTGCGCCACGGCGGCGTGCCTCGCGCGCGAGCGCGACGCCCATCCGCCCCGACGAGCGGTTGCCGAGGTACCGCACCGAGTCGAGCGGCTCGCGCGTCCCGCCCGCCGTGACGACGACGCGGCGGCCGATGAGCGACGGCGGCCGCAGGAGCTCCTCGCACCGTGCGGCGATCGTCTCCGGCTCGGCCATCCTCCCCACGCCGCTCTCGCCCTCGGCGAGCTCGCCCTCCTCCGGGCCGATGAGCTCGACGCCGCGCTCGCGCAGAACCGCGACATTCGCCTGCGTCGCCGGGTGGCTCCACATGCGCGAGTTCATCGCGGGGGCGACGAGGATCGGACCGCGGTGCGCGAGCGCGGCCTCCGTGAGGACGCTGTCGGCGAGCCCGTGCGCGAGCTTCGCGAGCGTGTTCGCGGTGAGCGGCGCGACGACGAGCAGGTCGGCGCGCTCGAGGTGCGGGTACGGGTCGTCGCTCGGCGACCGGCGCGCGAGCGCGTGGAAGGTCTCGGCCCGGACGAAGCGGTCGGCCCCCGGAGTCACGAGCGGGACGACCTCGTGACCCGCGCGCACGAGCAGGCGCACGAGCTCGCACGCCTTGTAGGCGGCGATTCCGCCCGTCACGCCGAGCAGCACCCGCGCCACGGTCACATTCTGCCCGCTTGGGTCTGCTTTGGGTTCAGTCGCGCCCGGCGACTGGCTTAAGGCGCCGACTCGGCGGCGCCGACCATCAGGACGTGCGGGCTCCGCCCGCGCGTCCGTCTGCATTGACCGGTCGAACGGCTCAGGTTAATTCCGGAGCGTCTCTTAGTGCCGGTATTCGTACCGGAGCTTGCCCTCGGAGATCTCCTCGAGCGACATCGTGAGGTAGTTCTTCGAGCGCGACTCGACGAGCGGCGGCGGGAAGTCGTCGAAGGTGCCCTCGCCGAGCTGGTGATGGTAGTTGTTGATCTGGCGAGCCCGCTTCGCGGCGACGATCACGAGCGCGTAGCGCGAGTCGACGTTCTCGAGCAGCTCATCGATGCGAGGATGGATCACGGCCGGCTCATGCTACCGGTCGCCCGCAACTCTCGCGCGACGACGCCCTCGAGCTCGTCGACGGCGCGGCGCAGGTCGTCGTTCACGATCACGTGGTCGAACTCGTCCTCGAGCGCGAGCTGCTCCCGCGCGACCGCGAGGCGCTCCTCGATCTCGCCGCCGCTCTCGGTCGCACGCTCACGCAGGCGGCGCTCGAGCTCGTCCAGGCTCGGCGCCTTGACGAAGACGGTCACGGCGCCGGGCACCTCGTCGCGGACGACGAGCGCCCCGTGCGTCTCGAGGTCGAGCAGCGGCACGCGCCCCTCGCCGCGGATGCGGTCGATCTCGGAGCGAAGGGTCCCGTGGCGAGGCCCCCAGGGATGGGTGACGTGCTCGAGGAAGGCGCCTTCCTGGACGAGCCGCTCGAACTCGTCCGCCGAGACGAAGTGGTACTCGCGCCCGTCCCGCTCGTTCGGCCGCCGCTCGCGGGTCGTCGCCGAGACGGCGAGCTCGAGCTCGGGCAGCCGCCGCATGAGCTCGACTTCGAGCGTGCCCTTGCCGGCACCTGAGGTGCCGGTGATCGCAATAACCGGACCGCTGCTAGCGGTTGAAGAGCCCAATCAGCTCCGCCCGTTGCCGCTCGGAGAGTCCCCCGACCGTCTTCGACTGGCTGATCCGGCACGTGTTGAGAAAGCGACCCGCCTTGACGCGCCCGAACTTCGGCACGGCCATCAACATGTCGAAGACCTTCGCCGTGGACACGTACTCGGGCGGGTCGCCGAGGATCTCCTCGATCCGGGCGCGACCGTCCTTCAGATCCTTCTTCAGCTTCGCTCGGCGCACGCGGATGTCGTTCGCGCGCCTAAGGGCGTCCATGCGCTGGTCGAGCGATCGAACCGGCGCCTGCGCCTGGGTCTTCGTCACCACGGCGCGGGATACTAGCACCTGAGTCCTGCGGGTCAAGAGGCAGATTTGGGCCGAATTCCAGGGCTTTTTCGACCTCAACCCTCGACCTCGCGTCGAGGCTTCGGGCCTCCGCGTGGGCGACCCCCCGCGCGTGGGACGGCTCGGCGAAGCCGCGCGCGACGGCCTCGGCGGCGAGCTCCCGGCGGACGCGAGCCGGTGCGTCGGGGTCCGCGAAGAGGACGGTTCCGAGCGCGACGTGGGTCGCTCCGGCGGCGATCAGCTCGAGCGCGTCGCGGCCCGTCGCCACCCCTCCCATGCCGACGATCGGCAGCGAGACCGCCCGGTAGCAGGCCCAGACGGCGGCGAGCGCGACCGGCCTGAGCGCCGGCCCGGAGAGGCCGCCGACCGCCGTCCCGAGGCGTGGCCGCAGGGTGTGCTCGTCGAGGGTCAGACCCCGGATCGTGTTCACCAGGGACAGGCCGTCGGCGCCCGCGTCCTCGACGGCGCGGGCCGTCTCGGCCACGTCCCGAGTGGCCGGCGAGAGCTTCGCGTAGAGCGGCAGCTCGGTCGCGGCGCGGCACGCGGCGACGATCTCCGCCGCCGACTCCGGCGCCTCGTCGACGTTCGGGCACGAGAGGTTGAGCTCGATCGTCACGTCCTCGAGGAGCGCGCACGTCTCCGCGTACTCGGCCGCCGCGAACCCGCCCACGGAGACCCAGAGCGGCACGCCGAGCTCGCGCAGGCGCGGCAGCGTCTCGGCGAGGAACCGGTCGCGCCCCGGGTTGGCGAGGCCGATCGAGTTCAGCATCCCGACGTCGGTCTCGGCGATGCGGACCGGCGAGTTGCCGCCGCGAGGGAGCGGCGTGACCGTCTTCGTCACGAAGGCGTCGAGCGACCGGGCCACGTCGGGCGCCGCGAGCGCATCGAGGCAACCGGAGGCGTTCAGCAGCACCGGAAGGACTGTACTGCTACGGCGTGACGACGAAGCTCGTGGTGCTGAGGGCGGTGCCGCCGGCGGTGAGGACGGAGGTCTTCCCTGTGGAGGCGCCGAGGGGGACCATGGCGGTGATCTGACCGGGCGTGTCGACGGTGTAGCTCGACGCGGCGAGGCCGTTGAACTTCACCGCGGTCACGTCGGTGAAGCCCGAGCCGTGGATGGTCACGCTCGTGCCGACGACCCCGCTCCCGGGCGAGAACGAGGTGAGCTTGGGGAGCACCTTGAAGGTGCCGGCGCTCTGGCCGGCGCCTGCGCCGGTGGCGACGGTCAGCTTCCCGGTCGAGGCGTCGGCGGGCACGGGCACGGTGATCTTCGTTGGGATCACCGTCGCCGGCACCGTGCTCACGCCGTTGAAGAGCACGTTGGTCGCGCCGCCGAAGGCGTTCCCGTAGATCGTCACCGTCGAGCCGGTCGCCGCCGACGAGGGTGTGAACGCGGTCACGCGCGGGAGCACGGACAGCGTCCCGGCGCTGGTCGCCGTGCCGCCGGGCGTGGTGACCGAGATCGCGCCCGAGCTGGCGCCCGCCGGCACGCTCAGCCGCAGCTGCAGCTTCGACAGCACCGCGAAACCCGCGGCGACGCCGTTCACCTTCACCGAGGTCACGCCGCCGAAGCCCGTCCCGTCGACGACCACCGTGCTCGCAGCGGCCGCGCTGCCGGGCGCGAAGCCGGTGATCGTCGGCACCGCGAGGAAGCTCGTCAGGCTGGTCGCCGTGCCGCCCGCGGTCACGACCGACAGCTTCCCGGTCGTCGCCGTCGCCGGCACCGTCGCCGTGATCTGGTGATCCGAGTCGACGCCGTAGCCCGCCGCCACGCCGTTGAGCTTCACCGCGCTGACGTCCGTGAAGCCGGAGCCGGCGATCGTCACGCTCGTCCCCGCCGGCCCGCTCGCAGGCGTGAACGAGGTGAGCTTCGGCAGCACCTTGAACGTGCCCGCGCTCTGCCCCGGCCCGGCTCCGGTCACCACGGTCAGCTTCCCCGTCGAGGCGTCCGCCGGCTCGACGACCGTGATCTTCGTCGCGGTCACCGTCGCCGGCACCGCGACCGCGCCGTTGAAGAGCACGCTCGTCGCGCCGCCGAAGGCGTTGCCGCTGATCGTCACCGTCGCCCCCACCGGCGCCGCCGACGGCGTGAAGCCCGTCACGCGCGGCAGCACCGACAACGCCGCCGCGCTCGTCGCCGTCCCGCCCGCCGTCGTCACCGAGATCGTCCCGGAGGTCGCGCCCGCCGGCACCGTCAGCCGCAGTTGCACCTTCGACAGCAGCGCGAACCCCGCCGCCACGCCGTTCACCTTCACCGATGTCACGCCGCCGAAGCCCGTCCCGTCCACCACCACCGGGCTCGCCGCCGCCGCGCTCCCCGGACTGAAGCCGGTGACCGTCGGAACGACGACGAAGTTCGCGGCGCTGGTCGCTGTGCCGCCGGCGGTCACCACCGACAGCTTCCCGATCGTCGCCGCAGCCGGCACCGTCGCCGTGATCTGGTGATCGGAGTCGACGGTGACCGTCGTCGCCGCCACGCCGTTGAACTTCACCGCGCTCACGTCGGTGAAGCCCGAGCCCGCGATCGTCACGCTGTCGCCCGCGGCGCCGCCGCCGGGCGTGAACGACGTCAGCTTCGGCAGCACCTTGAACGACGCCGCACTGAGCCCGGTGCCGCCGGGAGTCGTGACGCCGATCTGCCCCGTCCTCGCGTCGGCGGGCACAGCGGCCTTGATCTGCGAGGGCGAGACGATCGTCGACGGAGCCGTCGACACGCCGCCGAACGTGACGTCGCTCGCCCCGCCCAGGTGCGCGCCGTTGATGGTGACGGTCGTCCCGACCGGGCTGGAGGCAGGACTGAAGCTCGAGATCGCCGGCGGCGCGAGGGTGACGGTGAAGTCGGAGGCGCTCGCGGCGACGCCGCCCGGCGTCGTGACGGCGATCGGCCCCGTCGTGGCGCCGGTCGGCACGGTGGCGGTGATCTGGATCGCGGAGTTGACGGTGAAGCTCGATGCCGTCCCGTGAAACCGGACGGCGGACGCACCGGTTAGGTTCGTCCCGCTGATCGTCACCCGCGTCCCTTCCGGGCCGCTCGACGGGGTGAATCCGGTGATCGTCGGCGTCGTGTCCGGCATGTCCTGGCGACACAACGAGCCGGAGTTGCTCCACTCCTCTTGGAGGAAGTAGTGGTGACCGTTGATCGTCTGGTTGTACGACGCGCCGGGGGTGCCGTTCAGAGACCCGAAGATCCAAGCGCACTTGTCGCCGTTCTCGAAACCGGCTGCGTCGTACCACGCGTTCAGGTTCGGGTCGGTGATCGCCTCGTTGTGCTCGTGACTGGCGACGTTCAATGTCGGGTCGGCTTCGCTGCCGTTCGGGTACTCACCCTCGTCGCAGCTGAACGTCCCGTACGTCCACGGTTGATTCGCGTAGGCGATCTGGCCGCTTCCGGTACCGAAGTAACTGTGGTACGCGCAGTAGTCCTCGTATGCGCAGCCGGCGATGGGGTCGCCGAAGCAGCTCCCGACATCGGGTGGGGTAAAGAGGAAGTAGAGCGTGTGGTTGTTCTCGGGCCATCCGTGCGCCTCGACGACACTCTGGATCTCCGCCTCGAGCTGGCTATCCGTCAGGCAGATGCTCGTCTCGAACTCGGAGCAGTCCCCGACGGGAAAGTCCGTCGAGTCGATGACCGAGCCCGCGAACGTCGAGGTGTAGGCAATGTGCCCGGAACCGTCGGAGTACTGCGCGTCGGTCGCGTAGACGTTGCTCTTCTTCCCGTTGTCGGCCGCGACGTCGCCGAGGTACTGGTCGATGACCGTGCGGTACGTGCTGCCGATCGAGTAGCCGGACGGAACCCAGTAGATCGCGTACGTCGTGTTCGTGTGCATTACGGGTCCGCCGTGGTAGGTCAAGTTGCCGGAGCCGAGCGGACCGACAGGCGCCAGGCCGGCCGGAGGCTTCGGCGGGACGATGCCCCCGATCCTGTCCAGCCGTGGGGTGCCCGACTTCAGGGAAGCGGGGAATCCCGAAGCGCTTGCCCCGCTCCCGTACAAGACGAACAGGAACCCCACGACAACCACGAAAGCCGGTGCCCATAAGCCGCGCCGAACCGACATCTGCCTGACCCCCTGGATGGAGATTTGCTCAGGAAAACCTGGCGGAAATTAACACTCTCTCTGAGAGAAGGGAAGATCACGATCGAGCGGCCGCGAGAACAGGACCTTCGACACAGAGACGCCGCAGCTCGCCGTCGATCTCGACCGCGCAGCCGTAGCACGCGCCGTAGCCGCAGGCCATCGGCGCCTCCCAGGCGAGCTGGGCGTCCGGGACGAGCCGCCGGACCGCCTCGAGCATCGGCTCCGGGCCGCAGGCGAGGACGTCGCGGTCGAGCGGCATCGCCTCGGTCACGTAGGTCGGCTCGACGACGACCTCCGCGCGCGGCAGGAGCGCCGCGGCCTCCGCGTGGCGGGGCGACCGGAAGCCGAGGATCGCCGGAGGGCCGCCGAGGGCCTGCGACAGGTAGGGCAGCGGCGCGATCCCGATCCCGCCGCCGACGAGGAGCGGCCGCTCGACGTCGAGGTCGAAGCCGTTCCCGAGCGGGCCGAGGACGCGGAGGTGGTCGCCCGGGCCGAGGGCACAGAGGGCGCGGGTTCCGGGGCCGATCGGGTCGACGAGGAACGCGAGCTCGCCGGGCGGCGCGAGGCAGAGGCTCATCGGCCGCGGGAGAAGCCGCCCCGGCGCCTCCAGCATGAAGAATTGTCCCGGCCGGCCGGGCTCGAGCCCGCCGCGCCGCACGCGCAGGAGCGTGTACGGACCGACGGGCTCGACGCCGACGACGCTAAGCGCTGCGCGTCTGGTGACCAATCCGTTCCTGGAGCGAGAGCGCCGCCTCGGCGCGGGCGTTCCCGATCGCGTGCACGGCCGCCGCGGCGCCGGAGAGAGTCGTGATGCACGGGACGCGCGCGACGAGCGCGGCCTCGCGGATCAGGTAGCCGTCCGCTCGAGCGTGCGAGCCGTGCGGCGTGTTCACGACGAGGTCGCAGCGGCGGCGGCGCACGAGCTCGACGACGGCGGCGCCCTTGTCCACCGAGTCGACCTCGAGCCCGGCCGCTGCGAGCGTCCGCGCCGTCCCCTCCGTCGCGACGAGCGCGAAGCCGAGCCCGGCGAGCGCGGCGGCGACCGGAACGAGCGCGGGCTTGTCCTCGTCGTGCACCGAGAGGAACGCGGTGCCGGTTGTGGGCAGCGGCCGCCCGGCCGCGCGCTCGGCCTTCGCGAAGGCGGTCGGGAGGTCGGCGGCGCTCGCCATCACCTCGCCGGTCGACCGCATCTCCGGCCCGAGGACGGGGTCGCTGCCGGGGAAGCGCGCGAACGGCAGGACCGCGGCCTTGACGCTGACCTGCCTGCTGGGGACACGGCCGAGTGACAGTCCCTCCGACAGGGCCATCCCGGACATGAGCCGGCAGGCCGCGTCCACGAGGTTCACGCCTGTCGCCTTGCTCGCGAAGGGGACGGTGCGCGAGGCGCGCGGGTTCGCCTCGAGGACGAAGACCTCGCCGTCGGCGACCGCGAGCTGGACGTTCAGGAGCCCGACCACGCCGAGAGCCGGGCCGAGCCGACCGACGATCTCGTCGATCTCGGCCGCGACGGCAGGTGCGAGCGACGGCGGCGGGAGCACGCAGGCGGAGTCGCCGGAGTGGACACCGGCCTCCTCGACGTGCTGCATCGTCGCCGCGACGTGCGCGGTCTCGCCGTCGCAGAGCGCGTCGACGTCGATCTCGACCGCGTGCTCCACGAAGCGGTCGACGAGCACGGAGCCGTGCACCTGCCGCTCGAGGGCCTCGCGCACGTCGTCCGGGCCGTAGCAGATCCGCATCGCCCGGCCGCCGAGCACGTAGGAGGGCCGGACGAGCACGGGGTAGCCGATCCGCGCCGCCGCCTCGACGGCCTCCTGCCAGGTGGAGACGATCTCCCAGTCGGGGCACCGGATCCCGAGCCGGTCGAGGAGGCCGGCGAAGCGCTCGCGGTCCTCCGCAAGGTCGATCGCGTCGAACGGCGTGCCCATGATCCGGAAGCCCGCCGCCTCGAGCGCGCGCGCAAGCCGTAACGGTGTCTGGCCCCCGAACTGGATCACGACCCCGTCCGCCCGCTCGCGTTCGCAGACGGCCAGCACCTCCTCGGCGCACAGCGGCTCGAAGTACAGCCGGTCGGAGGTGTCGTAGTCGGTCGAGACCGTCTCCGGGTTGCAGTTGACCATCACGGCCTCGAAGCCGAGCGCACGGAAGCTCCGTGCCGCGTGCACGCAGCAGTAGTCGAACTCGATCCCCTGGCCGATCCGGTTCGGCCCGCTCC
>VAXK01000119.1 GCA_005885565.1 Actinomycetota bacterium
CGGGCGCTGCTGGAGGAGCTCGTCGCGCGGTCGGAGGCGGAGGGGCTCTGGACGCTCCAGACGTCGATCTTCCCCGAGAACCGCGCGAGCCTCGCGCTGCACCTGCGCTGCGGCTTCCGCGTCGTGGGGGTCCGCGAACGGATCGGCCAACTCGACGGCGCGTGGCGCGACACGGTCTTGCTCGAGCGGCGCGTCGGGGCGTCTCCGTCCCAAACCCCCACCCACCCTGGGGAGGTACCTTCGAGGGTAGCGGGCGACGACGCGCCTGTCTGTGTCGATTCGGCGCCGAAATCCACCGCCCCGAAGGGACGGCCGAGCGCGTGATCAAGGTCGAGGCGATCGTGCTCCGCGAGCGGGTCGAGATCGTCATCGACGCCGTCGAGGTGGCGACCGGACACGTGGGCGTCACCGTCGTCGAGGCCGTCGGGCACGGGCGGGAGCGCGGGATCACGCACGAGTACCGCGGTCGCGTCTTCGAGTCGCGCTTCCTCCCGAAGGCGCTCCTCACCTTCGTCGTCCAGGACGCGCTCGCGCCCGGCGTCGTCGCGGCAGTCGCCGACGCGGCGCGAAGCGGCAACGACTCCGGCGACGGGCTCGTCTGGATCGCGCCCGTCGGCAACGTCACGCACCACCGGACCGGCAAGCGCATAGAGGAGGCCGAGAAGCGATGAAGACCGCCGACGTCGTCATCGCCGCCAACACGATCTGGGTCGCCCGAAACGTGGGAACCCACGGTTCCCCCGTTCGCCGCCTCCTTCGCCGCATGCCGACGCCGAGCGCGTTTGGGCTTCCGCCGGGCAAAGCCCGGCTCCGCCGGCGACTCATGCCGATCCAGCGAGCGAACGGATGAAGACCGCCGATGTCGTCATCGCGGCCAACACGATCTGGGTCGTCGTCGCGGCCGTGCTCGTCATGTTCATGCAGGCCGGGTTCGCGCTCCTCGAGGCGGGCCTAGCCCGGATGAAGAACGCCGCGCACATCGCCGGCAAGAACGTCCTCGTCTTCGGCGTCTGCTCGCTCGTCTACTGGGCCGTCGGCTTCGGCCTCGCCTTCGGCGACGGGAACGCGCTCGTCGGGACGCATGGGTTCCTGCCCTCGTCGAGCGCGCTGCTCGCCGTCGGGAAGGCCCCCTTCAGCTTCTTCTCGACCGTCCCGGGCGCAGCCGGATACCTCTTCGAGGTCGTCTTCGCCGGGGTGTCGCTCGCCATCGTCTGGGGAGCCATGGCCGAGCGCGCCAAGCTCTGGGTCTACTTCGCCTTCGGCGCCGTCTTCACCGTCCTCTACTCGATCACCTCGCACTGGGTGTGGCATCCCGGCGGCTGGCTCTACTCGCTGGGCATGCAGGACTTCGCCGGCTCGACCGTCGTCCACTACCAGGGCGCGCTCGCGGCGCTCGCCGGCGCGCTGCTGCTCGGCCCGCGGATCGGCAAGTTCGGTCGCGACGGTCGCGCCAACCCGATCCCGGGCCACAACATGCCCTACGCCGTCCTCGGGACGATCATCCTCTGGTTCGGCTGGTTCGGGTTCAACCCCGGCTCGACGCTCGGCGTCGTCACCGGCAACCGGATCGGCTACTTCGGCTACGTCGCGCTCACGACGAACCTCGCCGCGGCGGCGGGAGCGCTCGGCGGCGTCGCCACCGCCTGGGCGGTGCTCCGCAAGCCTGACGTCTCGATGATGCTGAACGGCGCGCTCGCCGCGCTCGTGGCGATCACCGCCGCCTGCGGCTTCGTCGCACCCTGGGCGGCGATCGTGATCGGCCTCGCGGCCGGCTTCCTCGCCGTCACCGGCGTGCTCGCCGTGGAGCGGCTCGGGATCGACGACCCGATCGGCGCCGTCGCCGTCCACGGAGCCTCGGGAGTGTGGGGGACGATCGCAACCGGCCTCTTCGCCGCTCCCGCGCTCGCCGCGAACCTCGGCACCGGCCGGGGCGGCTTCGTCTACACGGGCTCGCTGCACCAGGTCTGGGTGCAGCTCCTCGGCCTCGCCGCGGTCGGTGCGTTCACGTTCTCCGCGTCCTTCGGCGCCCTTTGGACGATGAAGCGGTTCTGGGGAATCCGCGTCGAGGAGCACGTCGAGACATCGGGCCTCGACGTCTCGGAGCACGGCATGTGGGGCTACCCGGAGTTCTACATCCCGGTCCCCGGCGGCTACGGCACCGAGGCCCACGGCCACCTGCTTGGTCACGGTCACCCGCACCCTGCCGCCGCCGAGCCCGAAGCCGCTTGACGTTCTAGACTTGACGCATGTGGTCGTCCGTGGCGGCAGTGCTGGCGTTTGTCGGCGTCGCCGCCGCGTTCATGGTCAGCGAAGACGAGGAACCACTCGCACTCTCTCCTCGCGCAGCAGCGCTAACGGCCCTCAGCGTGACTGCGCTGCTCGCGGCGGCGGCGTTGGCTCTTACCGGTCTCGCCTCGTGGAGCTGGACAGGCGAGGCAGCCGGCTGGTCGGGCGTCCTCGGAACTGGGCGCATCGTCTTCGGATGGCTCCGCCGCGCCGACGACTACGCGATCGAACGCGACCGCCGCTCCGCGCGTCGGGACGAGCCTGCCGTCCAGGTGCCGCCGGAGCGGGTCCCCGACGTGTGGCAGAGCCTGCCCCGCCACTGATCCGCTACCGCTTCGTCGACTGCCGCTGGGAGCTCGCCGACCCGGAAGCAGGCCGCCGCGCCTATCTCGAAGGGCACGTCCCGGGCGCGGTCTTCCTCGACGTCGAGCGCGACCTCTCCGGGCCGCCGGGCGTCGCCGGCCGGCATCCCCTCCCGACCGCCGAGGCGTTCGCCGCGGCGGCCTCGCAAGCCGGGATCGGGTCCGGCGTCTTCGTCGTCGCCTACGGCTCGATGGGCGGCGCGGAGCGCCTCTGGTGGCTGCTCCGCCACTTCGGCCACGACCACTGCGCCGTCCTCGACCTCGCCGGCTGGCACGGGCCGCTTCGCGGCGGCGAGGAGACCGTCGAGCCCGAGCGGTTCGAGCCGCGGCCGCGCGCGGGCGACACGATCGAAGCCGAGGAGCTCAAGCGCCGCCGCGAAGAGCTGGTGGTCGTCGACGCACGCATACCGTCACGCTTCCGCGGCGAGCCGAACCCGATCGACCGCGTGCCCGGCCGCATCCCGGGTGCCCTGAACGCGCCCTGGAGCGAGCCGCTTCCGGATCTCCCCGAAGGCGAGCTCGTCGCCTACTGCGGCTCAGGCGTGACGGCCTGCGTGGTGCTGCACCGCCTGGCACTCAGCGGCCGTGAAGGAAGGCTCTACCCCGGCTCCTGGAGTGAATGGGAGCAGCGCGGCTTGCCCGTCGAACGCGGCTAGGCCGCGGGAGCAGCGCGACTTGCCCGTCGAACGCAGCTAGGCCGCGGAAGCGGCCGCCAAGCTGCCGAGGTACGGGCTCCAGCGCTCCGGGATGTGCGGAGCCGCGAGGCGGATGAAGAGCACCGGCGTAGGCGGGCGTGGCGGGTGGCGCAGCACGAAGCCCGCCTCCTCCAGCGAGCGGTTTCCCTTCCTAAGGTTGCACGGCGCGCACGAGGTGACGACGTTCTCCCAGACGGAGTCGCCGCCCCTGCTCCGTGGGACGACGTGGTCGAGCGTGAGCCGCCCTCCCGCCGAGCCGCAGTAGACGCAGCGCCAGCCGTCGCGCGCGAAGAGCGCGCGCCGCGAGATCTTCCGCTGCACCGCGCGCGGCACGCGGATGTACGTGACGAGACGAATGACGTGCGGCCACGGAAAGGTCGTCGTCGCCGATGCGAGCGGCCGGTCGAGCCGCTCGATCACCTCCGCCTTGCCCTTGTAGACGAGCACGTGGGCACGCCGAACGGAGCACACGTTGAGTGGCTCGTAGCTCGCGTTCAGGACGAGAACCTGCTGCACCGGCTGAGAATCTAGCAGCGCGTCACTGCGCCATTGCCCGTTCGACAGCTTCCTGCTCCTCTGGCGAAAGGGCGACTGGCGCGCGGCCGTGGTCGAGCTCCTTCACGTAGATGCGTGCGTAGTCGCGGCCCTGGATCGCGCTCACCACGACGCCCGAGCGAGCGGAGTCGAGGAGCGCGATCGACGCCGACTGGTGGCCGCCGGTGTCGGCGTAGGCGTCGTAGCGGACGATCGAGGTCTTCGAGACCGACTCGTCCACGCGGCGGTCGACGCGCGTGAGCGCCGCGGCGACCTCGTCGACCGCGCGGTGGAGGTCATCGATCCGCGCCTGGAGGGACACGGCGAAGTCGACGAGGTCGCCCTTGCCGCCGCCGAGCAGGACTTCCTGCCCGGCCCGCACGCGCCGGAGCTCCCGCCACGCGAAGAACGCGAAGGCGAGCGCGAGGAGCGCCCCCGCTGCCGCGCCGATCGCAATCCAGCCCGCCGTGCCGCTGGAGAGGCTCACCGCTTATGCGCCGAAAGAGAAGATGACCGGGTAGGTGGCGGTGTTGTTCGAGAACGTCTTCTCGGCGGGCACCGGGCCGACCTGGACCTTGATCCTCGTCGGCGTCGAGAACGGCGGCTGCTCGGTGATGTGGAAGGTGATCGTCTGGGTCGCCCCCACGTCGATGAGACTGATGTTCCCGCGCTTGACGATCGGGGCCGACCGGTTCTGGACCTTCTTCTCGATCGTCAGGACGACCGGCACCTTCACCTCCTGCGCCTCGCCCGTGTCCTTGACCGCCACTTCGAAGGCGAGGTTCGGCGAGGCGGTGATCGTCGTCTCGCTCGTCGGCGAGAGCTGCTGGCCGCCCGGGAGCACCTTCGTCGAGACGAGGCCCACGCCGTGGATGCCGGTGGGCGTCGAGGACGACGACGTCGCCGCGCCGTGGACGCGCCGCCAGACCGGAGTCATCGAAGCCGTGCTGGCGAGATCCGTGTTGCTGAAGATCTTCGAGTCGGGGACCGAGACGCCGGTGACGCCCTGCCGCTGGAGCTCCCGCAGCGACGGGTTGCGGAAGTAAAAGTCCCAGTTCACGTCGCTCGCCACGAGGAGCTGCGCCTGCTGGGCGAGCAGCTGGCCGGCCTGGGACGAACTCTTCGACTTCGCAGTTTGCCGGAAGGCGTCCGCGAGCCGCGAGATGCCGCTCGTCCGCAGCTGGAGCGCCTCCACCAGATGCTGGTGCTCGACGCGGAGCGGGCCGGGCGGGTTGATCCGCTGCGCGCGGTCGGCGTACTGCGACTCCTGCTGCGCGAGCCCGTTCAGCTTCGTCTCGAGGTCGGCCTCCTTGATCCCGGGTGTGGTCAGCACGTCGTTCAGCTGCCGGCCGACGCCAGCCGACCCGGAGGCGATCGTCCGCACGCTGCTCATGTAGTTCGCGTACTCGCTGTTCTTGCTCGAGCTCCGGCAGCTCTTGACGACGAGGACGAGGACGACGACGAGGAAGATCGCGAAGGCGACGAGACCGGCGAGGCGGAGAAGCCGAGTCGCCTCGGCCGTCGGCCGGCCCGGCCGGCGCTGCGGCCCGCGCGGCCCACGCGGGCCCCGAGGGCCGCCGCCGTCCCGGGGAGCACGACGACGCTGCGTCGTCTCCTGGGTCTCCGGCTCGTCGAAGAAGTCGAACTCGATGTCGGAGTCGCGCTCGGTCATGGCGCCCGTGCCCCGGAGGGCCGGTCAACTCTACCGAGTCACCCGGCGGGGAAAGGAGTTGGACCTACTGCGGCCGAACCGTCAGGTGCGATGGCTCAGGCTGCACCCACGGTCGCCGAGGGCGCGCTCGTCCTCGACCGCTACCGGCCGCTGCGGCCGCTCGGGAGCGGCGGCTCGGGCTCCGTCTGGCTCGCCCGCGACGAGCGAACCGGCCTCGACGTCGCCCTGAAGATCGTCGCGCGCGACGGGAAGGCCGGCCAGCGGGCCGAGCGCGAGGCACAGGTCGCTGCGCGGCTGCGCCACGAGCGCTGCCTGCGCGCCTACGCGTGCGGAAGCGACACGCGGCACGTCTACGTCGCGTACGAGTACGCACCCGGGCGGACGCTTCGCGACGCGCTCCGGGCCGACGAGCTGCGCGACCGTGACGCCGTCGAGGCCGGGGCACAGGTGCTCGAGGGTCTCGCGCACGCGCACGCGCGCGGGGTCGTCCACCGCGACGTCAAGCCGGCGAACGTCCTCCTCGCGGACGGCGAGGAGATCTCCGTCCGCCTGCTCGACTTCGGCCTGGCCCAGACCGACGACGCCGAGACGCTCACGGCTGTCGGCGACGTGCCCGGGACGCTCGCGTACATCCCGCCGGAGCGGCTCGCCGGCGACGTCTCGGGCGCGGCCGGCGACGTGTGGGCGGTCGGCGTCCTCCTGTGGGAGGCCCTTGCGGGCGTCCATCCCTTCTGGACGTCGTCGCCGCTCGAGACGGCGCGGGCGATCGAGCGCGGCGCGCCCTCGCTCGAGGAAGCACGGCCCGACCGGTCGCGGAGCCTGACGGCGGCCGTCGATGAGGCTCTGGCCCTCGACCCGGCGCAGCGTCCGTCGGCCGCGCGGCTCGCGCACGCGCTGCGGGAGGCCCTCGAGGAGCGGGTCCGGGAACGACAGGTCCGCAAGGAACCGCTCTTCCGGGCTCGTGCGGTGAGCTACGAGGCGCCGGTGCTCGCGGCGGTCGTCGTCGGGTGGAGCGCGGCGACGTTGCCGTTCTACCCCGGCGGCTGGTGGATCGGGCTGGCGCTCCTCGCCGCGGGGCTCGCCGCGTTCAGGCCGCGCATCGGGCTCGCCTTCGCCCTTGCCGTGCCGATCCTCCCGCTCGGGAACGTCTCGCTCGGCCTCGCGCTGCTCTGGACCGGCCTCGCGGCGGCATGGCTCGCGCTCACCGCCGGCGAGGCGCGGAGCGGGCTCCTCTTCGCCGTCGGCCCTCTCCTGGCGCCGGTCGGCGCGCTCGGGCTCGTGCCGCTCCTCGCGGCCCGCGCCGTGCGCTCCCCGGCCCGGCGGTTCGCGCAGGGCGTCGCCGCGGTCCTCGTCGCCGCCGTCACGGCGGGGATCCGCGGCGCGGACCTTCCCTTCGCCGGCGCCCACGCGCACGTCGCGCTCGCCGGCAGCGACAGCGCGCTCGGCGTGGCGGGCGCGCTCGCCCGCGTCGTCACGGCGCACGCCGGCCTTGGGCTCGCCGCCCTCGTCCTCGGGATCGCGGCGGCCGCCGTGCCGAGGCTGCGAAGCCTTGGCCCCTGGGGAATCGCGGGCGCCGGAGCGCTGCTCCTCGTGCCGGCGCTCGTCGCGCCCGCGGCCGCCGCCGCGCCGATCGTCGCCACCGCGTGGCTCACGTGTGCGGCGCTCACGGTCAGCAGCCAGAATTAGGGACGCCCCCGAAGGGGGAAGATGCACCCATGTCGTTCCTCCGGTCGATCGAGCAGCGGGTCGAGGGCCTCATCGAGGGCGCCTTCGGCCGCGCCTTCCGTACGCACGTGCAGCCGGTCGAGCTGGCGCGCAAGCTCACGAAGGAGATGGACGACCACCGGACGGTCTCCGTCTCGAAGGTCTACGTCCCGAACGAGTACTCGGTCTACCTCGCGCCGCCGGATCGGGAGCAGTTCGCCTCGTACGAGAACTCGCTCGTCGACGAGCTCCGCCAGCACCTCGCCGAGCACGCGCGCCGCGAGCGCTACGCGCTCCAGTCGCACCCGCGCGTGGTGATGGAGACCGACGGCGACCTGGCCGTGGGCGAGTTCGGGATCGCGACGCGGATGGTCCAGCCCGAGCAGGGGGCCGAGGGACCGCCCTCGAGCGAGCCGGGGCACACGATGATCTACCGCAAGGAGGTGGCGGCGGTGCCGACGGAGGCCGCCTCGCCGGTCGAGCTCGGTGTCGAGGAGCCGAAGGCGCGCATCACGGTCGGCGACCGGACGCACGAGATGGACAGCCGCCGCCTCGTCATCGGCCGCTCGCGCGAGTGCGACATCCAGATCTCCGACCCGAACGCCTCCCGCCGGCACGCGGAGGTCCGCCGCGACGGCGACACCTTCTCCGTCGTCGACCTCGGCTCGACGAACGGGACCGACGTGAACGGCCGGCGCACCCAGCGGGCCAAGCTCTCGGACGGCGACCGGATCACGATCGGCACCACCGACCTCGTCTTCCACCGGGAGGACGCGTGACACTCGCCTCGATCGCGGTCGAGGAAGCGCTGCTCATCCTGAAGATCCTCTTCATCGTCCTGCTCTACCTCTTCATCTGGCGGATCGTGCGCTCGGCGACGCGCGACCTCCGGCTTCCGCAGGAGAGCTTCGTCCTCGGCCCCGACTCGGCGGCCGCGCTGCGCGGAGACACACGTCGGACGACCTCGGCACGGCTCGTCGTCGAGAAGAGCCCCGCACTGAAGGAGGGCTCCGACCTCGTGCTCGACTCGGCGCCGCTCACCATGGGGCGGGGCGCCGCGAACGACGTCGAGCTTCGCGGCGACGACTTCGCCTCGGCCGAGCACGCGCGCTTTGAGCCTCGCCGCGACGGGGTATGGCTGAGCGACGTGGGGTCGACGAACGGCACCTTCGTGAACGGCGTCCGGCTCGAGCGGCCCCGCAAGCTGGCCCCGGGCGACGTGGTCCGGATCGGCGCCACCGACCTGAGGTTCGAATGAGCCTAGGCCGCACCGTCGCGCTCACCGACACCGGCCGCAAGCGGCGGCACAACGAGGACGTCTACGTCGTCGACCCGCCCATCTTCGCGATCGCGGACGGGATGGGCGGCGCGAACGCGGGCGAGGTGGCCGCGGCCCTCGCGGCCGACGCGCTGCGGGAGACGGCGGACGGCGGGAGCGGCGAGAAGGCCGTCGTAACGCTGATCCATGACGGTCGCGCTCCTCGACGACGGCCGTGTCCGGATCGGCCACGTCGGCGACTCGCGTGCCTACCTGATCCGGGACGGCGAGCTCTCCCAGCTCACGGACGACCACTCGCTCGTCGGCGAGCTCGTCCGCAGCGGCAAGCTCACGCCCGAGGACGCCGAGACGCATCCGCAGCGCTCGGTGATCACCCGCGCGCTCGGCACCGACCCCGACGTCGACGTCGACACGATCACGATCGAGACGCGCTCCGGCGACCTCTTCCTCCTCTGCTCGGACGGGCTCTACTCGATGGTCGGCAACGACCGGATCCTCGAGCTCGTGGAGCGGAACCGCCGCGACCTCGACGCGGCCGCGAAGGCGCTGATCGCAGCCGCGAACAAGGGCGGCGGCGACGACAACATCACCGTGGTCGCGTTCGAGATCGCCTCGCCCGAGGACGAGACCGCGACTCTCGAGGAGGCGCCGGCCGAGCCGGTGCGAGAGGAAGAGGAGACCCTCACCGAGGCCGACCAGGTGCCGACGGTGACAGTCACCCCGGAGGAGACCGCCGACCCGAAACCTCCCCGGATCGTCCTCGCGCTTCTCGCCGTCCTCGTTCTCGCGGCAGCAGCCAGCATCGTCCTGTACTTGCTGGTCCGTTGAGCCTGCGCAACCGCGAGCTCGCGAACCTCGTCGCCGTCGGCGTCCTCACCGGCCTCGGCTTCGCGAGCGTCTACATCGCCCGCCAGCACGTCGTCTCGACCGGGTCGCTCTCGTACGCCGTCTTCTTCCTCTGCCTCTATGTCGCGGCGCACGTCGTCACCCGCCTGACCGTCCCGTACGCCGACCCGTACCTGCTCCCGATCGCGGGACTCCTGACCGCCGCCGGGGTGACGGAGATCTACCGCATCCGGCCGGGCGACGCGTTCCGGCAGGGACTCTGGATCGTGATCGCGGTCGTCCTCTTCGCCGTGACGCTGGTCGCGCTCCGGCGCGACTACCGGCGGCTCGAGAGCTACAAGTACATCGCCGGGCTGACGGCGATCTTCCTGCTCGTGCTGCCGGCGCTGCCGGGGCTCGGGACGACCGTGAACGGCGCGCGGCTGTGGGTGCACGCGGGCCCGCTCCAGTTCCAGCCGGGCGAGCTCGCGAAGATCACGCTCATCGTCTTCCTCGCGGGCTACCTGCGCGAGAAGCGCGAGGTGCTGGCGCAGGGCCGGCTCAAGGACTTCGGTCCGCTGCTCGTCATCTGGGGCGGCGCGATGCTCGTCCTCGTCGAGACGAACGACCTCGGAAGCGCGCTCCTCTACTTCGGGATCTTCCTCGGGATGCTCTACGTGGCCACCGACCGGATGCTCTTCGTCGGCCTCGGGGGCGTCCTCTTCCTCGCCGGCTCGGCGGCCGCGTACAAGCTCATCCCGCACGTGCGCGAGCGCGTGACGATCTGGCTCCACCCCTGGACGGCGAAGCCCGTCTACTGCGCGCTCACCGGCAAGCCCGCGCTCCGCCAGGACTGCCAGAGCTACCAGCTCGTGAAGTCGCTGTACTCGATCGGGAACGGCCACTTCGGCGGCACGGGCCTCGGCCGCGGCACCTTCGAGACGACGAGCGGCCACCCGCTCATCCCGTACCTGAAGACCGACTTCATCTACTCCGCTCTCGCGCAGGAGCTCGGGCTCGTCGGCGTCGCCGCGCTCCTGCTCGTCTACATGCTCTTCGTCGCGCGCGGCTTCCGGATCGCGCTCCTCGCGCAGGACGGCTTCTCGAAGCTCGCCGCCGCCGGGCTCACGTTCGGCTTCGCGCTCCAGACGTTCATCATCGTCGGCGGGATCCTGCGGATCATCCCGCTGACCGGGATCACCCTTCCGTTCGTCTCGTACGGAGGGTCGAGCGTCGTCGCGAACTTCGTGCTCCTCGCCGGCCTCCTCCTGATCTCGAACCGAGCGAACGAGCCGCCGCGATGAACGCGCAGATCAGCCGCCTCGCGCTCATCGGTCTCGCGCTGATCGTCGCGCTGATCCTCGGCACCACGTACTGGCAGGCCTGGGCCTCGGCCGGGCTCGCCGACCGGCAGGACAACGCGATCCAGCGCGTCGCGCAGTTCACGATCGAGCGCGGGAAGATCTACGCCGGCGACGGGCATACGCTCCTCGCGACCAACGTGCGCAAGCGCGTCGGCGGCCAGACGCTCTACTTCCGCCGCTACCCGTTCGGCACGCTCGCGCCGCACGTCGTCGGCTACTCGACCCAGAGCCGCTCGCAGGCAGGGCTCGAACGCTCCTACAACGACTACCTCACCGGCTCGAACTCGAACCTGACGACGGTCTTCCACACCGCGATCGACCGGCTCAAAGGTGTCACCGTCAAGGGGAACGACCTGTACACGACGATCAACCCGCGCGCGCAGCGGCTCGCGAACTCGCTCCTCGCCGGGAAGTGCGCCGCCGCGGTCGCGCTCGAGCCCTCGACCGGCAAGGTCTTCGTCCTCGCCTCCAGCCCGACGTACGACCCGAACCTCGTCGAGCGGCACTTCGGCCGGATCGCGACCGGACAGGGCCCGTGCAAGCCGAACACGCCGCTCTTCGACCGGGCCACGCAGGGCCTGTACGCACCCGGCTCGACCTTCAAGGTCGTGACCGCCTCGGCCGCGCTGGACACGGGCCGCTTCACCCCCGACTCTTCAACGCGGGGAACCCCGACCAGACCGGGCCCGAGTCCTTCGGCACGGTCAACTTCACGACCGCGCTCCAGCACTCGATCAACGCCGTCTTCTGCAAGATCGGCATGGCCCTCGGCGCGGGGCCGATCGTCGACTACATGAAGCGGTACGGCTTCTACTCGGTGCCGCCGCTGGAGACGCCGCTCGGCGAGCGCGTGCCGAGCGGCCGCTACAAGGGCCACCGCCTCGACCGCTCGACCTCGGACGCCGACCCGGGCCGGCTCGCC
Organism: Actinomycetota bacterium; assembly: GCA_005885565.1. GTDB lineage: Bacteria > Actinomycetota > Thermoleophilia > Gaiellales > Gaiellaceae > AC-50. The sequence goes on from VAXK01000119.1 coordinate 11,644, forward strand.
TTCGGCCAAGAGCGCCTGCTGGTGACGCCGTTCCAGATGGCGATGGTCGCGGGCGCGATCGCAAACCACGGCGTCCTCATGCGGCCGCACGTCGTGGAGAAGATCCTCCACCCGGACAAGCTCGGCCAGGCGATCAAGCCGCAGACGGCCGCCGAGCTGACCTCGATGATGGAGGCGGTCGTCACGGGCGGCACGGGCACCGCGGCCCAGATCCCCGGCATCCGCGTCGCGGGCAAGACGGGCACGGCCGAGACGGGGGTTCCGGGCCGGTACAACGGATGGTTCATCAGCTTCGCGCCCGCCGACCACCCGAAGGTCGCCGTCGCAGTCGTGGTCGAGAACGGCGGCTTCGGAGGACACAGCGCGGCACCGATCGCGAAGGCTCTCATGCAGGCGATCCTGGGCCGCAGTTGAACCTACGCTGTTAGAGCCGGATGGCCGTCTCGGACACGCTGATCAACACGCTCTTCGACGGGCGCTACAAGATCGTGCGCAAGCTCGGCGCGGGCGGGATGGCGAACGTCTACCTCGCCGAGGACCAGGAGCTCGGCCGCCGCGTGGCGATCAAGATCCTGAACGAGCGGCACGCGAACGACGAGCAGTTCGTGGAGCGCTTCCGCCGCGAGGCGAAGAACGCGGCCGGGCTCTCGCACCCGAACATCGTCTCCATCTTCGACCGCGGCGAGGCCGAGGGCACCTACTACATCGCGATGGAGTACCTCGACGGGCGGAGCCTGAAGGAGATGATCACGAAGCGCGGCCCGGCGCCGATCCCGGTCTCGGTCGACTACGCGCGCCAGATCCTCGCCGCGCTGCGGGTCGCGCACCGTCAGGGGCTCGTCCACCGCGACATCAAGCCCCACAACGTCCTCGTCGACGGCGAGGGCCGCGTGAAGGTGACCGACTTCGGCATCGCCCGCGCCGGCCCGAGCCAGATGACCGAGGAGGGCTCGATCATCGGCACCGCGCAGTACCTCTCGCCCGAGCAGGCGCAGGGCGCGCCGGTCACGCCCGCCTCCGACCTGTATTCGGTGGGCATCGTCCTGTACGAGCTCCTGACGGGGACAGTCCCCTTCTCTGGCGAGACGCCCGTCGAGCTGGCGATGAAGCACCTCTCGAAGGTGCCCGAGCCGCCCTCGCACATCCGGTCGGAGGTGCCGCGCGACCTCGACTTCGTCGTCATGCGGGCGCTCGCGAAGTCGCCGGCCGAGCGCTACCAGACGGCGGACGAGATGGACGCAGACCTCGCGCGCGTGGCTCGGGGGGTCTCGGTGAGCCCCGAGACCGAGGAGGCGGCGACGGCGATCATCGCGCAGCCGATCACGGCCGCGACGGTCGTGAACCCGTCCGTCGCGCCCCCTCCGCAGGCGCCCGTCTACTACGACTACGACGAGCCCGTGGAGCGCCGCCGGCCGTTCTGGCCGTGGCTCCTCGCCCTCGGGCTCGTCGTCCTCGCGGGCTTCGCCGGCTGGCTCGCCTACAACCAGATCCGAAAGCAGCTGAACGCGTCCAAGCAGATCACGGTCGGCCGCTACATCGACGTCCGCGAGTCGGTCGCGCGCGACGAGATCCTCCACGCGGGCCTGAACGTCCACATCACGCGGCGTCCTTCCACCGCGCAGCCGCCCACGTTCGTCTACGACCAGGAGCCTTCGTCCGGGAACAAGATCCCCAAGGGGAACACGGTGACGATCTTCGTCTCGACCGGGGTCGCGAAGGTTCCCGTCCCCGACGTGCGCAACAAGGACTCGACCGACGCGGCGGCCACGATCGCGGCGCTCGGGTTGAATCCGGACGTCCACCAGGTCTACTCCGCCAAGGACCAGGGCACCGTCGTCGCCCAGGCGCCGCGCCCCGGGGTGAAGGTGGCGAAGGGCTCGAAGGTGCGGATCAACGTCTCGAAGGGGCCTGCGCAGGTGACCGTGCCGCCGGTGGTCGGGATTCCCTACGCCCAGGCGAGCTCCGAGCTCCAGGCCAAGGGTTTCAAGGTCGATCGGGTCGACCAGGACTCGAACGAGCCTGCCGACACAGTGCTCCGTCAGGACCCCAGCGCGAACACGACGGCACCGAAGGGCTCGACGATCACGCTCACCGTCTCGAAGGGGCCGCAGACGACGACGGTGCCGGACGTCACGAGCCTCGCGCTGGACACGGCGCGAGCGACGCTCGAGCAATCCGGCTTTAAGGTGAAGGTCGTGCGGCAACCGGTGAACGATCCGAGCCTCGGAGGCATCGTCCTCGACGAGCAACCTTCCCCGAACTCGCAGGCGAAGCCCGGGACGGTGGTGACGATCTTCGTCGGCCAGTTCCCGAGCCAGACGACCACCACGACCACGACGCCGTGAGCGAGCGCCCACGGTTGCGGGTGGCGGTGCTGATGGGCGGCCGCTCGAGCGAGCACCCGATCTCGCTCGCGTCCGGCCGCTCGGTGCTCGAGGCGCTCGACCCCGACCGGTACGACGCCGTCTCGATCGGGATCGGCCGCGACGGACGCTGGGAGCTCGTCGCCGGCTCGAACGGCGCGCTGTCGGCGGCCTCCGTGGCCGAGACGCTGCCCGTCCCGACGAAGGCCGCCTCGGCCCCGGCCAAGCTCGGCGAGGTGGACGTCGTCCTGCCGATCCTGCACGGCCCCTTCGGCGAGGACGGGACCGTGCAGGGGTTGCTCGAGCTCGCCGGAGTGCCGTACGTCGGCGCCGACGTGAAGGCCTCGTCGCTCTGCATGGACAAGGACCTGTTCAAGGCGGTCATGCGCGACGCGGGGATCCCGGTGACGCGGAACATCACGCTCCGCCCGGGCGACGCCGTCGAGAATCCCTTCGGCTACCCGGTGTTCGTCAAGCCGGCGCGGCTCGGCTCCTCGGTCGGCATCTCGAAGGTGCGCGAGGAGGCCGAGCTCGAGGCGGCCGTCGAGCTCGCGCGCCGACACGACGAGAAGGTGCTCGTCGAGGAGTTCGTGCCCGGCGTCGAGATCGAGGTGGGCGTGCTCGGGAACCGCAACCCGGTCGCCTCGCTCGCCGGCCAGGTCGTCTCGCACTTCAACGACTGGTACGACTACTCGTCCAAGTACGACGAGGGCGGCTCCGACCTGCTCGTCCCGCCGCCGACCCTGACCGCGGAGCAGTGCGAGGGCGCCCAGCGGCTCGCCGTCGAGGCCTTCGTCGCCACCGACTGCGAGGGGATGGCGCGGGTCGACTTCTTCGTCCGCGAGCCGGAGGGCGAGGTGATAGTGAACGAGCTGAACACGATCCCGGGCTTCACGGCGACGAGCTTCTACGCCCGGCTCTTCGAGGCCTCCGGGATCCCGTACCGCGAGCTCCTCGACCGCCTCGTGGAGCTCGCCCTCGAGCGGCACGAGCGCAAGGCTCGCCTCAAGTACTAGCGACCGCCTATCTCACCCACTGCGGCGGGAAGTCCCCGAACGTGACCTCGCGACGGATGCGGGCCCGCGAGCTCTCGAAGAAGCGCCACGTGTGAGTCAGCGTTCCCCTCTCCGGTGCTCCCTGCCCCCGAAAGGCACGCGCGTTCCAGGCCTCGACGAAGGAGACAACGATCACGCGGCCGCGGCGCCTGACGGCGGTTCGACAACAGCCGGAGATCCGTGCGACCACGGGCCCTCCGCGCGGGATCCGGCACCTCGCCTGGCCCGGATGCCGCGGAAAGGGAGAGAGGATGCCGCTCGTCTCGCGGGCGACGGCGATCGCTGTCGCGGAGTCCGGGCCGGGCCGACCCTGCGAGCCCACAGCTACAAGGGCGGCAATCAGAAGGGCGCTAACCAGACGCCTTCACCTCGTTCACGTGCGCGACGCCCTCAAGCTTCGTGATCCAGACGACGTAGTAGCGCTCCGCAGGGCCGCTTACGCGGAACTTCGTCATCGAGCCGACCACCTTCGGCGGCGACACCGCCGAGAACGACCCCGACTCCGACGAGCCGGCCTCGATGCGCGCCGTGAATCCAGGCGTGTCGCTCCTCACCGTCACCCGAGTGACCGGCTCCGCCTCGGGCGCGGCCAGCACGAGGCCGACACCCGGCTTCGTGAACGAGTCGTAGTGCTCCGTCGTCCAGTACGTACCGAGGTTCCCGTCGGTCGCCTTGCTCACGTCTTCGTTGTGCTCGGCGTGGTCGCCGTACGGGTCCCACGATCCGACGCCCGTCAGGCGAACCGGCCGCGACGGCGCGGAGTGGTGGGACGACCGCTTCGCGCCGTCGCCGCTCAAGCGGTGCAGCAGCAGCGCCGCGACGGCGAGCGCGAGCAGCACGAGGCCGAGGACGACGAGCCCGCTCGGGAGCAGTCGTCGCCTGCCCGCACGCACCACCGGCGGCCGGCGCACGAGCGTGACGTCCGCGTCCGGATCCGACCGCGAGCCGAGCTCCGCGAGACAGGCCTGGAGCTCCGCGGCGAACGCGTCCATCGTAAGGAACCGCGCCGGCGGATCCTTCTCGAGCGCCCGGTCGACAGCGTGGGCGACGCGCACCGGCACGTCGGGCCGCACGTCGAGCAGGCTCGGCGGCGGCTCGCTCACGTGCTGCATCGCCACGGCCACGAAGCTCTCGCCGGGGAACGGGACCTCGCCGGTCAGGAGCTCGAAGAGGACGACGCCGAGCGAGTAGACGTCGGTCGTCCGGTCGACGGGCTGCCCGCTCGCCTGCTCCGGCGCGATGTAGTTCGAGGTGCCGAGGACGGCGCCCGACTGGGTCACGCCCTGGACGTCGAGCGAGCGGGCGATGCCGAAGTCGGTCACCTTCGCGCGGCCGTCTCCGTTCAGGATCACGTTCTGCGGCTTGACGTCGCGGTGGACGAGGCCGTGCTCGTGCGCGAAGGCGAGCCCGCGCGCGACCTGGATCGCGATCTCGAGCGCGCGCGCGACCGGCAGCCGGCCCTCTTCGTCGAGGACCTCCTTGAGCGTTCGCCCCTCGACGAGCTCGAAGACGATGAACTGGCGGCCCTCGTCCTCGCCCCGGTCGAGGATGGTGACGATGTTCGGGTGCGAGAGCGACGCGACCGCACGCGCCTCGCGGCGAAAGCGCTCGACATACTGGTCGTCGTCGGTGAAGTGCGGGTGCAGGACCTTGAGGGCGACCCGCCGCTCGAGCAGCGTGTCCCGCGCCTTGAAGACGCTCGACATGCCGCCCGAGCCGACGAGCTCCTCGAGCTCGTAGCGCCCGGCGACGATCTCCCCCACCACCATGGGGCTTGATTTTCCCGAAGACGACCCGCTTTAGGCGCATCTAGCGAGTCCAGCGGGTCGACCGGTCGTTTCAGACGGACGCGCGGAGTACCGCGCGTCCTGATGTCGGCGCCGCCGAGCCGGCGCCCTAGCCCAGAGAGGTCTCGAGCGCCTGCTCCCAGACGTCGAGGGCCTCGTCGAGCTCCGCGTCGGTCACGACGAGCGGACACAGCACGCGGATGCAGTTCGAGTAGATCCCGGACTTGAGCAAAAGCAAGCCGCGGGCCGCGGCGGCCTCCGTGACCGCGCTCGCGAGCTCGGGCGCCGGCCGCTTCGTCTCGCGGTCCTCGACGAGCTCGATCGCGAGCATCGCGCCGAGCCCCCGCACGTCGCCGATCGCGGGGAAGCGGTCCTGCCAGCGCACCATCCGCTCGCGCATCGTCTCGCCGATCGCGGACGCGCGCTCGGCCAGACCCTCCTCCTCGACGACGTCGAGGACGGCGAGCGCCGCCGCCTGCGCGACCGGGTTGCCGACGTACGTGCCGCCGATCGCCGAGTCGCCGGGCGCGTCCATGATCTCTGCGCGGCCGATCACACCCGAGAGCGGCAGCCCGGCGGCGATCGACTTCGCGACCGCCATCAGGTCGGGCTCGACACCGTAGTGCTCGATTGCCCACATGCGGCCCGTGCGCCCGAATCCCGTCTGCACCTCGTCGACGACGAGCACGATGCCGTTCTCGTCGCAGATCCGGCGCACGCCGCGCAGGAACTCGCGCGGGGCGACGACGAAGCCGCCCTCGCCCTGGACGGGCTCGATCACGATCGCGGCGACCTGCTCGGCGGCAACCTGCGTCACGAGCGCGCGCTCGAGGTCGCCGAGCGCCTCGGCGGCTGTCGGGCCGCGGTAGTCCTGGGCAAAGGGCACGCGATAGACCTCCGTCGAGGTGAGGCTCACCGAGAGGAGCGTCCGTCCGTGGAAGCCGCCCTCGAAGGCGATCACGGCCGGCCGCCTCGTGTACGCACGCGCGAACTTGACGGCGTTCTCGATCGCCTCCGTCCCGGCGTTGAAGAACGCGGCGCGGGTCTCGCCGCCGATCGGCGCGAGCTTCGTCAGCCGCTCCGCCAGGGTGACGTAGACCTCGTAGGGCACGATCGTGAAGTCCGTGTGGCTGAAGCGCTCGAGCTGCTCCTGCGCGGCCGCGACGACCCGCGGATGCGAGTGGCCGACGTTGAGGCAGCCCACGCCGCCGGTGAAGTCGAGGAACGTGTTCCCGTCGACGTCGGTGACGAGCGCGCCGCGCCCCTCCTGGATGACGACCGGCAGGTAGATCGAGAGCGGCTCCGCGACGACGCGCTCCTTGCGCGCCAGGATCTCGCGCGAGCGAGGCCCCGGAATCTCCGTCCGGAGGTCGATCGCACGAGTCGCCGCCACGGCGCGGACACTACCGCAGCGGGCGGCGGGCTGGATAGGTGAATAGCGAGGTTGCAGCCACGCTGAGCGGCACGGCCGTGCTCAGACTCGGCTGCGCGAGCCCACCTTCGCCCTTACCGGCGGTGTATCCGGGAGCGTGAGTTGACCTACCGGGCCTTGCGAGGCGAAGTGCTTGCTGAGAGTCAGCTTTTGGTCCTGATACGTCGATCCGATCCCTTGTCCATAAACAAGCTCCGTCTCTTCTACAAGGCGCTCGAAGATCAGCCGGCAGAGCCGCTGACCGTGCTCGACAACAAACGAAACGTCTCTCGCGCGAACCTCGAGCGTCGCACGGCTTCCATCCGGCCAGCCCACTGGACTGAATCCGAACCCCGGATCGAAGAAGCCCGCATAGTGGGTTCGGAGCTCGCCTGCGGTCGGGTCGTACGCAGCCATCTCGGCCGCCGTGACAGGCGAGATGCTCACGCTCTCGCGAGAGAGCAGGAGGTAGAACTCCTCCGGTTCGAGGATCAGGTTCCCGTTCGGAAGCGCACGAACTGGCTCCCAGAACTCGTCCCACGAGTATCTCCCGGTGACAGAGAGGTCCAGGACCCGACTGTTTCGAGCGGCGCGGTATCCCACGTGTCCATGAACGTCGGGAGTTAGATCGAGACTCAAAAAGAGACCATCGGCAAGATCGAGATCCGTGCTCGAAACCTGCTTTCCCTCACTGAACAGGATCGGTCGCTCGATGTGCAGCTTTGCTAAGGCGCTATCGGAGTAGCGCGCCGTCCCAAAGTCGCCCGCGACCAGCCGGAGTTGGTTGAGCGACAGCCCCTCCCTGACGCGGATGATGAACGACCGTGGCACCACTTCCAGGAAGAGAGGGCCTCGGTAGCCAAGCGGTAGCTCATCAAAGCGTGAGTTGTTGTCGGACACGACTCGCGTGAACACATCGAGGCGGCCGATCGAACTCTTCGGATTCGCCTTCCCTCGAAGGGACTCCGGGAGAGCGAGCTCCTCTCGAAGCGGGATGAGATACGCCCGGTTCCGCTCGAGGATCGCCCCCTCAGCGATATCGAACTCTTCGAGCACGTAGTCGGCCAGCTTTTCCTCGACACGGGACTCTCGATCTGGGAGGAAGCTGCAGAGGAGCCGATAAGCCTTCGCCCCGAGAGTGAGATCAAGGCTCGCAGGCTGAAGCTGATCGGGTTTCAGAGCGGGAGATCGAATCCACCCCCGGTGGATCGCGTGCATGAGAAGTTGTGATGGGAGAACGCCTGGCTGCCAATTCCTCGGGTCAGTTCCGACAGCACCTTGGGCTGCTTCACCCTCCGCGTTAGAGATCGCCTCTCCCTGATGGGCTAGGTCAGCAACCGAAGCAGTGAGCACATCTGCTGCGCCGTCCGCCACCCTCGCGAGTCTAGCCGTCGAACAAGCCGGAGAGTCCTCATCCCCGCGCCAGCGGCGCCGTATCCCGCGGCTGCCTCTGGCTCGCGGTCTATGAGCTGAACACGACTAGGATCGTTCCCGTGACGGTCCTCGTCACCGGCGGCACGGGCTTCGTCGGAAGCGGGATCGTGCATGCGCTCCGGGCCGAGAACCGCGAGGTGAGATGCCTCGTCCGCGACCGGCGGAAGGCGTCCCGCCTCGCGAGCTGGGGCTGCGAGCTCGTCGAGGGCGACGTGACGGACGCGGCCAGCCTGCGCCGCGCCGTCGAGGGCTGTGACCGCGTGATCCATCTCGTCGCCATCCGCTCGGGCAGCCGGCGCGACTTCGAGCGGATCATGGAGCAGGCGACGCGCGACCTCGTCGCGGCCGCGCGCGAGGCAGGCGTCGGCCGCTTCGTCCTGATGAGCGCGCTCGGCACGACGGCGGAGACGAAGGACCTCGTCCCCTACTACCACGCCAAGTGGGACATGGAGCAGACGGTCGAGGGCTCGGGGCTCGAGCACGTGATCTTCCGGCCGAGCTTCGTCTTCGCCGAGGAGGGCGGCGCGCTCGGCGAGTTCAAGCGCGTCGTGAAGCTCGCGCCGGTGACGCCGGTCGTCGGCTCGGGAGAACAGCGGATCCAGCCGATCTGGCGCGACGACGTCGCCGCCTACTTCGTACTGGCGCTCGACCTCCCCGAGGCGGCCAATCGCACCTTCGAGCTCGGCGGGCCCGACATCGTCTCGTGGGACGAATTCTGGCGCCGCCTGCGCCGCGCGCTCGGCATCCGTCGGCGCCCACTCGTCCACGTTCCGGTCGCGGCGATGCGCGTGCAGGCGACGCTGCTCGAGGTGCTGCCGAACCCGCCGCTGACGCGCGATCTCCTGAAGATGCTCCTCGCAGGCGACAACGTCGTCTCCGACACGGCCGCCGTGGACACCTTCAAGCTCCCGCTCGTCCCGCTCGACGAGCAGCTCCGCCGCGCGACGTAGTTGTCGTAAGCGGGCCGGAGTGTCACATTGGAGCGGTGGGCAGGACGGAACGGCTGGCGCGCCTCTGCGGTGGTCACCCGTGGCGCACGATCCTCGCCTGGGTCGGCGCGATCGTCCTCGCGCTCGTCGCCGCCGCGGTCTTCCTGCCCGGCAACCTGACCTCGAACGGGCACGTCACCGGCAACCCGGAGTCGAAGCAGGCCGAGGATCTCGTCTACCGGGACTTCCCGCCCGACCCGAACGCGGCCGACGAGCTCGTCGTCGTGCGGTCGCCGACGCACACGGTCGACGATCCCGCCTTCAAGCGGTTCGTCTCCGAGCTCTATCGGCAAGGGCAGGCGACGAACGTCGTCTACCGCGCCCGCAGCTACCTGAACGGCTCGCCGTCGCTCGTGTCGGCCGACCGGCACGCGGCTTTGATCGAGATCCAGCGCAAGGCCGACGTCGACCGCCTCCTCCCCGTGATCGCACGGAACGACGGCCGGCAGGGGTTCCGCGTGACGATCACCGGCGCCGGGACGCTCGACCACGACTTCAACGACCTGTCGCAGCACGACCTCAAGTCGGGCGAGCTCCAGGTCGGCCTTCCGGCTGCGCTCGTCGTCCTCGTGCTCGTCTTCGGCGCCGTCGCCGCGGGACTCGTGCCGGTCCTGATGGCGATGGTCTCGATCCTCGTCGCGATCGGCCTGACGGGCCTCGTCGCGGAGGGCTTCACGCTCTCGATCTTCGTGATCAACATGCTGACGGGCATGGGGCTCGCCCTCGGGATCGACTACTCGCTCTTCGTCGTCTCCCGCTACCGCGAGGAACGGGGCCGCGGCCGGGAGCAGCTCGACGCGATCGCCGCCTCCGGCGCGACCGCGAGCCGGGCCGTCTTCATCAGCGGCTCGGTGTTCGTTATCGCGCTCACCGGGATGTTCCTCGTCCCCTCGAACGTGATGCGGAGCCTCGCCGTGGGTGCGATCCTCGTCGGGATCGTCTCGGTGCTGGCCGCGCTCACGTTGCTCCCGGCGCTGCTCGGCTTGCTCGGCGATCGCGTGAACGCGCTGCGCGTGCCGTTCGTCGGCCGGAGCGTCGGCCGCGTGGCGCAGGAGGGCCGCGTCTGGGGCGCAATCGTGCGCTGGGTGATGCGGCGGCCGGCGACGAGCCTGGCCGCGGCGGTCGTGCTCCTGCTCGCGGCGGCCTCCCCGGTGCTGAGCCTCCACCTCGGCGCGAACGGCGTCAGCACGCTTCCGAACCGCCTCGCGAGCAAGCAGGGGTACGAGGCGCTTGCGCGCAGCTTCCCACGCGCGAGCGCGGCCCCCGTCGTCGTCGCGATCCAGGGCGACGTGACGACACCGCGAGCGCGCGCCGCGATCGGCCGCCTGCGGTCGCGGATCGCGGCCGACCGCGCCTTCGGCGGCCCCGGCGATCTGCGCATCTCCTCGAAACGCGACCTCGTGGCGCTGATCGTCCCGCTCCGCGGGGACAAGACGAGCAACGAGGCGCTCGAAGCCGTGCGCCGTCTTCGCCACGCCGATATCCCTCAGACGCTCGGCGGCACCGACCTCCGCGCGCTCGTCGGCGGCGACACGGCCGACAACGTCGACTTCATCGACGCCGTCCACCGGTGGACGCCATATGTGTTCGCCTTCGTGCTCGGCCTCAGCCTCGTGCTGCTGACGGTGGTCTTCCGCTCGCTCGTCATCGCAGCCACGGCGATCGTCCTCAACCTGCTCTCGGTCGGCGCCGCCTACGGCCTGCTCGTCCTCGTCTTCCAGAAGGGCGTCGCCCACAACCTGCTCGGCTTCCAGCAGGTGGACGTCATCGAGGCGTGGGTGCCGCTCTTCCTGTTCTCCGTCCTCTTCGGCCTGTCGATGGACTACCAGGTGTTCCTGCTCAGCCGGATCAAGGAGCGCTACGACGAGACCGGCTCGACGAACGACGCGCTCTCGTACGGCGTCGGCTCGACGGCCCGCATCATCACCGGC
>VAXK01000354.1:0-1347 GCA_005885565.1 Actinomycetota bacterium
GATCCCGGTCGGGAGGTGCGTGATCCGTACCGCCGAGTCGGTGGTGTTCACGCTCTGGCCGCCCGGTCCGGTCGAGCGGTAGACGTCGATCTTCAGGTCGTTCGGATCGACCTCGACGTCGACCTCCTCCGCCTCGGGCATGACTGCGACGGTCGCCGTCGAGGTGTGGATGCGCCCCTGCGACTCGGTCTCCGGGACCCGCTGCACGCGGTGCGTCCCGCCCTCGTACTTGAACACCGAGAAGGCGCCGTCGCCCTTGACCGCGAAGGTGACCTCCTTGAAGCCGGCGCCGTCGTTCGGGCTCGAGCTGAGGTCCTCGACCTTGAAGCCGCGTCCTTCCGCGTAGCGCGTGAGCATCCGGTACAGGGCCCCGGCCCAGAGCGCGGCCTCGTCGCCACCCACCCCCTGGCGGATCTCGACGATCACGTCCTTGCGGTCTGCCGGGTCGCTCGGCGCGAGCGCGAGCCGCAGCTCGTCCTCGAGCTCGCCGACCCGCTGCTCGGTCTCGGCGCGCGCGGCCTCGAGGTCAGAAGACGCTTCGAGCCACTCCAGTGCAAGCTTGTGCGCCGACTCGAGCTCTTTCAGGCGCCGGCCGACCTCCGCCGCTTCGCGGTGGTCGTTGTAGACCGTCGGGTCGCTCATCCGCTCCTGCGTCTCGCGGTACGAGCGCTCGAGGTCCTCCACGAACTCGTCGATTCCGGCCACGCCGCTAAGGGTATTCCAGCGACCGGGACGACCAGGGGCGGCTAGCCCGGCCAGAAGCGCTCGTGCCACTGCGACTCGGCTTTGTGGTCCTCCACCCTCGTCGAGACCAGGAGGAAGGCGGCCTCCTCGTCGGAGTCGTTACGAACCGCGCGAGTGGTCTCCGGCGGGATGCGCACAGCGTCCCTGGGACCCAGGGTCGTCACGTCGTCGCCGAGCTTGATCGTGATCTCGCCGGCCAGAACGAGGTAGATCTCCTCGATCGTCCGGTGGCTGTGCCCCCGCGTCGGATCGCCACCCGGCGCCGCGTGGGCGGTGTGGGGCGCGAGCACGCGCAGGTTCAGGGCCAGCTGCTCGGCGCCCAACGAACGGCCGTAGCCGAGAAATGCGCCCGGAGCGTCACCCGTGAAGTCGGGCGCCTCCCCGGCGCGGAGGATGGCGTACTCGCTGACGCGGTCACGCCAGCGTGGCGTTCAGCTCGAGCTCGACGTTCCCCTTCAGCGCTCCCGACACTGGGCAGTTCTCCTTCGCGTCCTCGGCGGCCCGGCGGAACGCGTCCTCGTCGATCCCAGGGACGGTCCCGGTGACCTGAAGCACCGACTTGGTGATGCCCGTCCCGGGCACGAAGGTCACAGTCGCCGAGGT
>VAXK01000354.1:1396-3307 GCA_005885565.1 Actinomycetota bacterium
GCGGCGATCAGCTCCTCGGGGCTCGTCTTGCCCTGCGCATCCTCGGCGCGGTTGGCCCAGTCGACCTCGAGCGGGCCGAACGCGCCGCTCGTCACCGAGTCGATGATCCCGCTGCCGCTCATCAGGTCGCCGTGCCAGGTCACAGTGGCCTTGCGCTCAGTCGCCATCTACTAGTCCTCCAATGTCGCGTTGATCGTCACCTTCGCCGCCGCCGCGATCAGCCGTGAGAACGGGCAGCCGCGGTCCGCCGCCTCGACCGCCTCGTCGAACGCGGCCTGCTCGAGACCCGGCGCTCGGGCACGGACCTCGAGCTGGGACTCGACGATCCGGTGCCCCTGGCCGTCGACCTCGTCGAGGACGACGTTCGCGGTGACGTCGATGCGCGCCTCCGCCTCGCGCAGCTCTCCGGCCAGCGACATGGCGAAGCAGCCGGCGTGCGCGGCGGCGAGGAGCTCCTCGGGGCTCGTCGTCTCGGCGCGCGCGGCGACGCGCGTGGCCGCCGAGTACGGCAGGCCGGCGAACGCGCCGGACGGAGCCGAGATGCGACCTTCGCCGCGCGCGAGGTTCCCGTTCCAGCTGACCTCCGCCCTCCGGTCGACGCGAGGCACTACGCCATCACTTCGACGCGCTCGGCGTCGGGTGCCGCGCGCCGCTCGAGCTCGAGCACGTCCCGAAGCGCGCGGATCGAGACCTCGAGCTGGTCGAGCGTCGGCTCGCGTGTCGTCAGGCGCTGGAGCCAGAGCCCGGGCGCGAGCAGGGTCATCAGGACGCGGTTGCCGGTGTGCCGGCCGGCGAAGCGGATCAGCTCGTACGCGATTCCGGCGATGAGCGGCAGGAGCAGGACGCGGGTCGCGATCAGCCAGTACCAGTGCGGCCGGCCGAAGAAGGCGAAGACGAAGATCGCGATCACCATCACCCAGAGCAGGAACGCCGTGCCGCAGCGCGGGTGGATGAGGCTGAAGCGCTGCACGCGCTCCGGTTCGAGCGGCTCGCCCGCCTCGTAGGCGTTGATCGCCTTGTGCTCGGCCGCGTGGTACTGGAAGACGCGCTTCAGGTCGGGGAGCAGCGAGATCAGGCCGAGGTAGGCGACGAAGAGCGACACGCGGATCAGGCCCTCGACGAGCACGAACCAGCCGGCCTGGATGCCGATGAAGTCGGTGATCAACGCAGGCGTGACCTTGAAGAGCATCACCGCGAAGCCGATCGCGACCGCGAAGGCGAAGATCAGCGCGCCGCGCGAGAGCTCGGTCGTCGGCTCCTCGTCGTCGGCGGCGGTCTCCTCCTGCGCCGCGTAGTTGGCCGAGATGGCGAGCGCGCGGAAGCCGATCGCGAGCGACTCGCCGAGCGCGACGACTCCCCGGACGATCGGAAGCCGCAGCAGCCGGTGCTTCGCCATCGCGGACTCGATCGGCCGGCGGACCTGGGCGATGGCGCCGTTCGGCTTGCGGACGGCGACCGACCAGTTGGTCGCGCCGCGCATCATCACGCCCTCGAGGACGGCCTGTCCTCCGATGGGGGAGCTCACAGCCCTACCCGCGGCGGGCGCCGCCGGCCTTCTCGAGCCGCCGCTGGAAGCGCTCGACGCGGCCGCCGGTGTCGAGCAGCTTCTGCTTGCCCGTGTAGAACGGGTGGCAGTTCGAGCAGATCTCGACGTGCAGCTCGGGCTTCGTCGATCGCGTCTGGAACGTGTTCCCGCACGAGCAGGTGACCGTCGCCAGGACGTACTCGGGATGGATTCCGGCCTTCATCGCTCGGCCAGGATAGCAACGGCCGCTTGGGGCGCCACGTTTCCGCCCGAGACGACGGCGGCGACCTTGGAGCCAGGCTCGAGCTCGACCTTTCCGGCCAGGAGGGCGGCCGCGGTCGCCGCTCCCGCGACCTCGCAGGCGAGCTTCATGCGGCCGTACACGA
>VAXK01000120.1:0-428 GCA_005885565.1 Actinomycetota bacterium
GACGGGTCGTGGCGTACGTTGCGCCGATCGCGTCGTAGCGGGCGCCGTCCATCAGCGCATTACTCGTAACGAAGAGCGGCAATGGGCGTGAGCCGGACGGCCCGCCAGACCGGGTAGGCGGCGCCGAGCAGGCCGACGCCACAGGCGAACGCGAGCCCCCACGCGAAGACGCCGGCCGTGAACTCGGGCTGGACGAGCTGGGAGACCGCCCCCCGGCGCGTGAAGAGCTCCGCCGCCGCGAGCCCTAGGCCGAGGCCCAGGCCGAGCGCGACGAGGCAGATCGCGAGCGCCTCCCCGAGCACGAGCAGCGCGACGCGCCGAGCGCGCCAGCCGACCGCGCGCAGGATGCCGATCTCGCGGATCCGCTCCAGCACGGCCATCGCCATCGTGTTCGTGACGCCGATGCCGCCCACGATCAGGGCGAGGAC
>VAXK01000120.1:459-12386 GCA_005885565.1 Actinomycetota bacterium
ACCGCGGCGAGGCCGGGGAACCGGCGGCGGAGCTCGCTCGCGACGGCGGCCGGGCGACGCCCCGGCGCCACCTCGACGGCAAGCGTCGTCGCCTCGCCCGGGTGACCGGCCAGATGCTCGACGAGCCCCAGCGGCAGGACGACCCCGCCGTCCTCGAACGAGTTGCCGCTGTGGTAGATCCCGGCGACCTCGAAGCTTCGCCTGCCGACGTCGAGCCGGTCGCCGGGGCGCAGGTGCAGCCGCCGCGCCGCGTGGTCGCCGACGAGCGTCTCGCCGCGCCTGCCCGCGACCACGACCAGGCGCTGCGCCGGGAAGCCGCCCGGGTCCAGGCCGAAGACGAGCACGCCGTCGTGGCCGTTCACCGAGGTGACGAGGAGCTTCAGCGGCGCGGCGTCCTCCACGCCGGGGCGGCCGCGGACGCGCGCGGCGAGCGAGTTCGGCAGCAGCGAGCGGGTGAAGTCGACGACGCCGCTCTGGAAGAGGCCGAAGTCGGCCCGGCCGACGTGGATCAGGTCGTTCGCCGTCCGCCGCACCCCGGCCGCGAGCGAGAGCAGCGCCACGATGAGGCCCACGCCGATCGCGACGCCCGCCGCCGTGAGCGCGCTCCGCGCCGGGCGGCGCAGGAGGTTGCGCACGACGAGGCTCGCGAGCGTCATGCCGGAATCTTCGCCGTTCCGTCAGAGCCTGCGCGTACCCTCGCTTCGTGGCTGCTGTCGATCACCACGGCGCCTTCGGCCAGGACGCGTTCGGCCGCCGGGCGGAGCGCGCGGCCCGCTTCTTCGGGACGCCCCAGTACATCGTGGGGCAGACCCTGGTCGTCATCGGTTGGATCGTCCTCAATGCGGTCGCGCTCGTCTCGCACTGGGATCCGTATCCGTTCATCCTCCTCAACCTCGCCTTCTCGACGCAGGCCGCCTACGCGGCGCCGCTCATCCTCCTAGCCCAGACGCGCCAGGCCGACCGGGACAAGATGGCGGCAGTCAAGGCCGAGCGGCGCCACGACGAGCAGACCGAGCAGGGCGAGAAGCGGGTCGCGGCGCTCAAGGCCGAAACCGACAAGCTGGAGCAGCTGCTCGAGTCGAACACCGACCTGACCCGCCAGGACAAGGAGTTGACCGAGCAGGTTGCGTCGCTGACCCGCGAGATCCACGCCCTCCTCTCCTCGGGCAGCAAGACGTAAGCGCTACCCTCAATGCGTGGAACCGAGTCGCGAGGACGTCCTGCGCGCACTCGAGCGGGTGATCGACCCCGAGCTCGGACGGCCCGTCACCGAGCTCGACATGGTGCGCGACGTGCGCATCGAGGGCGGCGCCGTCGCCGTGACGATCGCGCTCACCGTCGCCGGGTGCCCACTCCGCTCGAGCTTCGAGACCCAGGTGCGCGAGACCGTCGGCACGCTGCCGGGCGTGGCCGACGTCTCGCTCGCGTTCGACGTCATGAGCCCCGAGGAGCGGCAGGCGCTGACCGCGAAGCTGCGCGGCGGCGTGACCGAGCGGACGAAGGGCATCTCGCTCGACGCCTCCACGCGGGTGCTCGCCGTCGCGAGCGGCAAGGGCGGGGTCGGCAAGTCGACGCTGACCGCGAATCTCGCCGCCGCGTTCGCGCGGTCGGGCCAGCGCACCGGCATCCTCGACGCCGACGTCTACGGGCACTCGATCCCGCACCTGCTCGGCATCCGCCAGAAGCCCGTCCTCGTGGACAAGATGATCGTCCCGCCCGTGCGCGAGCTGGGCGGCGCAAGCCTGAAGCTGATGTCGATCGGTTTCTTCCTGGACGGGAACGAGCCGGTCATGTGGCGCGGGCCGATGCTCCACCGGGCGCTCGAGCAGTTCCTCTCCGACGTGCACTGGGGCGAGCTCGACACGCTGCTCGTGGACATGCCTCCGGGGACGGGCGACGTGGCGATCTCGCTCGGCCAGCTCCTCCCCCGCGCCGAGGCGCTCGTCGTGACGACGCCGCAGCCCCTCGCGCAGGAGGTCGCGGCCCGGGCCGCGCTCATGGCGAAGAAGACGAACATGCGCCTGATCGGGGTGGTCGAGAACATGGGCGGCGAGGTCTTCGGCTCCGGCGGCGGCGCCGCGCTGGCCGCCGAGCTCGGCGTGCCGCTCCTCGGCGAGGTCCCGCTCGACCCGCGCCTGCGGCAGCAGGGCGACGCGGGCGAGCCGCTCGTCGTCGCCGATCGCGACGCGCCGTCCGCCCGCGCGATCCTGGAGCTCGCCGACCGCGTCGCGGCGACCCGGCGCGAGCAGGGCGTCGGAATCGTGAAGCAGCTTCCCGTCGTCGCCTGATGCTCGGGCCGATCCGCCGGCTCCTCGAGCGCTGGCGGGAGAGCAGCCGCCGCTACGACGAGCTGCTGGACGAGATCGCGCTCGAGGAGTTCGAGCGCCAGCGCGAGGCGCCCGAGGAGCCGGACTTCCCGCTCGCGGACGAATCGCAGCTTGAGGCCTGACGAGGCGCTCGAGCGGCTGCGCCGGCTCGGCTTCGGCGAGGCCGACGCGCGCGCGCTCTTCGCGCACTTCGACGACGCGGAGCGGCGCGGCAAGCGTGGGCACGGGTACTCGCGGATCGAGTGGCTGGAGACGCTGCCGGACCTGCGCCCGGACGCCCGGCCCGAGCGCGTCGCGGCCGAGGGGGGCTACGAGCGGTGGGACGGCCGCGGCGCGCTCGGCTACCTCACGCTGGCGGCGGTGTGCGACGCGCAGCTCGGCTCGCCGCCGCCGCACGCGCGCGTCGTCGTCGCCTCGCATTGCTTCCCGACGGGCGCGCTCGGCCACTGGGTGCGGCGGCTCGCCGAGGGCGGGCTTGCCGCCGCCCTCACCGCGACGTCTCCGCGGCGGCTCGCGCATCCCGACGGCGGGCCGAAGCTCGCCGGCACGAACCCGCTCGCGATCGGCGTTCCGAGCTCGGACGGGCGCGTCGTCGTGACCGACGTCTCGATGGGCAAGATCACGTACGGCGACGTCATCGCCGGAACGGCGCGCGAGGACGACCTCGTCCCCTTCGGCGGCGAGCAGGCGCACAAGGCGTTCGCGCTCGCGCTCGGCCTCCAGCTCTTCGTGGACGCGCTCGTCGGCGAGGGGTACGGCGCGGTGCTCGTCGTGGCGCGGCCGGAGGCCGACCCCGTCCCGGCTCTCCGCGAGGCCGCGGCCGGAGTTCGGCTTCCTGGAAGTCTCGAGGAGCAAGTGCCACACTGACCGAAGTGATTGCGGGTCTCGACAGCAGTGGGGACAGGCCGACCTCGGCGCAGCTGGCTCAGGCGAAGGCCCACCGCGTCAGGATGTGGTCGGGCTACCTCGCCACCAGGCCGGGCGTGAACCTGGCCGCGCCTTGGACGCAACAGGACTTCGCCCACGTCAAGGCCGCCGGACTCTCCTCGATTGCCTTCTGCTCCGGCAAGGACGACCCGGTTGCGTGTAAGAACCGGGCCGCTGCGTGGGGCGTCCGGCTCTGCCTCGACGTGGAGTCGGAAATCCGCGGCGACGGCCCGTGGGTCCAGGACTGGCTCACGCGAAGCGGCGCCGGCCTCTACGGCAACGCGCCGGTCTTCCAGGGACGAAGAGCAGCCTTCTACGTCCTCGCCGCCTATCGATCCGATCCCCATGCGACATGGAGCACGCATACCGCGCGGCCGAACGGCCCGTGCGGTTGGCAGTGGCAAGGAACTCATACCGAGTTCGGATGCAGTGTCGATCGAGGTTGGTACGACGACTGGTTCGTAGGAGGAGCCGTCCCCGCCCCAGCCCCGGCTCCGCCCGCTCCGCCGTTCCCGTATTCGGCGACGGAGTATCTCGCCCTCCGGGGGGCCGGCCCGCACGCTCATTGGGGCAAGGACGCGGCGGAGCAGGCGAACGTCAAGCGGTGGCAGACGCAGATGGCCAGGCGCGGCTGGCGGATCGTGGCGACCGGGACGTTCGACGCGGCGTCGGACCAGGTCTGCCGGAAGTTCCAGGCCGAGAAGGGCCTCGACCACGACGGCAAGGTGGGGCCGGCGACGTGGGCCGCCGCCTGGACGGCGCCGGTCACGTGACGCGCTAACGCGCTAGAGCGCGAACGCCGGGTCGCCGCGAATCGGATCGAGATCGGGGTCGTCGGCCACGAGCTCGCGCAGCGAGGGGTCGGCCTCGAGCGCCCGCCGGAGGTGCTCGAGCGCGTCCTCGCGGTGGCCGGCGAGGCTCTCGAAGCATGCCGTGTCGTAGAGCGCGCGGGGATCGTCGGGGCGCTCTGCGAGTACCTCCTCCATGATCCGCACGGCTGCCGCTTGGTCGCCGGCCTCGACGCGGGCCTGCGCGCGACGCGAGTACTCCCAGGTCGAGATCCGGAACGGCTGCCCGGGCCGGCCGCCGACGCAGACGAGGGTCGTTCCCGTCTCGTGCGCTACGGCCGCGCGCTTCACGGCCGGGTCGCGCACGAAGACGAGCGTGCCCGTCGGCGCGTCCACCACCTCGCCGGCGACGGTGAAGGTCGCATGCCCGGCGACGACGACGTAGAGCTCCTCCTGCCCGCCGTCGCCGTGCGTCTCGTCGTGCTCCTCGACGATCACGCCCGGCTCGACGGCGACGTTCGCGTTCACGCCGAACGCGCGCACGTCGAAGTGGTGGCGAATCGAGTGCCAGTCGTAGCCGTGCCGCGTCCGGAGGCTCTCGACGTCCTCGAGCCGGGCGACCGCGTAGCTCACCGCACGAGCTCCTCGAAGCGCGGGTCGTCGCGGAGGGGCGCGAGGTCCTCGTCGGTGCGGGCAAGGCCGCGCATCCGCTCGTCGCCGCTCCCGACCGCCTCTCGAAGGTGCTCGAACGCCGCGTCCGTCCGGCCGGCGAGGCTCTCGCAGCACGCGAGGTTGAAGTGGATCCCCGCGTTGCCGGGATACTGCTCGAGCCCGTGCTCGAGGATCTGCCGAGCGCCCTCGTACTCGCCCCTGGAGAGCGGTGCCCAGAAGCCGACGATGGACTCCCACGGCGCCGGCTCGAAGGCCTGGCCGCGCACGCCGCCGATCGCGAGCACCGTCGTGGCGGGGTCCCGCGCGACGGCGGTGCGGCGCGTCGCGGGGTCGCGGACGAAGACGAGCGTGCCGGCAGGCGCGTCCACCTCGTCGCCGTCGACGGTGAACGTGGCATGTCCGTGCAGCACGAAGTAGAGCTCCTCGTGCCCTCCGGCGAGCGAGCCGGTCTCGTCGTGCTCCTCGATCACGGCGACGCCTTCGTCCGCGACGTACGCGCCGATGCCGAAGGAGCCGATGTCGAAGTGGTTTCGAACGGGGAGGTGCCACGCGCCCGTGAACGGGCCGCGGCGCTCGACGTCGTCGAGGTGCGTGACGGCGAAGCCGCGCTCGCTCACCGGGCGCGGAGCTCCTCGAGCACGACGGGGTCGATCCGGCGGGCGCCGTCGACGCGCTCCTCGAGGTTCTCGTTCCCCGCCCAGGTCGTGAACGCATTCTCGAGGTCGCCGTCGTAGCCGAGCCGCTCGAGCCGCTCGCGCAGCTCGGCGGCGAGCTCGGCGTCGACCTCGATCCACTCCTGCGCCGGCGTCTTGCCGAAGATCGCCTGGTGAAGGCCGTACAGGCGAGCGAGCTCCTCCACCGGCCGCGCGTGGTCGTCGACGCGCAGGTCGACGACGACGTCCGAGAGACCGGCGTAGCCGCCGTCTTTCTCGACCACGAGGAGCGCGGCGGACTGCTGGCCGCGCCGGTCGCCGCCCGCGGCCTGGGCGGCGGCGAGGCACTCGAGGAGCCGCTCGGCGAGCGGCTTTCCGGCGCCCCGCTCGAACGCGGTCGCGAGCGCCGCGACCGTCTCCTCCGAGACGAGGATGTTCCCCTGCGCCGCGTAGCAGGGGCCGGTCTGCCCGCCCGCCCAGGGGTAGCAGTTGCGGCCGGTGAAGGTCGCGCTGCCGCCGCGGCCGTCGACGACGCCGAGCTGGCGGTGGTCGCGCCCCTCGTCGGCGGCGGTGAGACGCTCGACGACCTCCTCGGCGACGAGCCCCTCGCGGAGGAGCGCGAGGCCCTCGGAGCCGTAGCGCGGGTTCGCGTACGCCTGCGTCGCGATCGCGCCCACGTGCGGCTCGGCCCACGGGACGAGCGAGCCGACGGCGAGGAACTTCGACTGCGTCGCGACTCCCCACCGGCCCGCGTCGAGGTCGCAGGCGACGATCGAGTACGTGCCGTACGTCAGCTCGACGAGGTCGAGGTCGAGGAGCTCGCGGGCGCTCTCCGGGACGAGGACGCTCGCCACCTCTGGGCGGCGAAGGGCCGCGAGCACCTCCTCGGCCGAGCCGGCGCGGACGACGACGGGGCGGCCCTCGTCGTGAGCCGCGCGCAGCGCTTCGACGTCGGCGACGCCGTCGAGGACGAGCGTGTGCTCGTCCACCGGGACGGACGGGTCTCCCTCGACGGCGATCTCCGGGACGCGGAGCCCCGTGGCGCCGAACCAGCGCTCCCTCACACCGTCACGGTCTCGCCGGGCTCGAGCGCGAGCACCTCGACGTCCGGCGCGAGCCGCCGCAGCTCGTCCGGCGTGCCGGTGAGCAGCGGGAACGTCCCGTAGTGACAGGGCACGCAGCGCCGTGTCCCGAGCAGCTCGAGCGCGACCGCGGCCTCGCGTGGGCCCATCGTGAAGTGGTCGCCGATCGGGAGGATCGCGACGTCGGGCTCGTAGATCCGGCCGATGAGCTGCATGTCACTGAAGACGCACGTGTCGCCCGCGAAGTAGAGCTTCGTGCCGTTCTCGGCCTCGACGACGATCCCGCAGGCCTCTCCGAGGTAGTCGCCGTCGTTGCTCGAGCTCGAGTGGAAGGCATTGGTAAGCGTGAACCTGATACCCGCCGCCTCCACCGTGCCGCCCTTGTTCGGCCCGGGCATGCCTCCGACGGGCGCGCCCCGCTTGCCCAGCCAGCCCTTCAGCTCGACCTGGGCGACGATCTCGGGCGAGAAGCGCTGCGAGAGCTCGACGGTCTCGCCGACGTGGTCGGAATGGCCGTGGGTGAGGGCGATGACGTCCATCCGCTCGGGCTCCTTCTCGCCGTCCGGGCACTTGGGATTGGCGAGAAACGAGGCGTGGCCGAGCCACGTGAGTGCGATGTCTGGCATGCGCCGGAGGTTAACGTGCAAGAGGCGCCGCTTGCGGTGCCGGCATCAGGACGCGCGGGCTGCCCGCGCGTCCGTCTGAAACGACCGGTCGATGCGCCTGAAGTTCTCCACCGGGCCGCAGGAACGTCCGATGAGGCAGCGAAAGTGGCGGTCGAATGGTTCGCCGCGTGCTCGCCGCCCTCGTTGTCCTCGGCGTCGTCCTCGCGGATGCGACGGGCGACCACCGAGCGGCGTTCTACCTCCTCGTCGCCGCGATCCCGCCCCTTGCCATCGCCGCGATGGATTCGTTCGGCGACTACCTCGAGGGCGCCAGCGGTTTTCGCGCGCTCGCCTGGGCCGTCGCACTCGCCCTTGCGGTCGCGAGCAGCGCCGTCCGCGGCCAGGTGCCCGGCGAGACGAGCGTGCCGGCGGTCGCGGTGTCGGCGCTCTTCGCCTGCCTCGCCCTCGTGTGGGCTCAGGCCATGGTCGACGTCGGCAAGCTCGCGCTCGAGCGCGCTCGCTAGAACGGTTTCGGATCGAATCCGAGCGTGTCGACCGGTCGGTGCAGACGGACGCACGGGCAGAGCCCGCGCGTCCTGATGGTCGGCGCCGCCGAGTCGGCGCCTCAGGCGGCGGCGTAGCGCTTCGCGGCGCGGGCCCGCGCGCGCTCGGCCTCGACGGCGCGATCCTTTGGAGCCGCCGTCGTGACGAGCGAGTCGAGGAGCCGCTTCGAGGCCGCGGCGACCTCGTCGACTGCCTGCTCGAAGGCTGCCTCGTTCGCCTGCGACGGCTTCGTGAAGCCGCTGATCTTGCGGATGTACTGAAGCGCGGCGCCGCGAACCTCGTCCTCGGTCACAGGCGGATCGAAGTTGTAGAGCGTGTGGATGTTTCGGCACATGTCTTGATCCTATGCGTCAGAGGGGCAAAGCCCGCCCCGCGTGCTTGGCGAGGTCGACGAGCGGCTGCACGGCGAAGAACGAGGCGACCGTGACGGCGAGGCAGCCGAGCACCGCGGTCTGGAGCAGCGCCTCGCGCGGCGGCGCTCCGCCGGCCGGCGCGAGCTGGAGCTCCGCGCCCGTGCGCATGTAGAGCGCGCGCACGACCCCGAGGTAGTAGTAGAGGCTCACCGCCGTCGCGGCGACGCCGACGATCACGAGCCACGTCCAGCCGCGGTCGACCGCCGCGGAGAAGACGAGGAACTTGCCGAAGAAGCCGCCGGTGAGCGGGAAGCCGGCGAAGCCGAGCATGAACGTGAACATCGCGACGCCGAGCAGCGGCCGCTCCCAGCCCATCCCGGCGAGGTTGTCGAGCGTGACCGCCCGCCCGAGCTCCCTCTCTCGGGCCGCGACGACCGCGAACGCGCCCAGAGACATGGCCGAATAGGGCACGAGGTAGTAGAGGAGGGCGCGCGCCCCGCTCTGGTTGTGCGCCGCGACGGCGATGAGCATGAACCCGGCGTGCGACACGGAGGAGTAGGCGAGGATCCGCTTCACGTTGCGCTGCACGAGCGCCGCGAGGTTGCCGATCGCGAGCGAGGCGCACGCGATTGCGGCGACGGCGACCGTCCACAGGTGCGCCTCCTGCGGGAACGCGCTCACGAGCACCCGGAGAGCGACGACGAGCGCCACCGTCTTCGTCGCCGCCGACATGAACGCGGTCACGGGTGTCGGCGAGCCCTCGTAGACGTCCGGCGTCCACATGTGGAACGGCGCCGAGGAGGACTTGAAGCCGAGGCCGGTGATGATCATCGCCAGGCCCGCGAGCAGGAGGACGTCGCGGGACAGGCCCTGGGCCGACACCGTTGCGCCGATCCGGTCGAGCCCGAGCTTGCCGGTCGCGCCGTACACGAGCGCCGAGCCGAAGAGCAGCACCGCCGAGCCGAAGCTTCCGACGACGAGGTACTTGAGCCCGGCCTCGAGCGAGCCGACGAGGTCGACGTCGATCGCGCACAGCACGTAGAGGCAGATCGAGAACCACTCGAGCGAGAGGAAGATCGTCATCAGGTTGTTGGCCGTGACGAAGAAGGCCATGCCGGCGCCGGCCGCGGCGAGAAGGGCGTAGTACTCGGCGTCGTGGCCGTTGCGGACGGGCTCGCGGTAGGAGATGAACACCGCGAGGAGCCCGCATCCGGCGACGATGAGCATCCCGAGCGCGCCGAACCGGTCGCGCACGATCGCGTCGGCGACGACCGGGTGGCCGTGCGCCGAGCGGCCGTAGAGGATCCCCGCGGCGACGAAGGCGCCGAGGAACCCGCCCGCGCACAGGAAGGCGGCGAGCGCCTTGCGGAGCCAGCGCGGGACGAGGACGGCGACGAAGAGCGCGAGCGCGGCGACGCCGAGCAGCACGAGCTCGGGCGAGATCGCGAACCAGTCGACGTGCGGCTTCGAGATCACGGGACGTTTCTGATCGGCGCGTAGCTGGTCCAGCCGACACGGAAGGTTGCTCCATGCGCGAAAGAGCGCTCACTGATCGCGGCCGGCCACGCCGACAGCGCGAGCAGGCACGCGACGAGCGGGACGAGGAAGCCGAGCTCGGCAGGCCGCAGGTCGAGCGCCGAGTCCGAAACTGCCGGCCCCACCTCGCGGTGCAGCACGGCGGAGATCAGCCGCAGCATGTACATCGCCGCGAGCACGATCGCGCCCGCGCCGATCACGGCCCAGATCCAGCCCTGCTGGAAGACGCCGGCGAGGATCAGGAACTCGCCCGCGAAGGCCGTCGAGCCGGGGACGGCCAGGGCGATGATCCCGGTCGTCATGAGCAGCGTCGCGAGCACCGGCCGGCCGCGCGCCATGCCGCCGAGGCGCGACAGCTCCCCGGTCGCGGCCCGTCTCTCGATCCCGCCCGCGAGCAGGAAGAGCGTCGCCGAGAGCAGACCGTGGTTCACCGACTGGAGGATCGCGCCGTCGAAGCCGAGGCTGTTCCCGGCGAAGAGGCCGAGCACGATCAGGCCCATCTGCGCCAAGCTCGAATAGGCGATGACGCCACGCACGTCAGGTGCGCGGAACGCGACCAGCGATCCGTAGACGAGCCCGATCGCGGCGAAGACGAGGATCGGCACCCGGACGTCGTGCGTCGGCCCCGGAAACTTCGCGATCGCGATCCGGAGCAGGCCGTACACGGCCGCCTTGGACACGACCCCGGAGAGCACGGCCGAGACCTCGGGCGGCGCCTCGCGGTAGGCGTCCGGAAGCCAGCCGTGGAACGGGAAGAGCGGCGCCTTCACCGCGAAGGCGGCGACGAAGCCGAGGAAGATCCAGGTGTTCCCGCTCGTCCCGGTGTCGACGAGGTCGAAGCTCCCCTGATGGACACCGAGGACGATGACCGCGGCCAGCATCAGCAGCGAGCCGGCCATGGTGTAGATGACGAACTTCAGCGTCGCGCCGAGCCGCCCGGCCCCGCCCCACACGCCGACGAGCACGTAGAGCGGGATCAGCATCGCCTCGAAGAAGGCGTAGAAGAGAAGCAGGTCCTGGGCGGCGAAGACGCCGACGACCGCGCCGGTCAGGAAGAGCTGGAGCCCGAAGTAGGCGCGCGCCCGCTCGCGGCCGGTCCAGAAGGCGTAGGCGATCGAGGCGGCCATGACCGTCACCGACATGCCGATCAGCCAGAGCGAGAAGCCGTAGAGGCCGACGTGGTAGGAGATGCCGAGGTCCCCGAACCAGCCGGCACGCGCGTCGAGCTGCAGGCCGGGCCGTGCGAAGTCGAAGCGGATGAGCGTCTCGATCCAGAGGCCGACCTCCGCGAGCGAGACGAGGAGCGCGAACGAGCCGGCCCAGAAGCGCGTCCAGGGGAGGAGCCAGACGACGAGGCCGCCGCCGAGGGGGAGGAGGATCAGCGCAGTCGTCATCGCACCGAGATGAAGACGACGACGAGGACGGCGAGCCCGCCTGCCATTGCGAGCGCGTAGTTGCGGAGCAGACCCGTCTGGGCCTCCGAGACGCCGCGCGCGACGTCGCGCGTGCCTCGAGCAAGCCCCGTGATCGAGCCTCCGACGGCGAACGGCTCGACGATCCGCCCGAAGAAGCGGGCCGCGCCCACCGCCGGCCGGTAGAAGACGAGGTCGTACGCCTCGTCGAAGTAGAGCTTCCTCTCGAGCATCCGCTGCGCGAACGGCAGCCGCGGCACCGCGAGCCGGCGGCGCGAGTAGACGAGCCAGGCCGTGACGAGGCCCGCGAGGCCGAGCGCGAACGCGAGCCCGCTCGAGATCCCCTCCTGCCAGCTCGTCGCCTCGGCATGGTGGAGCGTCGGCGCGACGACGTCGAGCCAGTGGGTGACGGGCGTCCAGAGCGGCGCGAACTGGATCCAGCCGCCGATCGCCGAGAGCACGGCGAGGATCGTGACCGTGGAGGTCATCGAGAACGGCCCCTCGCTGTGGTGCGCGTGCCCGTGCCGGCGCGGACGGATCAGGTGCTCGCGCACGAAGGCCGACGGCTCGCCGCCGAAGACGACGAAGAGCATCCGGAAGGTGTAGAGGCCGGTGAGGAACGTGCCCACGAGGCCCGCCGACCAGAGCAGGTAGCCGTACCAGCCGTCGTGCATGGCGGCGGCGAGGATCGAGTCCTTCGAGAAGAACCCGGCGAAGGGCGGGAGCCCGACGAGCGCCAGCGCGCCGACGAGGAACGCCCGATACGTCCGCGGCATGAGCCCGCGGAGGCCGCCCATCTTGCGGATGTCCTGCTCGCCGGCAAGTGCGTGGATGACGAGCCCGGCGGCCATGAAGAGCAACGCCTTGAAGAAGGCGTGCGTCATCAGGTGGAACATCCCGTTCGCGTAGGCGCCGAGGCCCGCGCCGAGGAACATGTAGCCGATCTGCGACATCGTCGAGTACGCGATGACGCGCTTGATGTCGGTCTGGACGAGCGCGATCAGGCCG
>VAXK01000121.1:0-3565 GCA_005885565.1 Actinomycetota bacterium
GCCCGGTCGTAGGCGGCGGGGGCGGCGACGCCGCGCTCGAGCGCCGTGGCGCGGTACACCTCGACGACGCGGAAGCTGTCGAAGCGAGCCGGGAAGGCGGGACCGGCGTGAAGTCTCCGGAGCGCGCAGCCGACCTGCTCGACGTCGACCCGGCCGACCTCGCCCTCGACGTAGCGGGTGACGAGGTAGCCCTCCGGCTCGACGAACTCAACGACCTCGGGCGCGAGGCCGAGCTCGGCCGCGATCCGCGAGGCGGCGTGCTCCGCGCGGCGGTCGATCCCGAGGAGCTCGGTGTCCTTGCCCCCGATCCGCAGGACGAACGTCTCGCTCCCGACCGAGACCTTGAAGTTCCGGTTCGTGATGCCGCCGCCGAGCGGCTCGACGCGTGCGTCGCGGCCGTCCCAGAGGCGCGCGACGATCGCTTCGGGCTCCACGCGGCGATGCTATGCGGAACCCTGCTCAGGTGATGAGGCCCTGCCGCATCGCCTCGGCGACGGCGTGCGCGCGGCTCCGCGCCGAGAGCTCGGTCTCGAGATCGCGGATGACCGTCTTGATCGTGCGCTCCGAGTAGGCGAGCTTGGCCGAGATCGACTTTGTCGTCTCGCCGGCCGCGAGCAGGCGCAGGACCTCGAGCCGGCGCTCGTCCAGACGGCCCGCGGCTCGCTGGGCGTCCTGCTCGCTCACGCGCAGGCGGACGGCGGCAGCACGGACGGAAGCGACGAGCTGCTCCGCGGTCAGCTGCGGCAGGGAGAGCGTCGCGTACACCATCTCGCGCTGCACCACCGGCCCGTGTGCGGTCGTGTCTCGGAACAGCACGACCGGGACGTCGAACGACGTCGCGGCAAGCGCGCGCGACGAGACGACGGCGACGTCGATCGGCTCGTCCGGCGGCTCGTCGGCGACCGCGAAGGCCACGACCAGAGCGGGATCCTCGTCCAGGCAGCCGGCGATGCCGCGGCGGAGAAGGTCGTGCTCGTGGACGACGCCGACCCGCTTCGGCTCGGTCACGGCGCCGGCCTCTGGATCCTGGTGTTCGTCGGGCGCGAAGCCGGACGAGCGCATCGGCATATGGGCCCTCCTCAGGTCACTGTCGGCCGTCGACCTGGGGCCCTCTTCGGCCAGATGGCTCTGTGGGATCAATAATCCCCTTTGGACGATGTGTCAAACGAGGTGCCGAAATCGGATGCCAAGCCGCAGCGGCGATTACCTACTTCAACAGCCTCGGCCTCATGAGACAACGTCCGAATGGGAGGCGCGGGCGTCCGCGGAGGCCAACCGCTCTCGCGAAAGAGCGAGCCGCCTCGCACGATCGAATCGTCCGAGCGGGCAGCCGAGCACGCCTCTCCGGGCAGGGCGTGACAGCGCCGGCCGCGAGGCTTAAGCTCGGACTTGCCCGTGGACGAGCGCCTCGACGAGCAGAAGATCGAAACGCTTCAGGGCTGGGCGGAGGGCCTGCTGCGGGACGAGCGGAGCGAGCTGCGCGCGGCCGCGAAGGCGATCCTCCTCCTCATCGAGGAGATCGAGCACCTGCACGTCGACCTGTGGCACGCACAGGACCAGGAGAGCGCCGAGATCGTGCCCGACGTGCCCGAGGTGCCGGCGCCGACGCTTCGGGACGCCCTCGCCCGGCGGCTCCGGGCCGCGCAAGAACGATGGTCGTAAGGCTCCCCTAAAACGTCAAGTCCCGCGAACCCGAGAGCCCGCAGGACCTGACGAGGCGACTCTGACACGACCGCCCCGCCCGTGTCAAGTCACTGCTGGAAGTCGCCTGCGAGCGCCTCGACGAGCTGCTCCTGAAGCCACGACAGATACGCGTAGGACGAAGCCGTTCGAGGAGCGTCTCGTCGCTCACGTCGAGGCGCGTCCCGAGCACGAGCCGGAGGTCGTTGAGCGCCGTCAGCCAGGACTCCGCCTGGTCTCTCGTCAGCCGCTCCTCGTCGAGCGTCTCCTCGATGACGCGGAGCGCGCGGCGCCGCCCGTCGGTGAGCTCGTCGCCCATGAGCCGGCGGTACTCGGCCTCGCTCTCCGCGTCGTCGTAGGCCGGCGGGAAGAGCCGCTCGAGGCTCGGGTCGTCGGGCGCCTCGGCGAGCAGTCGCCGGAGCTGGCCGGGGAGGCTCCGAAGCAGTGCGCGCTCGTCGCGCGGCAACCGGAGGCGGATCTCGCCCTTGGCGGTGCGCTCGATTCGCCGCCGCTCGAGCATCAGTCCTGCCGCATCGTCGCCCACAACCCGTGCGCATGCAGGCGCGCGACGTCGTACTCGGCCTTCTCGCGCGTCCCGCTCGAGACGACCGCCTTCCCGTCGTTGTGCACCTGGAGCATGAGCTTGGTCGCCTTCGCTCGGTCGTAGCCGAAGAGCTTCTGGAACACGAGCGTGACGTAGGACATGAGGTTGATCGGGTCGTTCCAGACGATGACGATCCAGGACCGGTCGTGCTCGACCTCGTCGGCGCCGTGCGGCTGCTCGACCTCGACCTCGGCTGGAGCAAGCGTGGTCATGCGTCCCGTAGATCCGTCTCGGGGCGTGGCTTCGACGCCTCGAGCGCCGCCATCCAGGCTTCATGAAAGGTGGGCTTCGGCCGCCCAGCCATCTCCCACAAGGAACGGTAGTAGCAAGTGAGCCCGTCCCAACCTTCGTCGGTCGTAACCGGCTGCAGCTCCCAGCCGAGCTGCTCAAGCTCGTAGTCGGCCTTGATCGCGTTGCACGGCCAGCAGGCCGTCATGAGGTTCTCTGGGTCTCGCCAGGACCCGCCCATCGCCCCTGGAACGAGATGATCGATGATCGCGCTACGCCCGATCACAGCTGGGTGCGTCACACCGCCCTTCCAGTTCGTGTGGAAAGGAAAGATCTCGGGATAGAGCTCGCCGATCAGCTCCATCACCGACGTGAGGATCGTCCTTCCGCCGCAATACCGGCAGCAGAAGTGGTCGCGGTGGAAGATCCTGCACATCAGCTCTCTCGCGAGTGCCGGCCGCCGTGCAATGAGACGAGGCGGATACGCGATCAGCGCGAGCGCCCTCCGACCGGCGTCGACGCCTTCGTCGAGGAGAGCATGAATCGCCACCTCGATCTGATCGGGATAGCTGTCCGCCTGAGGTCTCAAGACGCCGTAATCGTGCGTCGTAGGGCATGCGACCTGCAAGCCGTCGCCGCCGCGACCGACTGGCGGGCGCGGCTCACGGACGTCAAAAAAGCACGATCGACGCGGAAGTCGTCATGGCCCGCGAAGTGGGCCGGACTTCGCGGCGGAGTGGCCCCGGGTGGAGTCGAACCACCGCACGCAGATTCGAAGTCTGCCGCTCTATCCGCTGAGCTACGGGGCCTCGCCGGCTAAGGGTAGACGCGATTCGGGAGCTCACGGCCCTCGCGCGCGCGAGTCCGGACCGCCGAAGACTCCGCCGCCGCGACCGACATGGCGGGCGCGGCTCAGGCGCGGTTCCCGGGAGTGCGCCCGTCCGACTTCAGGGGGCTCTAGACGCGATTCGGGAGCTCCCGCCCGTCGCGCGCGGCAAGCAGGTTGTCGACGAGAACGCGGGTCATCGCCTCGCGCGTCGCGCCCGTGCCGCT
>VAXK01000121.1:3762-10904 GCA_005885565.1 Actinomycetota bacterium
GTGAGCGGCACGTGCAGGCTCACGACCTCGGCCTCCGCGAGCAGGTCGTCGAGCGGCCGGTAGCCCTCATCCTCGCCGGGACCGCGCCGCGTGTACAGGACCCGCATGTCGAAGGCCCGCGCGCGCCGGGCGACGGCGCTGCCGATCCGGCCGAGCCCGACGATCCCGAGCGTCGCGCCCGAGACCTCGTCGCCGAGCAGAGCCGCCTCAGCCCAATCGCGCCCCCACCTCCCGTCGCGGACGTAGCGGTCGCCTTCGACGATCCGGCGGCGCGCAGCGAGCAACAGCCCGAAGGCGAGATCGGCCGTCGCCGCGTCCAGGACGCCCGGCGTGTTCGTGACCGCGACGCCGCGCCGTGCGCAAGCCTCCACGTCGATGCCGTCGTAGCCCACGCCGTAGTTGGCGACGATCCGGAGGTTCGGCAGCAGGTCGAGCCAACGGTCGTCGATGGTCTCCGCGACGACCGCGAGGGCCTCCACGTCGGGGCGAGGCTCGACGAGCGGCCCGTCGAGGAGCTCGACGTCGTCGAGCTCGTCCCACGCGGGGCCGGGAAGGCGGCGGGAGGCTAGGACGCGCAACGCGCGGCTATTCTGTCCCGGCCGCGGTGGCGGTAGCTCAGTTGGTAGAGCCCCGGGTTGTGGTCCCGGTGGTCGGGGGTTCGAGTCCCCTCCGCCACCCTCTAGAACAACTCGTCCAAACGCTCACGGATTTCGGCGATCGACTCGAAGACCGCGACTGCGCCGGAGTCGCGCAGCTCCTGCTCGGAGAAGCCGCCGGTGGCGAGGCAGACCGTCTCGAGGCCCGCCCTGCGCGCCGCCTCGACGTCCCATGGCGTGTCGCCAAGCATCGTCGCGTCGTCCGTGCCCGCCTTCTCCAGCGCGGCCTGCACGAGGTCGGGCTCGGGCTTCGTCGCCTCGACGTCGTCCTTCGTCGTCCAGCCGTCGAGGAGCTCGCGAGCGTCGAGAAGGGCGAGGAAGCGATCCAGGTGCCGCTCGATCGACGAGCTCGCGAGCACCACCGTGCGGCCGCGCTCCTTCAGGTTCCCCGATCAGCTCGTCGAAGCGCTCCTCCCAGCGGTCGCGGAGCTGGTCGCCGAGCCGCTCCTCGACCTCCTCGCCCGCGACCGCGGCGACGTACTTGTCGCCGCCCATCCCGACATGCCGGTGCAAGCGCCAGACCGGGAGCACGACGTCGTGCTCCCGGAAGGCGCGATACCACGCGAGCGCGTGGTGGTACGAGGCGTCGACGAGCGTGCCGTCGACGTCCAGGATCGCCGCGCGTGTCAGGATTGCAGCGTCTTCTCGCGCTGCTCGGCGTGCTTGCCCTCGGCGAACTCCTCGATCATCTTCGCGTTGAAGGCCGGGATGTCGTCCGGCTTGCGGCTCGTGACCAGGCCCTGGTCGACGACGACCTCCTTGTCGACCCAGTTGCCGCCGGCGTTGCGGATGTCCGTCTGGATGCTCGGCCACGACGTGACCGTCCGGTCTCGCACCACGCCCGCCTCGACGAGCAGCCAGGGGCCATGGCAGATCGCGGCCACCGGCTTGCCTTGCTCGAAGAAGTCGCGCACGAAGGAGACGACGTTCTCGTCCATCCGCAGCGTGTCTGGGTTGCCCACGCCGCCGGGGAGCATGAGCGCGTCGTACTCGTCCGCGCTCGCCTCCTCGATCGTCCGGTCGACCGGGATCTTGTCGCCCTTGTCGTAGTGGTTGAAGCCCTGGATCTCGCCGGGCTCGAGCGAGATGAGCTCGGTCTTCGCTCCGGCCTCGTCGAGGGCCCTGCGCGGCCCGAGGAGCTCGACCTGCTCGACCATGTCCGTCGCGACGATCGCGACTCGCTTGCCGTTGAGCTCGTTCGCCATCGATCCTCCTTGTTTGCTTGCTCTCTGAGGCGTTCCGCGCCGCCTGCGCTTGTAAACGCGGGCGCGCGGGTACCTCGCGCGAGTGGAACCAGGGCCTCCTCCTCCGCCGCCCGGCCCCCCGCCGGTCGCACCTCCGGACGTCGCGCCGCCGGACCCGTTCGCGCCGGAGCCGCCGCCCGAGCGGCACGTCTGGCCGTGGCTCCTCGCGCTCGCGATCGTCGTCCTCGGCGGCCTAGCGGCCCTGATCGTCTTCGCGACGCACCATCACCACAAGAAGCGCACCGTCACCGTGGTTGCGACGCGCACCGTGCCGAGCGTCGTCAGCCTGCCGAAGGCGGTCGCCGCGAGCCGGGTGACGCACGCCGGCTTCAACGCCCAGGTTCGCTTCACGCCCAGCTCGAGCCGGAAGGGAATGGTCGTCGCGCAGGCGCCGGAGGGAGGCGCCCGGCTCTCGCAGGGCGGGACGGTCGCGCTCACGATCTCCGCCGGAAAGCCGAAGCTCGGGGTGCCGAACGTCGTCGGGCAGCCGGTCGCGACGGCCGTGAAGCGGCTCCAGGCGGCGGGCCTGGGGTCGAACCAGCGCGTCGTCTTCGCGTCGGCGCCGGCGGGGCGCGTCACCGCGCAGCGGCCGGCGGCGGGCACGGCGGTGAAGAAGGGCTCGACGGTCGCGCTGACCGTCTCGAAGGGCCCGCAGCGCGTCGCGGTGCCGAGCGTCATCGGCCGCAGGCGCGACGACGCGATCAAGCGCCTCGTCGACGCGGGCTTCCACGCGGCCGTCTTCAGCGTCCCCTCGCAGTCGCCGCGCGGATTCGTCGTGGCGCAGAGTCCGCGCGCCAACTCGAAAGCGCCGAAGGGCTCGCGGGTGCGGATCAACGTCTCGCAGGGAGCGCCCGCGCCGTCGACGACCACGACCGGTGCTGGGACGACCACGGGCACGACGACGGCTGCGTCCGCGAAGGTGCCCGGCGTCGTCGGCCTCTCGCAGGCCGCCGCTCAGCGACGACTCCACAGCGCGGGCTTTCGCGTGCGGACGGCGTACGTAGCCTCGTCCAAGCCCTCCGGCACGGTGGTCGCGCAGAGCCCGGCGCCCGGGACGACCTCGCGCCGGGGCGCGGCCGTCAGAATCAACGTCTCGATCGGCCCGAACCCGAAGCCGGCCAAAGCCGTTCCGGACGTGACCGGCGAGGACGAAACCACGGCGCGCTCCGACCTCGAAGCGGCGGGCTTCCGCGTATCCGTGGTCGACGAGCCGACAACCGACCAGAACGAGGACGGCATCGTCGTCGACGAAGACCCGGTGGCCGGAACGCGCGTGCCCGCGGGCTCGCTGGTGACGATCTACGTGGGCCGCTTCAGCGGTTAGTGCGCCCGGGAGGATTCGAACCTCCGACCAACGGCTTAGAAGGCCGTCGCTCTGTCCACTGAGCTACGGGCGCGCCCGAAGAGGGTATCCCGCTCTCCGGGAGGGCTACTTCTGGCGGGCGCCGAAGTCGGCGGTCACGATCGTGACGCCGAGGCCGTGGTACGTGCCGGGAGCCGAGTCGGAGTGGACCGCCGACAGGCCGATCTCGCGCCAGCTGCGGTTCAGCAGGTTCGCGCGGTGCTCCGGGCTCGCCATCCACATCTTGATCGCCCCCTCCGCGTCGACGTCCGGCGACGACCAGAGCAGGTTCTCGCCCACCGACCACGAGTGGTAGCCGCTCGAGGGGTAGAAGCGCTCGATGCGGCGCCAGAAGGCGGCGCCGTCCGCCGAGCTGTGGCTGAAGTATCCGAGCCGAGCCATCTCGTGCGAGTGCTGGGTCGCGGCGGCGCTCAGCTTCGGCGAGGAGCGGAGCGGGGACAGACCGTGCTGGACGCGTACCCGGTTGAGGTCGACGAGCACCTGTGACTCGAGGGCGCGCATCGCGCTGGCGGTCCGAGTGGGGCC
The DNA here is from genome assembly GCA_005885565.1 of Actinomycetota bacterium. Lineage (GTDB taxonomy): Bacteria > Actinomycetota > Thermoleophilia > Gaiellales > Gaiellaceae > AC-50. The sequence goes on from VAXK01000121.1 coordinate 7,551, forward strand.
CGCAGAACGAGCTTGGCGCTCGCTGCGCGCACCGGCGGGAGCGGCGACCGCCGTCGCGAGCAGGAAGGCGGCGAACGCAGGCCCCACGATCCGGCGAACCATGGGTACGAGATCGGCGCTCCGACCATCCGCCGTTCCCCCGATCGAGGGAAATCCGGCTACGTGGTGAGATCGAGGTCGCCGGCCCGGGCGACGAGCCGCTCGAGCCGGTGGCGGTTCCAGTCCACGATGACCACCTGGATCGCGCCCGCGACCGGGATCGCCGCGAGCGCGCCGAGCACGCCCGCGAGCTCCGCGCCGACCAGCACCGCGATCAGCACCGCGAGCGGCGAGAGCTGCACCGTCCGCCCGTAGACGACGGGCTGGAGCAGGTGGTTCTCGACCTGCTGGTAGACGACGAAGAAGACGATCACGACGATCCCGGCGACGATGCTGTGGATGAACGCGACCGCGGCGACGATGATCGCGGCCAGCGTCGCGCCCGCGAGCGGGATCAGGTCGAGGAAGGCCACGATCAGCCCGAGCGCGACCGCGTAGGGCACGCCCATGATCAGCAGGACGAGCGTCGACGAGACGCCGGCGATCAGGCTGATCAGCAGGTTGCCGGTGACGTAGCCGCCGACGGTGCGGTAGATGTCGTGGCCGACGCGGCGCCAGCGCGGCTGCGACTCCGGCGGCAGGAGCCCGTAGAGCCGGTCCATCCAGCGCGGCCCCTCGAGGAGCATGAAGAAGGTCATGAAGACGATCGTCACGGTGCCGACGACGGCGTTGATGACGCCTTTCGTGACGGCGAGGGCGGTCCCGGAGAGACCGAGGATCCGGCTCGCGCCGCCCTTGTGCACCTGCTCGCGCACCTTCTCGACGACGTGGTACTTCGTCTCCAGGAAGCCGAGCTTCCCGCGCCCGCTCGTCAGGTCGTGGACGTAGTCGGGGGTCTTGTCGACGAAGGAGTTCACCTGGTCGACGAGCGTCGGCACGAACAAGGCGCCCAACCCGACGACGCCGAGCGCGACGCCGAGGTAGGTGATCCCGACCGCGGCGCCGCGGCGACGGACGCGGTGGCGTTGGAGCCATTCGACCGCCGGGTTCAGGGCGAGCGCGAGGAAGAGCGAGATGAGGATCCACGAGAGCACGTGCCGCGCGATCCAGAGGACCTCCAGCACGGCCGCGACCGCGAGCACGATCCCGACGACGGTGAAGACGGTCCGCGCCGGGAAGGAGACGATCCGCTCGCGCACGGCGCGAGCATAAACGGCCGTTAGACGCACGCCGGCGCGGGTATAGGCTCGGCCGATGAGCCTCCGCGGCGAACGGGTCGAGCACACGGCGACGCTCCCGGACGGCCGCGAGGCGCTCGTTCGCGTCGGCGTCCCGGACGACCCGTACATCCCGCGCCGCGAGCTCGACACGGTCGACGTCGAGATCGTCCTCGACGGGCGCGTGACCGCGGCGGTGAACACGATCCTCGAGCCCGAGCAGGAGCACGAGGCCCACCAGCTCGCGCGCGAGATCGTCGCCGGCCTCGAGTCGGGCGAGCTCGAGCCCACTGCGGCGGCAATCGAACCTTTCGCCGAAAGGCTGCCTTCGTAGCCGCGTGCGATGACCACCCACACTGTGTCGACTGGTCCTTTCAGACGGCCGGGCGGGTTTCCCGCCCGGCCTGGTGTCGGCACCGCAAGCGGTGCCTCGTAGTGGCGGTCCTGCACACGAACCACGGCGCGATCGAGGTCGAGCTCTTCGACGAGGACGCGCCGAAGACGGTGAAGAACTTCGAGGACCTGGCGCGCAAGGGGTTCTACGACGGCGTGGTCTTCCACCGCGTGATCCCGGACTTCATGGTCCAGGGCGGGGATCCGGAGGGCACCGGGAGCGGCGGCCCGGGCTACACCTTCGAGGACGAGATCAACGACCACAAGGTCGAGCGCGGCGCCCTTGCAATGGCGAACGCGGGGCCGAACACGAACGGGAGCCAGTTCTTCGTCGTCACAGCCGAGGCGTGCCCGTGGCTCGACGGCAAGCACACGGTCTTCGGCCGGGTCACGGCGGGAATGGACGTCGTCGACCGGATCTCGGCGCTCCCTCGCGACGCCCGCGACAGGCCGCGCGAGCCGGCGACGATCGACCGCGTCGAGCTCCAGTAGAGAAAGCTCGATCTTCGGGCTACTATCCCCGTTCGGCGTCGTACGACCGAAGGAGGAGAGGATGGGGCGAAAGTGGTGGCTCGCGCTGTGCGCGGCGATCGTCGGTGCGCTCGTGGTGACGAGCCTCGGAGCCGCGGACGAGAACCCGATCGAGCGCAGCGAGTACGGGCATCTCTCGGGTGGGCTGACGCACCTGTTCGCCGCGGGCGGCGGGGTCGGCGGCGGCTCGCTGCCGAAGTCGACGTGCACGTCGACGGGCGACCCGACTGCGAACGTGCGGCTGAACTGCGACAGCGACACGTCACCGGACAACGAGACCCCGATCACGACCGACCCGACGAACCCGAATCACCTGCTCGCCGGCTCGAACGACTACTTCATCACCCCGAAGGGCTCCGGCATCCAGGAGCGCGTTCCGACGGGGTTCTTCACCTCGTTCGACGGTGGGCACACCTGGACGGACGGACAGATCCCGATGGGGAACGGCGGCAGCGGCGGCAACGGCGACCCGTCGCCGGCCTTCGACGCGAAGTTCGGCACCGCGCACATGGCGCAGCTGAGCGCGGCGGTCGGCCAGGGCAGCCCGAACGCGGGCCACATCGACGTGTCGGTTTCGACCTCTTTCGACGGCGGCCTGACCTGGAAGCCGCCGACGACGGTCGACATCGGCCAGGCCTCGATCGGCCCGTCGGCGAACGGCGTCTTCCTCGACAAGGAGTGGCTCGTCGCGGACAACTACCCGAGCTCGCCCCACTTCGGACGGCTGTACCTGAGCTGGGACCGGATCGAGATGAACAAGGGCGCGTTCGTCCGCTCGCCCGTCGACTTCGCCTACTCCGACGACGCGGGCAAGTCGTGGTCGCGGCCGATCGACATCTCCGGCTCCAACCCGACCTTCTGCACCGCCAACCAGGGATCGCCCGTTCCGGCGGGGGCCTGCGACGAGAGCTTCTTCTCGTACGGCGCCGTCGAGCCGAGCGGCGATCTCGTCGTCGGCTTCATGAACCAGCAGCACTCGGCGGCGTGGGAGGTCCCGAACGAGTTCGAGGACCAGATCATGACCGTCACCTCGCACGACGGCGGCGTCACCTGGAGCAACCCGGTGCACGTCGCCGACATGGAGGACGGCGGCCTCGAGTCGATCACGTTCAGCGACTACCCGGCGAACGTCGACGGGCGCGCGACCCAGACCGGCTTCCAGTTCCGGACCGGC
>VAXK01000122.1 GCA_005885565.1 Actinomycetota bacterium
CCGTCCACGTCGTCCAGAACGGGGAGATCTACAACCACGGGGAGCTGCGGCGAGAGCTCGAGGCGGCCGGTCATCGCTTCCGCACCCGCTGCGACACCGAGGTGCTCGTTCACCTGTACGAGGAGCACGGCGACGACTTCGCGCGCCGGCTGCGCGGGATGTTCGCGGTCGCGATCTGGGACGGGCGCGGGGCGGGGCGGCTCGTGCTCGCGCGCGACCGGTTCGGGATCAAGCCGCTCCTGTACCGCCATGTCGACGGCGAGCTCGCCTTCGCCTCGGAGCTCCGCGCGCTGCCACGCGGCGAGGTCGACCTCGACGCGCTCGAAGCGTTCCTCGCCTTCAACTCGATCCCGGCGCCGCTGACGATCTTCCGGGAGTGCCGCAAGCTTCCGCCCGGGCACGTGCTTGCCTGGGAGGCGGGCGAGGTGGCGCTGCGGCGTTTCGCGCGGCCGGCGCCGGTGCCCGCGGACGAGGTGCGGGGCGAGGAAGACGCCGAGCTCGCCGAGGAGCTGCGCGCGCGCCTGCGCGACTCGGTGCGCGCGCACCTCGTCAGCGACGTGCCCGTCGGTGTGCTCCTCTCGGGCGGGATCGACTCGTCGGCACTCGCCGCACTCGCGGCGGAGGAGTCGTCCGAGCCGCTGCGCACCTTCTCGATCGGCTTCGAGGAGCGGTCCTTCGACGAGCTGGCGAACGCGCGGCTCGTCGTCGAGCGGTACGGGACACGCCACCGCGAGCTCGTCCTGCGGCCCGACGCAGCGCTGCTCCTGCCCGCCTTGGCGGACGCGTTCGACGAGCCCTTCGCGGACTCGTCCGCTCTGCCGACGTACCTCGTCTCGCGGCTCGCGGCCGAGGACGTGAAGGTCGCGCTCTCGGGCGAGGGGGGCGACGAGCTCTTCGGCGGCTACTACACGTACGCGGCCGACCTGCTCGCGGCGCGCGCCGGCGGGCTCGCGCGGCTCGCGCGGCCGCTCGTCGAGCTCCTGCCGAGCTCGACGGCGAAGGCGAGCTTCGACTACCGGGCGAAGCGGTTCGTCCGCGCCGCGCACCTG
>VAXK01000123.1 GCA_005885565.1 Actinomycetota bacterium
CGCCGTGGGACGCGTCCTCGACGACCATGTCTCCGGCCGCGAGGACCGAAGCCGCCAGCTCTGGGGCCTCCTCGCCTTCACGCTCTGGCACCAGCGCCACGTCGAGCGCACCCCCCAACCACTCTCCGGGCGGGAGCTCGAAGGCCTCGTGCACTAGTTCATATGAGGGTTTGGGTGGACATGACCGCGTCGGCCCATGTCCTCGTCTTCCGGCCGCTGATCGAGCTCCTGCGCCGCCGCGGTGACGAGGTCGAGGTCACCGCGCGGGAGTACGCGCAGACGCTCCAGCTCCTCGAGCTGCACGGGATCGAGGCCGAGGTGATCGGGCGGCACGGCGGCCGGTCGCGGCTCGGCAAGGCGCGGCAGCTCTGGAGCCGGCTGCACGCGCTGCGGCGCTGGGCGCGCGGGCGCGACTTCGACGTGGCACTCGCGCACGGCTCGCACGAGCTGACGATGACGGCGCGGCGGCTCGGGATCCCGAGCTCGACCACCTTCGACTACGAGTTCGCGTGGCTCCAGCACCAGCTCGGCTGCCGCGCGGCCACGCGCGTCGTCGTGCCCGACACGATCCCGGCCGACCGCCTCGCCCGCTACGGCGCCGAGCCGCCGAAGCTCCTCCAGTACCCGGGCCTGAAGGAGGAGTACTACCTCGCCGACTTCGAGCCCGACCCGCACGTCCTTCACGTGTGGCCGATCGACCCGGAGCGCGTGCTCGTCGTTCTGCGCCCGCCGCCGGACGTCTCGCTCTACCACAGGCACTCGAACCCACTTTTCCCGCGAACGCTTGACGCGCTCGGCGGCGACGAGCGCGTCCACGCCGTCGTGCTCCCGCGCACCGAGGAGCAGCGCGCGTTCGTCCGCGGCCTCGACCTCCCGTCGGTGATCGTTCCCGAGCGGGCGGTCGACGCGCAGAGCCTCATCGCGCTCGCCGACCTCGTCGTCTCGGCCGGGGGGACGATGAACCGCGAGGCGGCTGCGCTCGGCGTCCCGGTCTACACGACGTACGGCGGCCGGCTCGGCGGCGTCGACGAGGCGCTGATCCGGCAGGGCCGGCTCGTGCCGCTCACCGATCCGCGCGCGCTCGAGCTGCGCAAGCGCGAGAGCGGCGGCGACGGGCGCGTGCGCCGCGACCCGGCCGAGCTGCTGGCGCTGCTCCTGTCCGCCTACGCGGCGGAGAGCACCGCGAGCACCTCGGCGCCGTAGCGCTCGAGGCGGGCCGGGCCGATCCCGGGAACGGCGGCGAGCTCGGAGGTCGAGGCAGGCGCGCGGCGGACGATCTCCTCGAGCGTCCGGTCGTCGAAGACGACGTACGCGGGCACCGCGTCGGCGCGGGCTCGTTCGAGCCGCCAGGCCTTGAGCGCCCGGCCGACGGGCGGCAGATCCTCCTCACGCAGGCGGCGGTGCTCACGCGACGGTGCCGTCTCGGCGCCGAGCTCCGCAAGGAACCGGCTCGGCCGGCCCGCCCAGGTCAGCGCGAGGTGGCGACGCGCGCGCGTCATGCCCACGTAGAGCAGGCGCCGCTCCTCGGACACCGCGGCCTCGCTCTTGGCCTGCCGGATCGGCAGCTCGCCCGCCTCGAGCCGGGGGAGGAAGACGGCGTCGAACTCGAGGCCCTTGGCGCGGTGGAGCGTGAGGAGGTGGACGCCGCGCGCCGCCCCGGACCCGAAGAGCCGTTCCAGCTCCGTCTCCAGCTCCGAGACGTCGTCGAGCCCCTCCGCCACCGCGACGATGCGCGCGAGATCGGACTGCCGCGTCTGCTCTCGCTCGCCGAGGCCCTCCGGTGGATACGGAACCCAGCCGAGCTCCTGCGCCACGCGCCGCACGACCTTCTCCGCCGGGCCCGAGGCGCCCCGCAGCCGCTTCAGCAGCCCGCGCGCGCCCTCGCGCGCGAGGAGCGACGCGCCCTGGAACGGGATGCCGGCCGCGTGCAGCGTCGCCTCGAAGTCGGCCGAGCGCGCGTTCGTGCGGAAGAGGACGGCCATCTCCTCGAGCGGCACGCCCTCTTCGGCCAGGGCACGGACGCGCTCGGCGAGGAACGCCGTCTCCTCGTCCGGGCCGGAGAAGCCGTGGAGCTCGGGCGGCGGGCCTGAGGGCCGCGTCGCGCGCAGCACCTTCTCCGCGCCGCCGAGCCGCGGCACGAGCCGGTTCGTCAGCTCGAGCACCTCGGGCGAGGAGCGGTAGTTCTCTTCCAGCCGGACGACGGTCGCTTGCGGGAAGCGCCGCGGAAGCGCCAGGAGGTACTCGGGCGTCGCGCCTGTGAACGAGTAGATCGACTGGTAGTCGTCGCCGACCGCGCAGAGCTCGTCGCTCGGGCCGAGCCAGCGGTCGAGGAGCGTCTGTTGGAGCAGGTTCACGTCCTGGTACTCGTCCACCGTGAAGGCGCGGTAGCGCTCGCGGAAGGTGCCGAGTGCCCACTCGTCCTCGTCGTAGAGGTCGATCGCGAGGGCCAGGATGTCCTCGAAGTCGACGAGGTCGGCGGCGGCCTTACGGCGCTCGTACTCGCGGAAGACGCGCGCCATCAGGTCGGGCGGGATCGGCGGGTCGTGCTCCGCCTCGGCGAGTGCGGCCCGGTACGTCTCCAGCGTGAGACGGCGGTTCTTCGCCCACTCGACCTCGGTCGCGAGGTCGCCGGCCGGCCGGAAGCGGTACGCGCCCGGGAGGGTGTTCCCGATCTGCCGCAGCAGGAGCGCCTTCGAGGCGAGGATGCGACCGATCCGGTCGGGTGCGAAGTGGCGGAGCTGAGCGAGCGCGGCGGAGTGGAAGGTGCGGGCGGTGACGCCGGGCGCGCCGAGCGCCGCGAGCCTGGCGCGGAGCTCGCCGGCCGCCTTGTCGGTGAAAGTGACGGCGAGGATCTGGGTCGGCGCGAACGTGTGGGTCGCGACCTGGTTCGCGATGCGGCGGGTGATGGTCGTCGTCTTGCCGGAGCCGGCGCCGGCGAGGATGCAGACAGGGCCGCGGACCGCCTCGGCGGCGCACCGCTGCTCGGGGTTCAGGTCGTCGAGGATCCGCTCGGCGTCCACGCCCCAACGCTAACTCGGCGAGCCGACGGCGTCGTCACCGAATCGCGATGAATGTGAAACGCGTTGGGGCTTTCGCCGCAGCGCGGGGCCATGACCGGGGTCTGACCCCGGTCATGGCTCGCGCAGACGCGGCGCGTTAGGAGGTGGTGCGGGGTCGCCAGGGCGCATGGGGACGAGGGTTGCGCCGCACACCTGGGCCGTTGTCGGCGCGGCCGCAACGGCCGGGGCCTTTCACGGATTGCGGACATGGCCAGCCTACTGGCCGAAACAGACAAGGCGGCGATTACTGCGGGTGGGCGGCGGGCTGGACGGCGACGGCGCGCTTCGGCTCTCGCATCATGGCGGCCAGCTTCGCGACCACCTCGAGCGTCTCGCCGGAGTCCACCAGGCGCTGCAGCTCCCCCAGCTCCTCCTCGAGCCACGCCGTGTCGACCGGCGGCCGCGTCGCCCTCCGGATCTTCGGATGCGGCGTCTCCCGCACCGTCTCGCCGTCGCCGAAGAGCTCCTCGTGGAGCTTCTCGCCGGCGCGGGCACCGATGAACTCGATCGCCACCTCGCGCTCCGGCTCCTTGCCCGACAGCGTGATCATGTCGCGCGCCAGGTCGACGATCCGCACCGGCTCGCCCATTTCGAGGACGAAGATCTCCCCGCGCCCGCCGATCGCGCCCGCCTGGACGACGAGCTGCGCCGCCTCGGGGATCGTCATGAAGAAGCGGGTCATCTCCGGGTGGGTGACTGTCACCGGGCCGCCCTGCTCGATCTGGCGGCGGAAGATCGTGATCACGCTCCCGGCCGACCCGAGCACGTTGCCGAAGCGCACGGCGACGAAGCGCGTGGACACGTCCCGCCGCGCCCCGTACGCCTCGACGATCCACTCGCAGATCGCCTTCGACTGCCCGTAGACCGCGGCGGGGTTCAGTGCCTTGTCCGTCGAGACGAGCACGAACCGCTCCGCCCCCATCTCGACCGCCACGTCGGCGACCACCTTCGTCGCGAGCACGTTGTTCCGCACCGACTCGAGCGGGTTCGCCTCGATCATCGGCACGTGCTTGTAGGCCGCGGCGTGGAAGACGACCGACGGCCGGTAGCTCTCGAAGAGCTGGCGCATCCTCGTCTCGCTCTTCACGTCGCCGAGCACCGGCACCGTGGCGGTGAAGCTGCGCTCGTCGACGAGCTCGCGCTCGATCTCGAAGAGCGGCGTCTCGCCGTGGTCGACGAGCACGAGCCGCTTCGGGCCGACGCGCACGATCTGCCGGCAGAGCTCGGCGCCGATCGAGCCGCCCGCGCCGGTGACGAGCACGACCTCGTCCTTGAGATACGACGCGATCGACTCGAGGTCGACCTCGACCGCCTCACGCCCCAGGAGGTCCTCGACCTGCACGGGCCGGATCTGCGCGACGCTGACCCGGCCGGAGATGAGCTCGTGCAGGCCCGGCACGGTCTTGACGGGCACGCGCGCCTGGCGCGCCGCCTCGACGACGCGCTCGCGCAGCTCGCCCGGAGCGGATGGGATCGCGATCAGGATCTCGTCGGGCGGGCTGTCGCGGAGGATGTGCGGGAGCTCGCCGGTCGTCCCGATCACGCGTACGCCCTCGAGCTGGATGTTCCGCTTCTTCGGGTCGTCGTCGATCAGCCCGATCGGCGTGTAGCGGAGCTCCGGCGTGCGCAGCATCTGCCGGACGACCTGCCATGCCGCGTCGCCGGCGCCGACGACGATCACCTCCTTGCCGCGGACGACGAGCCGGCCGGGCGCGGGCCGCTCGGTTACGGTGCGCGCGAGCAGGCGCGAGCCGGTCACGAACGCGAGCAGGAGCAGGAAGTCGAGCACCGCCACGCCGCGCGGGAGCGGGAAGCCGCGCACCGGGTGCGCGAAGTAGACCGTGAGGTCGGCGATGAGGCAGCCGATCGCGACGCCGCGCGCCGCGCCCCAGATGTCGCGTGTCGAGACGTAGCGCCACCACCGCCGGTAGAAGCCGG
>VAXK01000124.1 GCA_005885565.1 Actinomycetota bacterium
CTCGGCGATCTCCTCGAGGGAGGGCTCGCGGCCGAGCTGCGTCCAGAGCAGGCGCTCGGCGCGGTTCATCTTCTGGAGCCGCTCGACGATGTGCACCGGCATCCGGATCGTGCGCGCCTTGTCGGCGAGCGCCCGCGCCACCGCCTGGCGAATCCACCACGTCGCGTAGGTGGAGAACTTGTAGCCGCGGCGCCAGTCGAACTTCTCGACCGCCCGGATGAGCCCGAGCGTCCCCTCCTGGATCAGGTCGAGGAAGGGGAGGCCCTGGTTGCGGTAGTTCTTCGCGATCGAGACCACGAGGCGCAGGTTCGACTGGATCATGCGCTGCTTGGCCGCCTGGTCTCCGCGCTCGATCCGCTTCGCCAGCTCGACCTCCTGCGGCGCCGTCAGCAGCGCGTGCCGGCCCGCCTCGCGGAGGAAGAGCTGGAGGGCGTCCGTCGTCGTCTCGTAGGAGAGCTGCTGCGCGAGGGGCGGCGGTGGCGGCTCACGCTCCTTCTCCTCCACGACCTCGATCCCGCGCTGGTCGAGCTCACGGTAGAGCGCGTCGATCTCGAGGGGCTCGAGCGGATGGAGCTCGAGGAGCTCCGCGAGGTCGGCCTGACGGATCGAGCCGGTCGGCTCCGCAGTCTCGATGAGACCGCGGAGCTCCTCGTGCTCGAGGACGCTCTCGATCAGGTCGACCATGCCGCGCCGATTGATTCCCTCGTCGTGAGAAATGTCAAACCCTGCCTGGGGCGTTCAACCCTACCCCAGAGCGACGCAAGTGTCACTCCGGTGGCGGGGGAGGCGGCGGCGGTGGAGGCGCCGGAGGCGGTGGAGGCGGCGGCGCCGGAGGCGGAGGAGGCGGCGGTGGGGGAGGCGGAGGCGGCGGCGGGGCCGGAGGAGGCGGCGAGGCCGGCGGGGGAGGCGGAGGCGGCGGCTGCGCGGCGGTCGTTGCCGGCCTCGTCGCGGTCGTCGTGGTCGTCGGCGTCGACGTCGAGTACGAGGGTGTCGTGGTCTGGTAGTAGCCGCCGCCCGACACCGCCTGGCCGTGGTCGTACGCCGAGGGGAAGCTCTCGACGGGCACGTTCGCGAGCGCCTGCGACATGAACTCGTGCCAGATCGAGGCGGGGATCGTGCCGCCGAAGACGGCGGCGTAGCCCTCGATGTACTGCATCGAGAGCTCGCGGTGCGGATAGCCGACCCAGACGCACGTGACGAGCTGCGGCACGTAGCCGCAGAACCAGGCGTCCTGGTAGTTCTCGGCCGTCCCCGTCTTGCCCGCCGCCGGCCGGCCGATGTTGGCGGCCGTCCCCGTGCCGTGCGCGATGACGCCTTGGAGCGCAGCGGTGACGAGATCGGCGTCGTTCGCCGGCAGCACGCGATAGCCCGCCTGGAGCGCCTGCGTCAGCGTCTCGCCGTTCGCGCTCCGCACGGCCTCGAGCGACTGCGGGTGGTGCCTGATCCCGTGCGCCGCGAACGTCCCGTACGCGGAGGTCATCTCGAGCGGCGAGACGGGCTGCGTCCCGAGCGTGATCGAGCAGACCGGCTGGAGCGGCGACTCGATGCCGATCCGGTGCGCCCACTTGGCGACCTCCGGCGGCCCGACCTTCACGGCGAGCTGGGCGAAGATCGTGTTCACGGAGTAGGCCGTCGCGTCCATGAGGCTCATCGTCCCGGCGGACTCGTCGGCGGAGTTGTGCACGTCCCAGGGCTGGAAGTTCGTCGCGCAGCGCGGGTCGGTGATGAGGAGCGACGGCGGCCCGTTGAACGTCGACGAGAGCGAGATCCCGTTCTCGATCGCGGCCGCGAGCGTGAACGGCTTGAAGGCGCTGCCCGCCTGGCGGTGGCCCTGCGAGGCGAGGTTGAACTGGAGGTGCTCGCCGCTCGGCACGTCGACCGCCATCGCGCGGATCTTCCCGTCGCGAGGGTCGATCGCGACGAGCGCCGCCGCCGGGTCGGTCTTCGTCCGCAGGATGCTCTTCATCGACTGCTCGGCCTCCGTCTGGAGACGCGGATCGATCGTCGTCTTCACCTTCAGGCCGCCGCGCTGGACCCGGCTCGCGCCGAAGCCGGCGACGAGCTGGTCCTCGACGTACTGGAAGAAGTACGGCTGCCGGATCCGGGTGTAGATGCTGCCCGGCTCGAGGCCGAGCGGCGCGCGCGTGGCGCGCCGGGCCTGCGCCGGGGTGATGTAGCGCGAGGCGAGCATCGCGCGCAGGACGTCGTTCCGTCGCTGCCGAGCGACCTTCGGCTGTTCGAAGGGGTCGTAGACCGACGGCGCCTGCGGCAGGCCGGCGAGGAGCGCCGACTGCGCCAGGCTGAGACGGCGTGCGGTGCGCGAGAAGTAGGTCTGGGCCGCCGCCTCGATCCCGTAGGCGTGGTTGCCGTAGTAGACCTGGTTCAGGTAGGCGGCGAGGATGCGGTTCTTCGACCAGGACGCGGAGAGCCGAAGCGCGAGGCACGCCTCCCGCAGCTTGCGCTCGAGCGTCCGCTGGTCGTTGCCGATGTAGAGGTTCCGGACGAGCTGCTGCGTGATCGTCGAGCCGCCCTGGGCGAAGGTGCCCTTCTGGATGTCGGTCAGCGCCGCGCGCAGGATGCCTCGGTAGTCGAGGCCGCCGTGCTCGTAGAAGCGCCGGTCCTCGACCGCGACGGTCGCCTTCGGGATCCAGCGCGTCATCTCACCGAGCTGGAGCGGCTGGCGGTTTCGCGAGGACGGGATCGACCCGAGCAGCGACCCGTCGTCGGCGAAGACGAACGAGTTCTCGCCGATGCTGAGGGGGCGCAGCGCCTTGAGCGAGCACGTCGACTTGACGGCCGCCTGGCCGCCGAACGCCGCTGCGACGGCCACGGCGCCGAGGACGGCGAGCGGGAAGGTCAGGAGCGCGAGTGCGAAGCGGTGCGGGACCCGGCTCGCCTGCTGGCGCCGGCGCAGCCGGCGGCGGCGGATGCGCGGCGGCAGGTCGTCGTCGGGCGCGGGCGGCGCCCAGCCGCCGTTACCGCCGCCGTTCCCGTTCGGAGGGCCGAAGCCGTTCCGGCGCGCGCCGTTCGAGGCGGCGAGGTTGGGCAGGGCCGCGCCGGCGGCGTCCTGCGGCTTCTGCGCCCGCCTGCGGCCGAAGTGCGCGTAGGCGGCCCGGCGCTGCGCGTCGGTCAGAACCCAGCGGCGCCCGCGCTGCGAGCGAGAGCGCGGGAACGTCCGCCGGAGCCAGACGTTGAGCGTGCTCGGGTGGATTCCGAGCTCCCGCGCGAGCTCGGCAGGTGTCTGCTTGCGTTCGGGCGTGGGCGTCTCGCTCGTCTGAAAGACCCGGCGGACGCCGGGCCTTGGTCGAATCTTTCCACAGGAACCGCGGTTACACCAGCGGAGCCGAATGCACGATAACGGGTGTTATGTCAAGTTCGAGGATGCGCGAAGACTCGGCTGCCCCGCCCCGCCGCCGGCTTTTCCACAGGTTGCACGAAAGGCTGTGAAAATGTGGAAAACAGAAAAGTTCGCAAATTGCGGCCACTGCCTGTTCAGCAGGCTTGCATGGCCCCTTGCGCCTCCCTAGAGTGCCGCTTGCGCCGAGCACGGAGCGCGAGTAGGTCGAAACCGAACCTGAGGGCCGTACGAGAAGGCCGCAAGGCCAAGGCGAAAGGTCAGCAGGAGCGGTGGACGAAAGCGAAACCGGCTCGGCGAAACTTATGGTCCGACACGGATGCTCTTGCCTGATTTCGGGTAAGCGCAGGCCGTGGATCGCGATCCGACCGTCGACTACGAGCGCATCGAGCCGAGGCTCTTCGGCGTCCTACGGCCGCTTGGCGAGCATGTCCGCGACTGGGCCCGCTTCGCGTTTGCCTCGACCGCCGCTCGGTCGCGTGCCTCCCGGGAGGTTCTGGCGGCCCGCTCCGAGCTCGCGCGGCTCCGCGCCGGGCTCCGGCAGACGCAGCTCGAGCTCGGCGGCGCCGCCTACCGAGAGGACGCCGACGAGATCGCCAGGCTCCGCGAGCGGATGCGGGCGCTCGAGGAGCGGGCCCGAGCGGTCGAGCGATCTACCCACCGCGCCGTCGGCGAGGCCGAGAAGCGGATCGGCGAGGAGCGGCTGGCGATCCAGCCCACCGAGATCGTGCCGCCCGAGCGCTGAGTAGGATCCCTCCGTGCCCCACCTGCGGCCCCCGAGCATCGACCGCGGCGTCTCGTCGTTCCTGTGGGCCGTGGGGTTCGGCCTCTTCATCTGGCTCGGCCTCGTCGCGATCGGCATCTCGCAGGCGCTCTCGGTGATCCTCGCCGCGCTTTCGTTCGCCGTGATCTTCCTCTTCGTCCGGATCTTCGGCGACGAGGAGCTTCGTCAGCCGACGAGGTCGCGCGGCGACAGCCGGTGATCGCCGACCAGGGCGCCGACCAGGAGCCGCGCCATCCGGCCGCCGACGACCTCCTCGAGGCGCGCGAACCCGCGCGGGTGGGCATCGTCGCGGTGGTCGAGCGCGGCGCAGTGCTCGAGGAGGAGCACCGCCCGACGCCCGCTCGGAATCCGGTCGGGTGCGGCTGCGGCCATGCCCTCTTCCTATCGACGGAGCGAGGCGCGCCGCTTCATCCCTGACACGAGCGAGCCGCCCTGGAGGACGGCTCGCTGGATGCCAGACGGTGTTATTCGGGCGGTGGAGCTCCGCGTCCGCGGGCGCCGGCGTACTCCTCGTCACGCGCGGACGTCGTCCTCGCCCGCTCCGCCGTCGTCGGCTCGTCGGCAGCCGTCCGGTCCTCGACCGGCGGCGGAGCGGCGGCGCGACGCCCAACGGCCGTGTCGCGCACCACCGGGCCCGTCGTGTCGAACGTGAAGCCGAAGACGAGCCCCGTGCCGAAGGCGAAGACGGGGATGTACTTCATGACGTCGTTCAGGACGCCGCGCACGTGGATGTCGCTCGACCAGGCGAGCACGTGCCGGTGGAGCCAGGCGTTGCTCGGCTCGCCGGCGACGATCACCCAGAGGCAGACGATCGCGACCGGGACGAAGGCGAAGAGGAAGAACGAGGCCGACAGGCGCGGCCACCCCCACTTCGTCCAGCCGCCGAGGAGCTGCGACAGCGCCATCACGAGCCCCGCGCCCGCGAGCACGCCCATGATCGCCCAGTAGCCGCCCTCGTGGTGGTTCGAGAACTGGGCGGCGAGCCAGATCAGGAAGCCGGCGACGGCCGCCGCGAGCAGCGTCGTCGTCGCTCGAGTGAGTCCGTACATGCGTATCACCTCATTCCGGGTAGTCCCGTACGGAGGTAACGGCGCAGCGGCGCTGCCGGTTACTGAAGATCGAGGCGGCGGCCGTCGAAGCTCGTCGAGTACAGCTCGGCGCAGAACGAGTCCAAAGTGTGGATCGCGTCCTCGGCGAACACGTGTGCGACGACCCCCACCTCGGGGTCGTTGAAGAACGGGAGGTCGACGTGCGGCCGCGAGACGAGGTTCACGGACGTGCGGCCGCAGGCCGGGCAGCGCACGGCGATCCCGACGGAGCCGTCGCCCGGCGCGAGCACCGCGAACGCCGACGGGAACACCGGCCGTGCCCGCTCCTCGGGGTAGCAGAAGAAGCTCCACGGCCACTCCCCCGCTTCCAGCCGCCGCAGCGCCTGGTCTCCGAGCTCGGCGGCCGCAGGCTCGAGCCGCGCGGTCATGAGGTTCAGGAACCGGCCCGCGTCGAGGCCGAGCGGCGCCCAGTCGAGCTCGTCGTGCGCGACGAGCCCGTCGTGGTCGTCGCCGCAGGCGCACGAGAAGCGGACGCGGTAGACGGCCGGATGCGCCGCGCCAGGCAGCCGCTCGAGCTCGCGGAAGGACGACAGGCAGACGTGCGACTCGCCCCGAGCCGGACAGGCGAAGGTGTAGCGGGTCGTCAGCGCGTCGTACACGGTGCCCGTTCTAATCGGCTCTCCGGACGGTAGCCGAAACCCCCTTTGCGGCATCTGCCGCTAACTCGACGGTCAGTACTCGATCAGCGCGTGCAGGTCGTACTTCGAGAGCCGCTCGCGGCCGCCGAGGAAGGTCAGCTCGACGATGAACGCACAACCGACGACCTCCCCGCCGAGCGACTCCACGAGACCTGCGATCGCCTCGACCGTCCCCCCCGTCGCGAGCACGTCGTCGTGGACGAGCACCCGGGCGCCGCGGCCGATCATCTCGGGGTGCAGCTCGAGCGCGTTCTGGCCGTACTCGAGCGCGTAGGTCGCGCTGACCGTCTCGGGCGGGAGCTTGCCGGGCCGCCGCGCCGCGACGAAGCCACAGCCGATCTCGTACGCGATCGCGGCGCCGAGGATGAACCCCCGAGCCTCGGCGCCCAGGACGAGGTCGGGCTCCTTCGTCTTCGCCCATGCGCCGAGCGCCTCGATCGTCTGTCCCAGCGCCTCCGCGTCGGCGAGGAGCGGCATGATGTCCCGGAAGATGACTCCCTTCTGCGGGAAGTCCGGGACGTCGCGAACCTTGGCCTTCAGGTCGACGGCCATGTCAGGCCGGGACGAGCTGCCGCAGCTCGCGCCAGAAGAGGAGCTGCGCCAGCTCCTGCGCGAGCCCGGCGAGCTCCTCGAGGTCCTCCATCCCCGTCTTGCGCCGCTCGGGGTTGCGGGCGCGCAGGGCGGGCGCGACGACCGCCTCGAGCAGGCCGGCCTGGCGAGTCGCAGCCGTGCGGAAGGCGCGCAGGTGGCGGGGCGCGATGCCGAACTGCGCGAGCCGCGCGCAGGCGATCGCGACGTCGACGTCGCCCTCGCCGTAGAGCCGCTCGCCCTCGTCCGAGTGTCGAGCTCGCGCGCGAGCTCGCCGCTGATCCCGGCACGCCGGCAGAGCTCCGCGAGGTCGAGGTCCTCCTCGCGGCCGAGCCCGACCGGCCGCGTCCGCTTGCGGTCCTTGCCTCCGGAGGGCGACGCGAGCTCCTGCCGGATCACCCGCAGCGGCAGGAACTCGTCGCGCTGGAGGCGCAGGATCGTCTCGAGCCGCTCGACGTCTTCCTCGCTGAAGAGCCGGTAGCCGCCCTGCGTGCGCCGCAGCGCGAGGAGGCCCTGGTCCTCGAGGTAGCGGATCTTCGAGATCGAGATGTCCGGGAAATCCGCCTTCAGGCGCGAGCAGACGGAGCCGATCGTGAGCAGGCGCGTCGAGGTGGGTGCTTCGGTGACGCTCATTTGAGGAGGAACATGAGCCGGTACTTGCCGATCTGGAGCTCGTCGCCGTCGTTCAGCTCCGCCGTCTCGATCCGGTGGCGGTTGAGGAACGTCCCGTTCAGGCTGCCGAGGTCCTCGATGAAGAACCCGCCGTCGCGCTGCGTCAGCACGGCGTGCTTGCGCGAGACGGTGACGTCGTCGAGGAAGATCTCGCAGTCGGGTGAGCGGCCGATCGTCGTGCGCCCGCCCTCGGGGTGGAAGGTCTCCCCCGCTCTTCCGCCGCCCGAGCGGACGACGAGCGCGGGGCCCTTGACGCCGAGGTCTTCGAGGACCTCCGCAGCGTCGTCCTCGCCCTCGTCGAGGGTGTACGCCATCGTCGTCTCGGCGCCGCTGTCCCGCACGAGGAGCGCGCCGCACTTGGCGCAGTAGTTCGCGGCCTCCGGGTTCTGGAAGCCGCACTCGGGGCAGTAGACGTGGGTCATTCCGGATTCGGCGGCGGCGCCTTCGCGGCGAGGATGTCCGTCAGCCGCTCGACGTCGACGTCCTCGAGCACGCTCTTCCCGCCCGACTCCCGCAACCGTGCGACGAGCTCCGTCCGGAGCATGTCGATGTAGCCGTGCAGCATGCGGCGCCGGAACGAGACCTCGCGCTCCTCCGTCTGGTAGCGCTCGATGAGCCCCTTGAGCTCTTCGTCGGCGAGCGAGGCGAGATCGGGGAAGGCGTCGGCTTCCACAGCCCTCCCAGTAAAGCAGCCCGGAGGCCCAGGGGTCAACCTCAGCTTTAGGGTCGGGCCGCCTCAGCCTCAGGATCTGGCCGCCGCAGGCTCCTCGGCCATGATCTCCTCGACGAGCTCCCGAAGCTCGTCCTGCAGCTCCCGTGAGTCCTCCGGCGTCCTGCCTTCGGCGTACAGGTGGATGACCGGCTCGTCGGGGTCGGGCAGCACCTGAGCCCAGCCGCGCTCGTCGAAGACCTTGATCCCGTCGAGGGTGTCGACGTCGCGGTCGCGGAGGCGCTCGGTGAGGACACGCATGACGAGCCCCTTCATCGCCCACGGGCACGGGAGCTCGTCGTGGACGAGCGTCGGCGCCGGCAGGTCGGAGACGAGGGCCGACAGCGGCTGCTCGACGGGCGCGAGGAGCTCGAGGAGCTTGCACAGGCTCGCGACCGCGTCGTAGGCGGGCAGGAACTCGGGGAAGACGTAGCCGCCGCCGACCGCGCCGGCGAAGATCACGTTCTGCTCCGCCGCCGCGCGCGTCAGCTCGGCGAGCGAGGCCGGCGTGCGCACGACCTCGAGATCGCTGTCCCGCACGAGCTCGTCCACCTGGCTCGTGACAGTCACCGGGAACGCGAGCTTGCCGCGGCGGCCGTTCGAGCCGATCAGGCGCAGGAAGAGGAGGAGCGTCTGCTCCACCGGGATCTCCTGGCCGCGCTCGTCGATCAGGTACAGCCGCTCGGCCGCGCGGTCGAAGACGACGCCGAGATCGGCGCCCACCGCGGTCACGAGCCGCCGCGCCTGCGCGATCGACTGCTGGAGCCGCTCGCCGGGGGCGGGCTCCTCCCGTTCGGCCGCGAAGGTGTGCGCCGAGACGGCCTCGACGCCGAGGGGGCCCAGCACGAGCGGGAGCACGAACGACGCGGCCGAGTAGCCGTAGTCGACGACGAGCCGGAAGCCGCGCCTGCGGATCGCCTCCACGTCGAGGCTCGAGAGCAGGTCCTGCGCGTAGCTCTCGCGCACGCGCGCCGGGTACGTGACCGAGCCGACCTCGTCGTAGGCGGCGCGCCGGAACTCCTGCCGCGTGAAGTGCTTCTCGATCTCCTTCTGCATGGACGGCGTCAGCTGGATCCCGGGCTGCTCGAAGAAGCGGATCTGGACGACCTCCGGGTCGACCGAGCTCGTGCCGACGTGGAAGCCGACGTCGTAGCCGTGCGTCTTCAGGAGGTGGCGGCTCACGGCGGCCGGCAGGACGCGCAGGTCGGCGACGTCGACGCCGGTCGAGTTCAGGCCGGAGATCATCGCCCGCTTGATCATCCGGCAGGCGGCCGGCGACTCGCGGCTCGCGACGACGCGGCAGTCGCGCTTGAGCGCCGTTCCGAGCGCGATCGCGAGCCGGACGACGGCCTCCGCCGTCACGTCGACGTTGACGAGGCCCGCGACGCCGTCCTTGCCGAAGAGGCGCGACGAGGCGCGCGACTCCCAGATCAGGCTCTCGAAGATGTGCGAGCCGGACTCGACCTCCTTGTACGGGTAGATGCGGACGCCCTGCGCGATGACGCTTTCGGCGCCGAGCACGACGTCGTCGCCGATCGCGACGCCCTCCTGGATCCGCACGTGGCGGCGAACCTCGCAGCGGCGACCGATGATCGCGCCCTCGATGACCGCGCTCTGGCCGACGTACGTCGCGGCGTCGATCACGGAGCGGGCGGTGCGGGCGCCCTCGCGCAGCGTCACGCTCGTCTCGAGCACCGAGTACGGGCCGACCGAGGCCTCGGGCGAGACGCGGCAGTAGTTGCCGACGAAGGCCGGCCCCTCGATGCGCTCGAGGTCCTCGATGTCGACCCCCTCCCCCACCCAGATGTTCCCGCGCAGCCGGATCCCCGGCACGTTCAGGCGCACGTGCTCGTCGAGCGCGTCGAAGTTCGCCTGCCGGTACTGGTCGAGGTCGCCGACGTCCTGCCAGTAGCCCTCGCAGACGTGGCCGTAGATCGGGCGGCCCATCTCGAGCAGGAGCGGGAAGAGCTCCTTCGAGAAGTCGTAGGGCCGGTCGGTCGGCACGTGGCGCAAGACCTCGGGCTCGAGGACGTAGATGCCCGTGTTGATCGTGTCGGAGAAGACCTGGCCCCAGGAGGGCTTCTCGAGGAAGCGCTCGACGCGGCCGTCCTCGTCCGTGACCACGATCCCGAACTCGAGCGGGTTGTCGACCGACTTGAGGCCGATCGTGACCGCCGCGCCCTTCTCGCGGTGGAAGGCGACGAGGGCGCCGAGGTCGATGTCGCAGAGCGCGTCGCCGGAGATGACGAGGAAGGTCTCGTCCAGGCGGTCACTCGCGAGACGCACGGAACCTGCGGTGCCGAGCGGCGACTCCTCGACGGAGTACTCGATCGTGAGCCCGAGCGACTCGCCGTCGCCGAAGTAGCTCCGGATCGCCTGCGGCAGGAAGGCGACGGTCACGATCACGTCCTCGAACCCGTGCTCGCGGACGAGCTCGAGGATGTGCTCCATGCACGGCTTGCCGACGATCGGCACCATCGGCTTCGGCTGGTTGGAGGTGAGGGGGCGCAGACGCGTGCCCTCCCCGCCGGCCATGACGACGGCCTTCACGACGTCTTCACCTCACGCCGCGCCTTGGCGAGGTAGCCCGCGACGGCGGCCGCCGCGAGCACGACCCCGGCCCAGAAGAGCCACAGGGGCCAGCGGTCCCCGTGGTGGGTCACCATGACGAAGGCGAGCGCGGCGTAGAGCAGCCAGGTGGCGGCCTTCCCGGCCAGGTTCACCGCGAGCTCGTAGCCGCGCTCCACGACGAGCCTGTACCCGGCGACGAGCACGACGTCACGTGCCGGGATGACGAGCGCGACCCAGGGCAGGCGTCCCGCGTGCCAGAGCAGGATCACCGCGGCGTCGATCATGAGCCGGTCGGCCAGCGGGTCGGCCACCTTCCCGAACTGCGACTCGACCCGCCAGCGACGCGCGAGGAAGCCGTCGACCTGGTCGGTGATCGCCGCGACGCCGAAGACGATCGCCGCCGGCCAGCTGTGCCCCTGGTCAGAGGCGAGGACGAGCCCGACGAAGACGGGGATGAGCGCGAGCCGGACGAGCGTCAG
>VAXK01000348.1 GCA_005885565.1 Actinomycetota bacterium
TTCGACCTTCGGTGCCAGGCACGTGCCTGGCACCGCTCGGCGAAATCGACCATGGCCGCGGCGGTCGTGTCTGCCGGAGCGGCTCCGACAGCGGTGCTAGCCGCTCGCGGCGTGACGGCCGGTGTCGTCCTCCTCGGCCGCGATCTCGTCGCGGATCTTCTCCAGCGAGCGCCGGATCAGCCGCGAGACGTGCATCTGCGAGATCCCGACCTGCTGGGCGATCTGCGACTGCGTGAGCCCCTTGAAGAAGCGCAGGTGGAGGATCTTCCGCTCCCGGTCGTCCAACACTCTGAAGCCCGGCGCCAGGACCGCGCGGTCCTCCGAGACCTCGTACGCGTGCTCCTCGGTGCCGATCGACTCGAGCGGGTCGAGGTCGGCGTCGTCGTCGCCACCGCCGCCCGTCGACAGCGACAGCGAGCTGTAGGCGCGCCCGGACTCGAGCGCCTCGAGCACCTCCTCCTCCTCGACGTTCGCCGCCTTCGCCAGCTCGGCGATCGTCGGCGAGCGGCCGAGCTGCACCGTGAGCTGCTCGATGAGGCGCGAGAGCTGGACGTTGAGCTCCTGCAACCCGCGCGGCACGCGCACCGACCAGCCCTTGTCGCGGAAGTGCCGCTTGATCTCGCCGATGATGTTCGGGGTCGCGTACGTCGTCAGCTCGACGCCGCGGTCGAGGTCGAAGCGGTCGATCGCCTTGATGAGCCCGATCGCGCCGATCTGGACGAGGTCCTCGAGCTGCTCGCCGCGGTACGAGTAGCGGCGGGCGAGCGAGCGGACGAGCGACATGTACTGCTCGATCAGCTGCTCGCGCGCGGCGAGGTCGCCCTCCTCGTGATAGCGGCGGAGGAGCACCTTGTCGTTCTTCTCGACCGTGCTCACAGCCCGCCGTCCTTCTGCCCGTCGATCCGCTTCGTGAGCTGCACCCAGTCGCCGCCGTCCCGCTCGGAGACCTCGACGCGGTCGACGACGGTGTCGAGGACGCGCCGCAGGCCCACGCCGTCGGCCCCGGCGTCCAGGGCGCGCTGCACCGAACGCGCGCGGAACGGGCCGACCGAGGCCTCGATCGCGTCGTGGAGGACGCTCAGCTCGAGCGTCACCTCCTGCTCCGCCGAGCCGCTGTCGAGCAGGCCGTCGAGCGCGAGCTGGAGGTCTTCGAGGGCCTCGAGCGTCAGGTTGAGCCGCACTGCGAGGCCGCCGAGGACGAGGTGCGCGACGCGCTGGAACTCGCGCTCGGGAGGCAGCGTGAGCGTGATCGTGTCGGGCGTCACGACCCTTCGCTTCCCACTTCGCGTAGCTCCTCGTCGAGCTCGTGCTGGCGCCGGGTGGCCGCGTCCTTTCCGGCCGCGACCGCCGAGCGCCAGTCGTGGCTCACGCGCAGCTCAGACGCGCCGTGTGAGAGTCCCGCGGCGAGGCCGGAGATCTTTCGCACCGGCCGCGTGATCGCGAAGCTCACGGCACGCACCGCCGAGTCGACGCTCTCGACCGCGTCCACGGCGCTGTCCGTGATCTGGTCGACCTTGTCCAGTTGGCCGTTCACGCGATCGACGGTCCCTCCGACCTTGGAGATAACAGGGAGAATCTCGTTCTCCGCTCCCTTGATGAACGCGGAAACCCGGCCGAGCGTTCCGCCCAGCTGGACGAAGGCATACGCGAGCGCAAGCCCGACGACGACGAGGAAGACGCTCAGCGCGGCGTACGCGACGTCGCTCCAAGCGATGGCGAGTGGGAACACGGCGCGATCTTACGCGCCCGGCACGATCAGTCCTGCCCCCACGACGACGTCGTCGTCGTAGAGAACGGCCGCCTGGCCAGGCGCGACGCCGTAGGCCGGCTCGTCGAGTTGCAGGCGGAACCCGGACGCGGTCTCCTCGACCGCCGCCGGGATCGCGGGAGAGCGGTAGCGGAGCTTCGCGTCGGCCCGCTCGACCGCGACGAAGAGGCGGCCGCGGACGGAGACCTCCCGCTTCGCGAGCGACTCACGCGGACCGACCACGACCGTGTTCGTGTCCGGCTCGGTGCGGAGCGCGTAGAGCGGCTCCGACGCGGCGACGCCGAGCCCGCGCCGCTGCCCGGGCGTGAAGCGCCAGACGCCCTCGTGCCGTCCCAGCTGGGCACCGTCCTCGCCGACGACCGGCCCCGGGGCCGCGTCGAGGCCGTGGCGCACGAGGAAGTCGCGGTAGTCCCCGCCGGCGAGGAAGCACGCCTCCTGGCTCTCGGCGCGGGAGGCGACGGCGAGCCCGGCGGCGCGCGCCTCGGCGCGCACGTCGTCCTTCGAGCTCTGGCCGAGCGGAAACTCGATCCGGTCGAGGAGCCCCGGCTCGAGCCGGGCGAGCATGTACGACTGGTCCTTGCGCGCGTCGGCGCCGCGCGCCAGCAGAAGCCTTCCGCGGTGGTCCACGATGCGTGCGTAATGGCCGGTGGCCAGCGTTCGC
>VAXK01000349.1 GCA_005885565.1 Actinomycetota bacterium
GAGCGTCACGGCGATCGCTCCCGGTCCGGACCGAAGGAGCGCGACGGCGCTGTCGACGCCGCCGCTCATCGCGACGGCGACGCGACCCGATGCCGGGGCGGCCCGGAAGACCGGCCCGAGCGCGTTCGCCAGCGCGTCCGCGGCGAGCGTCTCGCCGCCGACCGCCGCGGCTTCGAGGAGCGTGAGCCCCGGCAGCGGCCGGTCGAGCCCGGGCGCGTCGGCGTCGACGATCCGCTCGCCGTCGATCGCGAGGCGGACGAGCGCCAGCTCGCCGTCCCGCGAGGAATCTCCGAAGACCTCCAACATGTCCACTCAGGCTACCGAGCGAAAAGCCGAAGGAGGGGGCTCGCGTCCGTCTGAGCCGACCGGTCCACGAGCGACCTTCACAGTGCGGCTA
>VAXK01000125.1 GCA_005885565.1 Actinomycetota bacterium
GCCCCGCGGCGTAAGCGACCATCCCCTTTCGCGGCGCTTGACCGCGAAGCCGCGCGAGCGGAGCTGCGCCAACGATTGGCTCGTGTTCGACGGTGCCGGAAGCCGGAATGCGTCGAAAGCCTTGTTGATCTCGATGGGGGAGAACGTCGCGTCGGGGCTCCGCTGTGAGACAAGCGCCGCGATGACGAGCACACGGTCGGTGCCCGTCGGCAGATCCTGGACCTGAAGCGCGAGTGGCGTCGTTCGCTCGGTCACGGCGCAAGGAGCTCCCGGAGCCGATGACCAGCCTGCTCATAGCCGCGCCGGTTGACGCGGAGGAGGCGTGAGCGACCGGTGCCGCGGAAGCTCATCACCTCGGCGAGCTGAGAGATCTCCGCTGCGAAGTTGTTCGCGTCGAGAACGCCGAGGTCGCGACACTCGTCGCGAATGACCCCGACCGGAGTCCAGTCGTCGGCATCCACGTCGGCCGCCTGCCGAGCAGCGCACACGAGGAGGGCGACGTCCTTCATGGCCGCCGCCTTCTGAGGCGGCAGGCGCGACGGCGGAATGGTCAGGTGCATCCGCCCGTCGACGAGATCGAACGCTTCGCCGATGTCGTCGGCCTCGCCCGAGAGCGCGGACGCGACAGGGGTGCGCCAGTCATTCACCTCGCCGCCCTCAGTCGCGACGGCGACCGGGGGAGCCGTCGCGGTCCGCGTCACGCCGCCCGTGCGGATCGTGATCGCAGCGGCGAAGGCCGCTGCCCGGAGATCGTCCGGCACGCCCGACTTCTCCACATCGTCGGCCGCAGCGGCGAGTATGAGAGGTATATCACTAGTCATATCTTGATCTCCACTCCACTAGA
This sequence comes from Actinomycetota bacterium, assembly GCA_005885565.1. Lineage (GTDB taxonomy): Bacteria > Actinomycetota > Thermoleophilia > Gaiellales > Gaiellaceae > AC-50. The sequence continues at coordinate 845 of VAXK01000125.1, forward strand.
ACGTGTGTATGCCAGATTCTCGGTTATTCGTAAGATGTTATCACATAGTAGTGAATGGATCTTGATACAAGATTAAGAGAATCCTGCGCATCTACTTTGGTCCGCTGCGTCCGAAGACTTGGAGACCTCACGCGGGCCGGACGATCTCCGGGCAGCGGCCTTCGCCGATGCCGTCGAATTTCTCCGCCGAAACCGAGAAAACGTGCCTGGCGACCGGCCGACTGTTCCCAAGGTTCCCACCGATCGAGCGGATGGTAAGGAGGGTCTAGGTTCGAGTCCGGAAGCGGCCTCTCGCAGACTGAAGGCCCGCTCGTTCGCTTGGATCCGATCCCGGCCGCGGCGCGCCGCGGCCGGGACCTGTCCAGGCGACTACGCCGAGACGGGAGCCGGCGGCGCCTCGGGAGCGGCCGACGGCTCGCCGGGCTCGAAGCGCGGCAGCCACTCGAGCCACCGCGGCAGGTACCAGTTCCACTCGCCGAGCAGCTTCATCGACGCCGGCAGCAGCACGCCCCGGACGATCGTCGCGTCGATCAGGATCGCCGCCGCGAGCCCCACGCCGAACTGCTTGAAGAACAGCATCGAGAGGGTCGCGAAGATCGAGAACTCGGCGACCATGACGACCGCTGCGCTCGTGACCACTCCGGCGGTGGACTTGATCCCGTCCGCGATCGCCTCGTCCATGCTCGCGCCGCGGTCGAACAACTCCCGGATCCGGCTGACGATGAAGACGTGGTAGTCCATCGAGAGCCCGAAGAGGATCACGAACAGCAGCAACGGCACGACCGGCGAGATGCCCGCGGTCGAGCTGAAGCCGAGCAGCCCCTTGCCGACGCCGTGCTGGAAGACGAGCACGAGCACGCCGTACGCGGCGGCGACCGAGAGGAGGTTGAGCACGATCGCCTTGATCGCGACCACGATCGAGCGGAACGCGACCAGCATGAGGCCGAATGCGAACAGGAGGACGAAGCCAACGACGAGCGGGAGCTTGGACTTCATCTGGTCCTGCTGGTCCTTCCATTCGGCCGTGAGCCCGGTGACGCCGGCCTCCGTGCCCGGAAGCGCACCGACCGTCTCGGGGACGATCACGTCGCGCAACACGGCGAGGGAGGCATTCGACGCGGCATCGGTTCCCGCCCCTGCGATCGGGACGGTGAGGTTCGCGATCGTTCGCTCGCGGTTCGTGTCGATCGTGATCGGCTTGTGGGCTCGCCCGCTCGCAAGCGCCCTCCGCTCCAGCTCCGCGATCGCGTTGCGCATGGACGGTGCGTTCACGTTCGGCGCCTTCACGACGACGTTCGCCGGTAGCGCCTTGCCCGGAAACGCCTGCTGCATGCGCTTGTAGGTCTTCACCACCGCCAGCGACCGGGGGAAGGTGCTCGGCCCCGGACTCGAGATCCGGAGCTGCAGCGTCGGGGCGGCGAGCGCCAGCAACAACCCGCCCGCGAGCACCGCCGATAGCAGCGGCCGGTGCAGGACGCCGTCGACGATCGCTCCCCAGACGCGGCCTTCGCCCTTGTCGCGACGGATCCGGCCGGCGAGCGGGACGTGCAGCCGGTCGACGCGGTCTCCAAGCTTCGAGAGCAGCGCGGGAAGGACGGTGAGCGAGCCGAGCATCGCGACCGCGACGACCATCATCGTCGCGTATGCGAACGACGCGAACGTCGCATCGCCCGTCAGGAACATCCCGGCCATCGCCACCATCACCGTCAGGCCGGAGATGAGCACCGACCGCCCCGAGGTGGCAGCGGCGGCCTCGAGCGCGGCACGCTCGCGTCGCAGGTAGAACAACGAGTAGTCGACGCCGACCGCGAGCCCGACCAGCAGCACGACCGCGGGCGCTTCCTGCGCGAGTGGGAGCAGGTGACTGGGCAGCGCGACCAGCCCGAACGTCGCGAAGACAGCCGCGAGCGCCAGCAGCAGCGGGATGCCCGCGGCCACGAGCGCGCCGAACGCGACCACGAGGACGATCAGCGTCAGCGGGATGGAGAACACGCCCGCGCTCTTGAGGTCGTTCGCGAAGGCGGTGTCGACCGCCTTGGCCGCGCTCGCCTCGCCGAACTCTCCGACGAAGAAGGCGGGATGGGCGCGTTGCGCGTCCTCGACGCTCTTGAGCACGGGGCCGAGCTTGTCGCCAGCGTTGTCCTTGCCTCGGATCTCGAACTCGACGTCTACGAGGCGCTTCGTGCGGGCGCCAGCGGCTTCGTGCTCAAGGACGACCCGCCCGAGCAGCTCCTCGCCGCGATCCGCGTCGTCGCCGGCGGAGATGCACTCCTCTCCCCCGCCGTCACGAAACGCGTGATCAAGCGGTTCACGCGCATTCCCCAACCCGAGCCTCCGAGACAGCTCGACGATCTCACGGAGCGCGAGCTCGACGTATTTCGCCTGATCGCGCGCGGCCTCTCGAACGCCGAGATCGGCCGAGAGCTCTACATCAGCGACACGACCGTCAAGACGCACAACACGCACATCCTCCAGAAGCTCGACCTCCGTGACCGCGTCCAGGCGGTCGTCCTCGCGTACGAGACGGGGCTCTTCGACACGGCCGTTTGAGGCAAGGTGTCGGCGTGCTCCGACCACGCCTCGTCGCCGTCCTCGTGCTCGCCGTCGTGGCCCCCGGCTGCGGGAGGTCGAGCCGCTCCGGCGCTCCGCCCCGCGTCCCCGAAGCCCGCGGCGGTGTCTTCTCCTACGACGCGTCGGCACCGCTCGACTACGTCGACCGCGGCCGCGTGAACACCCGCGACTCGGCGCTCGCCGTCCACGACGTGTCGTTCGAAAGCGGCGGCCGCCGCATCGACGGCTACCTGGTGCTACCGCCGGGCCCGCGCCGGCGACCCGCGGTCGTGTTCGTGCACGGCGCCGGGGGCGACCGGACCGAGCTGCTTCCCGAGGCCGGTCGGCTCGCGGCGCGAGACGTCGTCACGCTGACGATCACCGCCCCGTCGACGACGGTGCGGATCTCGGCCACGACGCCGTCGCAGCTGCTCGCGCAGACGCGCGCGGTCGCGATCTCCGACGTCTTGGCGGTCCGCCGCGCCGTCGACCTGCTCCGTTCGCTGCCCGTCGTCGACCCGAGGCGGATCGGCTACCTCGGCTGGAGCGCCGGCGCCCGCACGGGCGCCCTGGTCGCCGCGGCCGAGCCCCGGCTGCGCGCGCTCGTTCTCCTCTCCGCCGGCGCGGCGCCCGTCTCGGCCTACGCCGCCGCGGCGCCGCCCTCACTCCGGCCGCAGATCAGACATGACCTCGGGAGCGTCGACCCCATCCACTACCTGGCCCGCGCGCGGCCGGGGAGCGTCCTGCTCGAAGACGGACGACGCGACGCGATCGTTCCGCGCGCCGCGCTCCTCAACCTCGTCCACGCAGCACCGCGCGGGACGATGGTCCGCTGGTACGACGCCCCACACGCTCTCGACCGCGCGGCCTATCGGGACGCATTCGCCTGGCTCGCGCGCAAGCTGGAGGGATCTCGGCTTGTAAGGTGACCCCCGTGGACGCAGATCGCGCACGTGAGCTCCTGGCGGCCGAACGCGAGCGGATCGAGCATGCGCTCGGCCGGCTCGGCCCTCAGGACGACGGCGAGCCGGCAGACGAGTACGACCCGGCGAACCTGGCAGCCGATCTCTACCAGGACGAGCTCGACGAAGGTCTCGAAGAGGATCTTCGCGAGCAGCTCGCCGCGGTCGAGCGAGCCGAGCAACGGCTTGCAGCCGGTACCTACGGGCTCTCGACCGAAAGCGGACGACCGATTCCGGACGAACGGCTCGAGGCTCTCCCGACCGCCGAGCTGACGGCGGACGAAGAGCGGGCGCGAATCAAGTAGGAGAGTCCCGCCGCCTCGTATCATCGCGAGCCGTGGCGGACCTCGCAGCGCTGAAGAGCGCCGCACGTGCCGCGATCGTCATCCCGGCGGTCTTCGCGCTCGCGGACAAGGTGATCGAGCAGCCGCAGACGTCGATCCTCGCGGCGTTCGGGTCGTTCGCGCTGCTCGTGCTGGTCGAGTTCACGGGCCCGCCGCAGACCCGCCTGGCCGCGTACCTCGGGCTGGCGTGCGTGGGAGCCGCGTTCATCACGCTCGGGACGCTCTGCTCGCGACACGCGTGGCTCGCCGCGGGCGCTATGGCGGTCGTCGGCTTTGCCGTCCTCTTCGCGGGTGTGATCAACGGCTACTTCGCGGCGGCGGCGACCGGCGCGCTCCTCACGTTCGTCCTGCCGGTGACGCTTCCGGCGCCGAACTCCGCGATTCCGGACCGCCTGGAAGGTTGGGGACTCGCGACCGGCGCCGGGATCTGCGCGCTCATGCTGCTCTGGCCGCCTCGACGGCGCGCCGACCTTCAGCACGATGCCGCCGGCGCGTTGCGCGCCGTCGCGGACCTCCTGGACGCCGACCGCGACGGCGCGGCCGAACGAGCACGGCTCGCACGCGGGTCGGTCGACGCTCTGGGCAGGCGCCTCCTCGGCACCCAGCACCGCCCCACCGGTCCCACCGGACCGACGGCCGCCCTCGCTTCGCTTCCCGACGAGCTCGACTGGCTCCTCTCCTTCCTCACTCCCTCCGCCGAGCTGCCGACGCTCGAGCTCGCCTGCGCGGAGGACGCCGAAGCGATGGCGGCGGCCGCCGCCGTTCTCCGCACGAGCGCGGAGCGGCTCGAGGGTCGTGACGGACGGCCCGATCTCGCGCGGCTCGACGCGGCGCGAGATGCCGTCGCGCGCGCGCTCGTGCGACGACTGCCGGAGCTGCCGACCGACACCCCAGCCGGCGTGGTCCCGCAGGCGCTCGAGCCGCCGTTTCGGATCCGCGCAGTCACCTACTCCGCCCGCCAGGCGGCCGGCTACGCATTGCTGGCGACCGGAAGCGACGCGCCCGACCTCGACGACCGCGACGTCGCCCGGCCGCCGACGACCCGTGCCGCGCTCGAGGCCACGGAGCGCCTCACGGTCGAGCACGCCAGCGTGCGGTCGGTGTGGTTCCAGAACAGCGTCCGCGGCGCCGTCGGGCTCGCCGTCGCCGTCTACATCGCCCAGCGGACAGGTCTCCAGCACGGTTTCTGGGTCGTCCTCGGCACGCTCTCCGTGCTGCGGTCGAACGCCCTGGGAACCGGCTGGTCGGTCGTCAGCGCGCTCGCGGGGACCGCGGTAGGAATCGTCGTCGGGGCGCTGCTCGTGATCGGCATCGGGACGCACGAAGCGGTGTTGTGGGGCGTGCTGCCGGTTGCGATCCTGCTCGGCGCCTATGCCCCACGTGCGATCTCGTTCGCGGCCGGACAAGCGGGCTTCACGGTCGTCCTCTTCGTGCTCTTCAACATCATCCAGCCGGTCGGCTGGAGGGTCGGGGTGGTTCGCGTCGAGGACGTCGCCATCGGCTTCGCGATCAGCCTCGGGGTCGGCCTCCTCTTCTGGCCCCGCGGTGCCGGTGCGCTTCTGCGCGACGACCTCGCCGCCGCGTACGCGCGCGGCGCGGACTACGTCGTCGCCACGGCCCGGCAGCTGAGCGAAGGAGGAGGCTCCGACGCCGCCGCCCGCGCCGGCCGAGCCGCGGACGCCGCCCTCCACCGGCTCGACGACGCGTTTCGGCAATACCTCGCCGAGCGCTCCGCGACGGCGTTCAACGTGGAGGACGTCGCGGCGCTCGTCAGCGGTGCGACGCGCCTCCGCCGGGCGGCGCAGCCGCTCACCTCACTCGGACGGATGGCGGACGGCGACGCACGCCTCGAGCGCCGCGGCGAGAACCTCGACCGCGAGCTCCATGCCCTCCAGTCGTGGTACGTCACCCTCGGGTACGCGCTCGTGAACCGCCGCCCGGTGCCGCCGCCGCACATCCGCGACACCGAGGGCGGCAGCCGGCTGCTCGCCTGCGTGCGCGACGCCGCCCGCGACCGCGACAAGGCAACGGTGAGAGCTGCGCTCGTCCTGCTCTGGGCAAGCCAGCACCTCGAAAACCTCTGGCGCCTCGAGGCGCACCTCGGCGAGCGCGCCGACGCCGTCCGCGCTACCTCGACGGCCGCGAGAGAGGCCGGCTTCCGCGCCGGCCTCTCTCGCGTGCGTTTCGTCGGGCGTTAGCGGATTCTGAACGCGGCCGCGCCGGGATTGCTCGGAGCGGTGTAGACGACTGGGTCGTTCGCGACGTTCGCGCCGGCAGCCGCCGGGAGCCCGGTCGTCGGTACCTCGAGCGGCTGGTTGCAAAGCGGCGTCGAGGTGACGCAGTCGCCGGTCGGCGGCGCGTACGCCTCTGCGAAGACCGGGTGCGCCAGGCCGAAATCGTCGAACGACGTCGACATGTAGTCGCCGACCATCCGGCCCTGCGTCGTGTCCGGGAGCCAGCTCATCGTCATCGGGCCCCGGAGCTGCTGAGCGGCCGACCACGTCGAGCCGCCGTCGGTCGACGAGATGTAGCCGACGTCGAGCTGGCAGGTCGCGAACGTGCAGTTGACGTTCGGGTAGTAGTAGTACTCGACCGCGACGTGGATGTTGGCCCCTAACGTCCCCTTGTCGACGGCCACTCCCGGGATGAAGTAGTCGGCGGTGCTCGGGATCGAGTCGATCGGGATCCGCTGAACCGCCGACCAGGTGGTGCCGTTCGTGGAGGTCACATAGACGAGGTCGTTCTGACTGCACCCGGACCGGAAGCGGCAGTCTTCCCAGACGACGTAGATCTTGCCGTCGTTGGAGATCTCCGCCGAGGGAAGCGGGCCGCTGCGGATGTTGCCCGGGTCGGCCTTCGCCGTGATCGACGTGATCGTGAACGCCTGGCCGAACTTCACGCCGCCGTTCGTCGAGCGCGTGTAGCCGAGCGCCGTCTCGGACGCATTGTCGATCGGAACGACGACGTTCCCGTTCGGCAGGGTGAGCGGCTGCCCGCCGATGACGCCGACGCGCGGCGTCTTGCTCAGCTTCCAGGTCAGCCCACCGTCACGCGAGTAGGCGATCTTCAGCAAGTTGCCATGGCCGAAGTCGTCCCACTGCGTGTAACACGAGCCGTAGAACGTGCTCCGGTCGTCGTTGTCGCAGACGGTCCAGTTCTTGTCGAAATCCTGGCCAGCCCCCGCGACGGCGACGTTCACGGGGTTGTTCCAGGTGGCGCCGCCGTTCGTCGAGCGGCTGAGGATGACTGCTGCGCCGTTGACGCTGGCATCGAGCGCGAGGGACGAGACCATCCAGACCTGGTGGCGCGCGTCGTAGGCGACCGAGGGGTCGCTGACGCGGGCATACGGACCCGGTGGGTTCGTGAACCCGGTGATGCCCGGCAGCGCCTGTGCGGTCCACGAGGTGCCGTTGTTCGTGGAGACCGAGACCCCGATGTCAGACGCTCCACCGTCGGTGAAGCGTCCCCACTGCGACGCAGCGACGATCGAGCTGCCGAACGAGTACGTGTCCGGCTCCACGATCGTGGCGTGCTGGCTCGTCGGGTTCGTGAACGGATCGGTCGCGATGATCGTGACCGAGACGTTCGCAGAGGCAGAGAGCGCCACCACGAGCGCCGCCGTCGCGGCCAAGGCGACCGCGAGCGGGAGCCTCTTCGGGAGGGACGAGAAGGCGAATCGCATAAGACTCTCCCCTTCACTCGGATTGTCGGCCCAACGCCGGTAGGCGAAGACTCCCGCGATCAGGCCTCCGAGCGCAAGGCTCAGTGTGGAAGCTCGAACTCGACTCCGTAGCGTGGAGCGGCTGCCAGCAGTCGCCGCGGGTTGGGAGGCGGTGGCGCGGCGTCTCGAGCACGGCACCCATCACGTTGCCGGACTTACCGACGGCGACGAGGAGTGAGGGGTGGCGGCCCGGAACGGCCGCCACCCCTCGGTTCTTGCGCTAGGCGCCTTCGGCCGCGACTTCCGATGTCGGCTCCGGCTGGCGGACGCGGAGGACGCTCCGCGTCCACTTGGGCATCCACCAGTTCAGATCGCCGAGCAGTCGCATCAGCGCCGGCACGAGCAGAGCGCGGATCACCGTCGCGTCGAAGATGATCCCGGCCGCGAGGCCGATCGCGAACAGCTTGATCTCGTAGCCGGGGCTCGACGAGAGCACGAGGAAGGCGAACATGAGGATGAGCGCCGCGCTCGTGACGAGCTTGCCGGTGCGTGCGAGCCCGAGCTCGATCGCCCGCTCCGTGGAGCCGGTCTCGTCATAGGCCTCGCGCATACGGGTGAGCATGAAGACCTCGTAGTCCATCGAGAGGCCGAACAGGAAGGCGAAGATCATCAGCGGGATCCAGGCGGTGATCGCCTGGGTGGCGCTGATGTTCCAGAGCGAGGAGCCGTGGCCCATCTGGAAGACGAAGACGACGATCCCGAACGCGGCCGCAAGCGAGACGAGGTTCAGGATCACGGCCTTGACCGGCAGGACGATCGAGCGGAACGCCCGTGCGAGCAGGATCAGCGTCAGGATCATCACGAACCCGAGCACATAGGGGAAGTTGCCGAACAGGGCGTGGATGAAGTCGCGGTCGACCGCCGCGACGCCGGTGAGCGTTCCGTCGGTGCCCTTCAGCGTCCCGTTGACGCGGTCGACGACGCCCTGGATCCCGGGCGCGGAGCCGTCGATCGCCGGGAACGCCTCGACCAGCGAGTCGGAGCCGTGGTGCCAGGTGGACGGCGCCGTCGCGCCGACCACGCCGGGCACGCTGCGGAGCTTTGCCGCGACCTGCTGCGCGTTGCCGCCGTCCTCGACGAGCACGTCGAGCGGCTTCATCACGCCCGGGCTGATCCCCGCGGCGGCGAGCTGGTCTCGACCGGCGATCGCGGTGCCGGTGCCGGGGAAGTTCTTCAGCTGCGCCTCGTTCGCGTTGATCTGCGTGCCGAGGCCCGCGAGCACGGCCACGATCGCGATCCCGACGGCCGCGACCACGATCGGGCGGCGGAGCACGAAGCGAGCCCAGCGGCCCCAGGCGCCGTCCTCCGGATGCCCGCGGTCGACGAGCCGGCGCGGCAGCACGCGCACGCTGTTGATCCGCGTGCCGAGCACCGCGAGCAGCGCCGGCAGCAGGGTGATCGCGGCGAGCACCGAGACGGCGGGGATGAGCATGCCGCCGATCCCCATCGAGCGGATGAACGGCAGCGGCAGCACGATCAGCGAGAGCAGGCCGACGGCGACCGTCGAGCCGGACACGATCACGGAGCGGCCCGCGTGCGTCATCGTCTCGACGAGCGCCGTCTCGACGTCCTCGCCCTCGCGCAGCTCGTCGCGGAAGCGGAAGATCATCAACAGCGCGTAGTCGATCGCCACCCCGAGGCCGACCAGCGCGATCAGGAACTGGACGATGATCGACACGTTCGTGATGTAGGTCAGGCCCCAGACGAGCGTGAACGTGTTCAGGATCGCGGCCACCGCGATCGCGATCGGCATGAGCACCGCGGGGAGCGTCCCGAAGACGAAGAGCAGGATCACGAGCGCGCCGAGCCCGCCGACCAACGCCTCGAGCAGGACGCTCGAGCTGCCGCCCGAGCCGTGCGTCGACGCCTCCTCGAGCGGGTCGTGACCCGTCACGTTCACGGTGATTCCGGCCGCGAGCCCCTTGGCCGCCGCCGCCCGCAGCCGGTTCGCGCCGCTCTTCGTGTTGAACGTCGGAGAGCCGGGCGGGTAGACCTCGAGGAAGGTCGTATGCCGGTCGCGCGAGACGTACATCTGCTCGTGCGTCGAGAAGTACGAGCTCGTCAGCGCGCCCGGCATCGTCGCGGCCGCCCGCCGCATCGCCTGCTGGATCGCGGCGCTCTGGGTCACATCGCCTGCGGTGTGGAAGACGACCACGCTGGGTGGGCGCACCCCGACGCCGAATGCCTTCAGCGTCCTCTGGCTCGCCTCGTACGCCGGCTTGCCCGGGATCGAGAAGCTCTGATACCAGCGGCTCGAGAGCTTGCCGGCCGCGACGCCGCCGAGGAGCGTCAGCACGATCCAGACGCCTATCACCGGCCAGCGATGCCGGGCAGTGAAGTACGCCAGACGACCGAGTCGCCCAGGATCGGACCCATTGATCTTCCAGCGTGCAGGCTGGACCGCTTCCATCTCACTCCTCCTGTTGCGTTAGCTGTCTTCCCTTCGACTCCGGCGGGGGCCGGAACTCATCGGCCGCCCAGCATGCCCACCGCTCGGCGGCCTGCCAATGGAGCGAGCCGAAGCTCAAGGGTGCGGCAAACCGTACCTCGCGAGACTTTCGTGCACGCGCTCGATCTCCGCGCCGTACATGGCGAGCTCGCCCGCTTCGGCGCCGTTCCGCTCGCGGAGCTTGCGCACGAGCACGAGTCCCTTCAGGTGCAGGACGAGATCGTCGAGCTCGCGGAAGCTCATTACGCTGCCTCCTCGAGCGGAACCGCGTCGACGCGCTCGGTCTTCGCGGGCGCCGGGGCCGACCTGACGAGCGTGGCCGCGATCAGCGCCCCGGCGACGAGCAGCCCGGTCAGGACGTAGAGCCCGGTCTGGAAGCCGTGGTCGAGCGCGACGCCGCTCGACGCCGCGAGCGCGGTGTGGGAGTGGAGGTAGTTGCCGGTCGAGCCGGCGGCGATCGCGCTCGTCGCGGCGATACCGATCGCTCCTCCGATCTGCCGGCTCGTGTTGACGAGTCCGGAGGCGACGCCAGCGTCGGCGCGCTCCACGCCGGTCAGGCTGGCGATCGTCACGGGGACGAACGAGAATCCCATGCCGGCGCCGCCGAGGACGAAGGCGGGGAAGAGATCCCAGAAGTAGTGCCCGTCCACGGGCAGGCGCGTCAGCAGCGCGACGGAGGCGGCGGACGCGAAGAGGCCGGCGGCGAGCGTGGCCCGGATTCCGACCCGTCCGACGACGGCCTGCGCGACGTTCGAGACGACGACGACCGTGAGCGCGAAGCCCGTGAAGGCGACGCCGGTCTGGACTGCGGAGTAGTGGAGCACGTCCTGGAGGTACAGCGTCAGCAGGAAGAACTCGGAGAAGGCGACCGAGCCGACGATCGCCATCGTCGCGTTGGCGGCCGAAAGCGTGCGCGAGCGGAAGATCCGGAGTGGAAGGAGCGGCGAGCGGGACCGCAGCTCGATCACGACGAAGCCGAGGACGAGGGCCGCCGAGCCGGCGAGCAGCGCGAGCGTCCTACCGGAGCCCCAGCCGTCGCTCGTCGCGCGCGTGAGGGCGTAGACGAGCAGCATCAGGCCGGACGTGATCGAGGCGGCTCCGGCGAGGTCGAAGTGGCGGTGCGCCAGGTCGGCGCGGCTCTCCCGGAGCAGCCAGGGCGCCAGCGCGATCGCGGCGACG
>VAXK01000126.1 GCA_005885565.1 Actinomycetota bacterium
CGACGCTCCTGCTGAGCGCCCTGGCGGCGATCTCTCGCGGCGGGCGCCGCGCGCTCCTCGTCACCGGCGAGGAGTCGAGCGCGCAGGTGAAGCTCCGCGCCGCCCGGCTCGGCGGCGCCGACGCCGTCGAGATCCTCGCCGAGACGGAGCTCGAGGCCGTCTGCACGGTGCTCGAGCGCGAGCGGCCGGCCGTCTGCGTGATCGACTCCGTGCAGACGCTCTACTCGGCGGAGCTCGGCTCGGCGCCGGGCTCGGTGGCCCAGGTGCGCGAGGCCGCCGCCCGCCTGCTCCGCGTGGCGAAGGAGCTCGGGATCGCCACCCTCCTCGTCGGCCACGTGACGAAGGACGGCGCCGTCGCCGGGCCGCGCGTGCTCGAGCACCTCGTCGACTGCGTGCTGCAGTTCGAGGGCGACCGCTACCACGAGCACCGCGTCCTGCGCGCCACGAAGAACCGATTCGGCTCGACGAACGAGCTCGCGGTCTTCGAGATGACGGGCACGGGGCTCGTCGGGGTGCCCGAGCCGTCGGAGCTCTTCGGCCGCAGCGTCGACGGCGAGGTCGGCGCCGCAGTCGCGTGTGCGATCGAGGGCTCGCGGCCGCTGTTGCTCGAGATCCAGGCGCTCGTCGCGCCGACCGACCTGGCGATGCCGAGGCGGGTCGGAACCGGCGTCGACCCGAAGCGGCTCGCGATGATCGTCGCCGTCCTCTCGCGGCACGCCCGCGTCGCGCTCGGCACGGCCGACGTGTTCGTGAACGTCGCCGGCGGCGTGCGGATCGACGAGCCGGGCGCGGACCTCGCAGTCGCGCTCGCGATCGCCTCGGCCGCCCGGGGCTCGCCCGTGCGGGAGGGAATCGCCGCCTTCGGCGAGATCGGCTTGACCGGCCGCCTCCGCCCCGCGGCGCAGAGCGAGCGGCGCCTGGACGAGTGCGCGAAGCTCGGTCTCGCGGGGGCCGTCGCTCCTGCCGGCACCCCGGCGCATGGCAAACTGCGCGTGGAGCAGGTCGAAACGCTGAGACAGGCGATCCGCGCGGGGCTCGATGCAGCAGGAGGAGAAGACACCTAGGCGGGACGAGCGCGGCGCTTCGCTGCTCGGCTTCACGCGCACCCCCTCCGAAGACGACCCGCGGCGCGACCCGAAGCTGCTCGCGGCGATCGAGCGGATCGCTCCGGGAACCGAGCTCCGCCAGGGAATCGACGACATCATCCGCTCGCGCGAGGGCGCCCTGATCGTCATCGGCGAGCCGCCCGAGCTCGCCTTCCTCTTCTCCGGAGGCATCCGGCTCGACCAGCCGTTCACCTCGCAACTCCTCTACGAGCTGGCCAAGATGGACGGCGCGATCATCGTCAACTCGGAGCTGACGCGGCTCGCGTTCGCGAACGTGCAGCTCATGCCCGACCCGACGATCCCGTCGGCCGAGACGGGCACGCGGCACCGTACGGCCGAGCGCGTGGCGAAGCAGACCGACGCGCTCGTGATCTCGATCTCCCAGCAGCGCTCCACGATCTCGCTCTTCGTCGGCCACAGCCGCTACCAGCTCGACCCGATCGCGGACGTGCTCGCGAAGACGAACCAGGCGCTCGCCACGCTCGACACGTACCGGCAGCGGCTCGAGCAGGTGCTCACGCGACTGACGGCGCTCGAGTTCCAGAACGCGGTCGTGCTCGACGACGTGCTCGTCGTGCTCCAGCGGGCGGAGATGAACACCCGCATGGCGGAGGAGATCGAGCGCGACTGCGTCGAGCTCGGCGCCGAGGGCCGCCTGATCCGCATGCAGCTCGAGGAGCTCGTCGGGCACGTGCCGCGCGAGAAGCGGGCCGTGATCGTCGACTACCACGCCGACGGCGGCGCCGAGCGGACGCAGGAGGGCCTCGAGGCGCTGGCCGCGCTGCCCTACCAGGATCTGCTCGAGTTCGAGCTGCTCGCCGTCCTCGGCTACCCGGCGAGCGTGAACCCGCTCGACCACTCGGTGTCGCCGCGCGGGTTCCGGGTGCTCTCGCACATCCCGCGGCTCCCGGAAGGCGTGATCCGGCGCGTCGTCACGGCGATGGGCGGGCTCGAGGCGATCGTCCGCGCCTCACAGCGCGACCTGGAGGGGGTGGACGGCGTCGGCGCCGTCCGGGCCCGCGAGATCCGCGAGGGCCTCCGCCGCCTCCAGGAGCACAACCTCGTGGATCGCTACCTCTCGATCTGAGTCGGATTTCCAGGGGTTTCGCGAGAAATGCCTGGAAAAGCTGGCCTTTTTAGGCGATCTTCGCTATACTGGCACGACTTCGCCGGCGGTCCTGCGACCCGCCGGCGACTTCGTGAAAGAACCCGGCGATCCTGGGGAGGCGGCTTGTACAAGGTCGGTGACAAGGTGGTGTACCCGCACCACGGGGCAGGCACGGTCGTGAAGAAGGAGCAGCGTGAGGTGCTCGGTCAGAAGCGCGAGTACCTGACGATCAAGATCCTCCACAACGACATGACGGTCAACGTGCCGTCCGAAAACGCTGAGAAGGTCGGTCTACGGAAGGTGATCGACGAGGACATGGTTGCGGTCGTCCTCAAGGCGCTCACCGGCGGCGGCACGCAGATGCCGAAGAACTGGAATCGGCGGTTCAAGCACAACCGCGACAAGATGAAGACGGGCGACATCCTCGAGTTGGCCGAGGTCGTCCGCAACCTCTCGCTCCGGGACCACGAGAAGGGTCTCTCGACCGGCGAGAAGCAGATGTTCGTGAAGGCGAAGAAGATCCTCGCCAGCGAGCTCATGTACGCGAAGGCAATGGACGAGGACGAGGCCGGGGACTGGCTCGACGATGTACTGGCCGACGTCGGCACGACCTCGAACGGCAAGAAGTCGAAGGCCAAAGCCGGGGCTACGGCGTAGGGCGATCTTCACGATTCCGGCGAGTCGACCGGTCGTTTCAGACGGACGCGCGGGCATAGCCCGCACGTCCTGAGATCGGCACCGCAAGCGGTGCCTCCTGTCTCGACCCAGGAGGTGTCGGGGTGAGCGTCTGGGCGATCGTCGCGGCGGCAGGCCGAGGCGACCGTCTGGGCCTCGACAGGCCGAAGGCCTTTGCAGCGCTCCGCGGACGGCCGCTGCTGGCGGAGAGCCTCGAGCGGCTGGAGGCGTCCGGGTGGGTCGACGCGATCGTCGTCGCCGCGCCGGAGGGCTGGGAAGAGCCGGTCGTCCTGCTCGCGGAGGAGCTCGGCTGCGGCAAGGTCTCGTCCTGCGTCACCGGCGGGCCGACGCGCGCCGAGTCGGTGCGGCTCGCGCTCGCCGAGGTGCCCGACGATGCGGCGGTGGCGCTCGTGCACGACGCGGCGCGGCCGCTCGTCACCGAGGAGGTCGTGGGCCGGGTGCTGGAACCGCTCGGCGAGGGCTGGGACGGGGCTGTTCCGGGCCTGCCGCTTGCGGACACCGTGAAGCGTGTTCGCGGCGAAGCGGTCGTGGAGACGGTCCCTCGCGACGACCTCGTCGCCGTGCAGACGCCGCAGGCCTTTGTCGCGCCCGTTCTCCGGCGCGCGGTCGCCGCGGGCGGCGACGCGAGCGACTGCGCGGCGCTCGTCGAGCGCGCCGGGGGTCGCGTGAAGGTCGTCCCGGGCGATCCGCGCCTGCTGAAGGTGACGGAGCCCTCCGACCTCGAGCTGGTCGCGTCGTGGCTGTGAAGGCCGTGTTCTTCGACGTCGGCGAGACGCTCGTCGACGAGACGCGCTACTGGGCCGAGCACGCCGAGCGGCTCGGTGTGACCCCGCACGTCGTGTGGGCCGCGCTCGGCGCGACGATCTCCCGTGGAGAGCACCACCGGCGCGTCTTCGAGCTCCTCGGCGGCGAGCCGGGCGACGAGGTCGTCTACTCCCCGGAGGACTTCTACCCCGATGCGCTTCCGTGCCTCGAGCGGCTGCACGGCGCCGGCTACTTCGTCGGCATCGCCGGCAACCAGAGCACGCAGCTCGAGGAGTGGGCACGCGGCCAGGAGCTGCCGGTCGACGTCGTCGCCTCGTCGGCGAGCTGGGGTGTCGAGAAGCCCTCGGCGGAATTCTTCGCGCGCGTCGTCGCCGAGAGCGGCGCCGCTCCGTACGAAGTGGCCTACGTCGGCGACCGCCTCGACAACGACGTCGTGCCCGCGCGCGAGGCCGGGCTCGTCGCCGTTCAGATCCGCCGCGGCCCGTGGGCGCACCTCCAGGTCGGCCCCGAAGCCGGCGGCCTGCGCATCCGCTCGCTGGACGAGCTGCCGGAGGCCTTCGACGGTGCCTGATCTCCGGGTCGGGATCGGCGTCGACGCCCACGCCTTCGCGGGGGGTGTGCCGCTCGTCCTCGGCGGCGTCGAGATCGCTTCGCCGCGAGGCCTCGCCGGGCACTCCGACGGCGACGTCGTCACGCACGCGCTGATCGACGCGCTGCTCGGCGCCGCCGGCCTCGGCGACATCGGCTCGCTCTTTCCCTCGGACGATCCCGAGCTACGCGGGGTCTCGTCGCTGAAGCTCCTCCGCGAGGCCTACATGCGCATCCGCTCGGCCGGCTGGAAGCTCGTGAACGCCGACGCGGTGCTGATCGGCAACGAGCCGCGGATCTCCCTGCTCCGCGAGCAGATGCAGGCCGCGCTCTCCGCGGCGCTCGACGGCGACGGCATCGTGACGGTGCGGGCGACGACGACCGACGGCCTCGGCTTCACGGGCCGGGGGGAGGGCCTTGCAGCGCAGGCCGCCGCCTTACTCGAGCGCGTAGCCTGACGCGAGCATCGCCTCGGCGCGCGCCGAGAACTCCTCGAACGGGGGCACGTCCCAACCAAGCGAGTCGGCCAGCCGGTCGATCATGTTGAAGAGCGCTGCGACGTGGATCGCGTCGACGAGTGCCTCGTCGGAGGCGCCGGCGGCGCGGGCCGCGTCCGCGTCGGCCGGGCCGAGCTCGTGCGGCCGGAGCGTGAGCTTCTCGAGGAAGGCGAGCGTCGCGCGCAGGCGTTCGTCGATCGGCGCGGTGCGCCAGTCGTGCTTCACCGCCTCCCAGACCTCCTCGCCGAGCGCGTACGACGCGACCGCGCCGTGGGCGTTCGTTCAGAACGGGCACTGGTTGAGCGAGGACACGAAGCCCGCGAAGAGCTCCCGCTCGCCCTCGCTCCACTCGGACGGGCCGCGCATCGCCATGTCGAGCGCGTCCGAGAAGGGCCGGCCGAAGAGCTCCGGCCGGTAGTGGAGCGTCTTCAGGACGCCCAGCGGGCGCGGCGCCTCGACGGCGTCGACGACCTCGAGCCTCATCGCAGCGCCCGGAGGCCCGCGTCCAGACGCTCCAGGCCGGCGACGACGGCGGCCGAGACGGTGTGCTCGAAGATCTCGTCCTCGCCGAATCCCGTGTCCTTCAGCCGCTGCACGTCGGCGTCGGTCACCGTGTAGGCGTGCC
Source organism: Actinomycetota bacterium (assembly GCA_005885565.1). Classification (GTDB taxonomy): domain Bacteria; phylum Actinomycetota; class Thermoleophilia; order Gaiellales; family Gaiellaceae; genus AC-50. Next base: position 5,386 of record VAXK01000126.1, read on the forward strand.
GGCGTACCTTCTCGAGGTAGGGCGTGAGCTCGGGCGGGGCGGGGCGCTCCGGCTGCGCCGCCTCGCGGAGCTCGGCGATCAACCTGTCGTAGCGCGTGCGCACTAGCCCGAGCCTAGCGTCACGACGCTGCCGCCGACGCTGACGAGCCCGTCCTTCGCGAGCGCTTCGACGACCTCCGCGTCGAGCTCGCTCGTCGAGTGCGGGCGCTCCGCGACGAGCCGGAGCGTGTGTGCACGGCGCTGGCGGAACGAGCCCTCGAAGCGTGACTGCCGGCGGAGCGGCTCGAAGCGCGCGCCGCGCGAGGGACAGCGGGCGGCGAGCGGGCAAGCGCCGCAATGCGGAATGCGTGCGAGGCAGATCGTCGCCCCGAGATCCATTAGCGCCTGCGCCGCGGCGGGGCCGAACTCCGCTCCGGTCCGCTCCTGCACGCGCCGCACGTTGGTGTCGACGGGAAGCACCGCGCGGCCGAAAGCGAAGTTGGCGAGTGCCGCGGCCGTGTAGGGCCCGACGCCGGGCAGCTCGGTGAGATCGTCGGGCCAGCCGCGCGACGCGACGACCTCAGCCGCGCGTTTGAGGTTGACGGCGCGGCGGTTGTAGCCGAGTCCCTGCCACTCTCGGATGACGTCCGCCGTGGACGCGTCCGCGAGCGCCTGCGCCGTCGGCCAGCGCGCGAGCCAGCGCAGGTAGCGCGGCACGACGCGCTCGACCTGCGTCTGCTGGAGCATGACCTCGGAGACGAGGATCGCGTACGGATCGCGTGTCCTCCGCCAGGGCAGGTCGCGTCCGTAGCGGGCAAACCAAGCTCGGAGGTCGGCTTCCATGATCGAGAGGCTATTCGGCCAGAGGCCTTGGCCAGCGCAACTCTTGGCAGCCACGCCATTCCCGAAGATACTCCGACTGATGATCGACCTCTCGGAGCTAACGATGATCGTCGACGCCTACACTCAAGAATGGCGGCCTCGAGCGACACGAGAACTCGATAACTTCCGTCGTCGCTCTACGGACGAAGATGCGATCACCGCTGCGGCGCTCGCCAAACTGCCAAGTGGTAAGCGCCATCCGCACCAGTACCGAGTTCCTCGCGCCGCACTCAACGAGAGTCGTCGCCGCCTCATCGACAACATCGAGCTTCTAAAGCGCGCGACGAGCTTCGATGAGTTGATCGAACTCGTGGAGCGACTAAGCGGATCAATACCTGGTATCGGGGAGCTAACCGTCTACGACACTGCGCTGCGAATCG
>VAXK01000127.1 GCA_005885565.1 Actinomycetota bacterium
ATGCTCGAGGCCGAGCTCGAGGTGACCTTCGACGGAGAGACGATCCCCTTCCGGATGATCAGGCCCACGCTCGCGAACGAGCCCGACCGCGACCGGCGCGAGCGCCTCGAGCGCGTCCGCGTCGAGATCGTCGAGGAGCGCCTGAACCCGATCCACTTGGACGCGGTCCAGATCGAGCAACAAGCGGTCCGCGGGCTCGGCGCGCCCACCTACCTCGACCTCTACCGCAAGTTCGGCTTCGACGTGGACGACCTCGCCGAGCAGTGCCGGGCGTTCCTGGACTCGACGGAGGCGCTCTACGAGGAGTCGGCCGACCGGCTCTTCCGCGACCGAGTCGGCGTCGGCCTCGCGGAGGCGAAGCGCTGGGACGTGGCTCGCCTGTTCCGGGCAGCGAGCTGGGACAAGGCCTTCCCCAAGGAGATGATGCTGCCGGCGCTCGAGGCGACGCTCTCCGACCTCGGCATCGACCTCCGCTCGCAGGAGAACGTCCACCTCGACATCGAGGAGCGGCCGCGCAAGACGCCGCGCGCGTTCTGCGCTCCCATCGAGGTCCCGGACCGCGTCATGCTCGTCATCCAGCCGATCGGCGGGCCGGACGACTGGCGCGCGCTCTTCCACGAGGCCGGCCACACGGAGCACTTCGCCCACACCTCGCCGGATCTCTCCGTCGAGGACCGCCGGCTCGGCGACAACGCCGTGACCGAGGGCTGGGCGATGCTCCTCCAGCACCTGACCGACGAGCCCGCCTGGCTCACCCGCCGGCTCGACTTCCCGCGGCCGAACGACTTCGCCGCCGAGGGCGCCACGGGCCTTCTCTATTTCGTCCGCCGCTACTGCGCGAAGCTCCTGTACGAGCGCGAGTTCCACACCGCCGAGGACGTGACGCAGCTCGCTCCGCGCTACGTCGAGCTGCTCGGCGGCGCGCTGAAGATCGAGCCGAGCCCCGCCGACTACCTGTCCGATCTCGACCCCGGGTTCTACGTCACCGCCTACCTCCGCTCGTGGGCCTTCGAGGCGCAGATGCGGACCTTCCTGCGCGAGAAGTTCGGCCGCACCTGGTTCGCCGACCGCAGCGCGGGCTCGCTCCTGCGCGAGCTGTGGGGCGAGGGTCAGCGGATGACGGCGGACGAGATGCTCCGCGAGGTCACCGGCGCCGCGGTGGAGATGGAGTCGGTCGCGGACACGATCCGCGAGACGCTCTCGTAACGTCCGCGGTAGCCGCCATCCTCACAACTGCATAAGCTCTATTCATGAACAGGACGCGAGTGCTCGTCGCGGGCGCCGCCGGCCGCGACTTCCACAACTTCAACCTCGTCTATCGCGGCCGTGAGGAGTTCCAGGTCGTCGGCTTCACGGCAACGCAGATTCCCAACATCGACGGCCGCGTGTACCCGCCGGAGCTCGCGGGCGAGCTCTATCCGGACGGGATCCCGATCTGGCCCGAGGCCGACCTCGAGCGGGCGATCGCGCGCCACGCGGTCGACGAGGTCGTCTTCGCGTACTCCGACGTCACGCACGAGCACGTCATGCACCTCGCCTCGCGCACCCTCGCGGCGGGTGCGTCGTACCGGCTGCTCTCGCCGCGCCAGACGATGCTCACCTCGTCGAAGCCCGTCGTCGCCGTCTGCGCCGTTCGCACCGGCTCGGGCAAGAGCCAGACGACCCGCCGCATCGCCGCGCTGCTGCGCGAGGCCGGCAAGCGCGTCGCCGTCCTGCGGCACCCGATGCCCTACGGCGACCTCGCCGCGCAGGCCGTGCAGCGCTTCGAGCGCTACGAGGACCTCGACGAGGCGGAAGCCACGATCGAGGAGCGAGAGGAGTACGAGCCGCACCTCGCCGAGGGCAACCTCGTCCTCGCCGGGATCGACTACGCCGCCATCCTCGACCGGGCCGAGCAGGAGGCGGACGTGATCCTCTGGGACGGCGGCAACAACGACACGCCGTTCATCAAGCCGAACCTGCACGTCGTCGTCGTCGACCCGCACCGCCCAGGGCACGAGCTCCGCTACCACCCGGGCGAGACGAACCTGCGGATGGCCGACGTCTGCGTCGTGAACAAGGTCGACAGCGCGCCGCAGGAGGGCGTCGACGCCGTCCTCCGCTCGATCCGCACCTACAACGAGGACGCGAAGGTCGTCCTCGCAGCGTCGCCGTTCCACGTCGAGGGCGACGGGGACGCGATCGCGGGCAAGCGCGTTCTCGCCGTCGAGGACGGCCCCACGCTCACCCACGGCGAGATGACCTACGGCGCGGCGGTGCTCGCCGCGAAGGCGCACGGCGCCGCCGAGCTCGTCGACCCGCGCCCGTTCGCCGTCGGCTCGATCGCAGACACCTTCGAGGCCTACCCGCACGTGGGCGCGCTCCTGCCGGCGATGGGCTACGGGCGGCGGCAGATGGAGGAGCTTCGCGAGACGATCGCGCGCTCGGACGCCGACCTCGTCCTGATCGGGACGCCGATCGACCTGCGCCGCGTGATCGAGCTCGACAAGCCGGCGCTCCGCGTGACGTACCGCCTGGAGGAGATCGGCGAGCCGACCCTCGCCGAGGTGCTGGCCGAGCACGGCCTCGTCGCAACGCCCGCCCCGGTCGCGTGACCCTGGTCATAGCGCTGGGCGGCAACGCGCTCATGCGCGAGAACGAGCGCGGCACCGCGGCCGAGCAGCTCGCGAACCTCCGCCGCGCGCTGCCGGAGCTGGGGCCGCTCCTCGAGGAGTCGCGTGTCGTCGTCACGCACGGGAACGGGCCCCAGGTCGGAAACGAGCTTCTCCGCCAGGAGCGCGCCGCCGACGAGGCGCCGCCGCTTCCGCTCTGGCTTGCCGTCGCGCAGACGCAGGCCGAGATCGGCGCGCTCATCGCCGCCGAGCTGCGCGGGCTCGTCGACCGGCCGGTCGCCTGCGTCGTCACGCACGTGCGCGTGGACGAGGACGACCCTGCCTTCGACGAGCCGACGAAGCCGATCGGGCCCTTCTACTCGCAGGCCGAGGCGGAGGAGCTCGAGCGCGACCGCGGCTGGAAGATCGTCGCCGACGCGGGCCGCGGCTACCGGCGCGTCGTCCCCTCGCCGCAGCCGCGCGAGATCGTCGAGCTCGACCCGATCCGCACCCTGCTCGACGCCGGCACACTCGCGATCGCCTGCGGCGGCGGCGGGATCCCCGTGGTCACGCGCGACGGGCAGCTCCGCGGCATCGACGCCGTCATCGACAAGGACCGCGCCTCCGCCCTGCTCGCCGCGGCGCTCGGCGCCGAGCGGATCGTGTTCCTGACGGCGGCCGACGCCGTCTACCGCGACTTCGGCGGCCCGGCCGAGGCTGCGATCGACGTCCTGAGCGCCGACGACGCCGAGGCGCTCCTGCCGGAGCTCCCCGAGGGCTCGATGCGACCCAAGGTCGAGGCCGGGGTCGCGTTCGTCCGGGTGACCGGCGGCGAGGCGCTCATCACCTCCCCGGTCGCGCTCGCGGAGCACGGCGGCACGCGCATCACCCGCTGAGCGCCGCCTCGAACGCGCGCCGCGCTTCGTCCCCGAAGACGGCGAAGACGACGCGGCGAAGCGAGACCGGCTCGAAGCGACGCGCCTCGTCCACCATGAGCCGTGCGCACTCCTCGAGCGGGAAGCCGCCGACTCCGGTCCCGAAGGCCGCCAGCGCGAGCGACGACGCGCCGAGCTCGTCGGCGACGCGCAGGCAGCTCGCGGTCGTCCGCCGGACGAGGTCGGCGTTCGTGCGCAGGTCCTGACCCATCACCGCGCCGTGCACGACCCAGCGTGCCGGCAGCGAGCCCGCGCCGGTCGCGACCGCCTCGCCGACCGGGATCGGCCCCTTCGCGACCGCCTCGCGCTCGATCTCCTCGCCGCCCGCGCGCTTGATCGCGCCGGCGACGCCCGCACCCATCCAGAGGTGGTCGTTCGCCGCGTTCGCGATCGCGTCCACCTCGAGCCGGGTGATGTCGCCCTCGACGACCTCGAGCTGCACGCGCGGAATGATGTCGAGAAACGACGAGGGCGGCGCCTCGGCCGCCCTCTGCGAGATGACCCGGTGGGGTCGGGCTCACCTCTCCTCGGTCATCGAGCCCTCGATCGTGGCCTGCGAGCCGCCGCCGACCTGGATGTGGCGCGGCAGGCCGCCCATCAGCCGGGTCATCTCGTTCCGAAGGGCCGCGATCTCCCGGAAGGGCTCGCCGATAGGATGCCGCGGCCGTGATCGCGGTCTCCGAGTCGCTCAAGGGCCGTCACTTCACCCGGGTCGCCGACTGGTCGGGCGCCGAGCTCGAGGCGGTGCTCGACCTCGCCGACGAGCTGAAGGAGCTCCAGCAGCGCCGCGAGGAGCATCAGCTCCTCCCCGGCCGCTCGCTCGGGATGATCTTCCAGAAGCCTTCCACACGGACGCGCGTCTCCTTCGAGGTCGGCATCGCGCAGCTCGGCGGCTTCGGTCTGTACCTCTCGGCCGGCGACCTCCAGCTCGGCCGCGGCGAGACGCTTCGCGACACGGCGACCGTGCTCTCGCGCTACCTCGACGCGCTCATGATCCGCACCTACGCGCAGGACGACGTCGAGGAGCTGGCGCGGCACGCGTCGATCCCGGTGATCAACGGCCTGACCGACGCGTCCCACCCGTGCCAGGCGCTCGCCGACGTGATGACGATCCGGGAGCGGTTCGGCCGCCTCGAAGGCGTCCGCGTCGCGTACCTCGGAGACGGCAACAACGTGTGCGCCTCGCTGATGGTCGCCTGCGCGAAGCTCGGGATGCCGTTCGTCGCCGCGACGCCGCCCGGCTACGCCCCCGACGACCGGGCGGTGGAGATCGCGCGCGAGGCCGACGGCAGCGTCGAGCTCGTCCAGGACCCGCGCGAGGCCGCGCGCGGCGCCGACGTCCTCTACACCGACGTCTGGACGAGCATGGGCCAGGACGAGGAGCGCGAGCGGCGGCTACGCGACCTCGCCGGCTACGGCATCGACGCCGAGCTCGTACGCCTGGCCGGCGAGGACGCGATCGTCCTCCACTGCCTGCCCGCGCACTACGACGAGGAGATCACCGAGGACGTGCTCTACGGGCCGCAGTCGGCCGTCTGGGACCAGGCCGAGAACCGCCTGCACGCCCAGAAGGCGCTGCTCGCGCTCGTCATGCGGTGATCCCGCTCAAGGACAACGTCCCGACGCGGACGTTCCCCGTCGTCACCGTGGGGATCATCGTCGTGAACGCGCTGGTCTGGTTCTGGGAGATCACCGGCACGACGGTGAACACGGACGTCGCGCACTACGGCTACTACCCCTGCGCCGTCCAGGGCCCGTGCATCGACTTCGCGACCCACCACAGGCCGCTCGTCGAGATGGTCTTCACCTCGATGTTCATGCACGCGAGCTGGATCCACATCATCGGGAACATGCTCTTCCTCTGGATCTTCGGGAACAACGTCGAGGACGCGATGGGCCGGGTGCGGTTCCTCGTCTTCTACCTCGCCGCCGGCATCGCGGCGACGGCGCTCCAGACGTTCGTGACGCTGCACTGGTCAGGGGCGGCCGGGGCGAGCGTCCCGAACATCGGCGCGAGCGGGGCGATCGCCGGCGTCCTCGGCGCGTACCTCCTGCTGCTGCCCCGCGCAACCGTGCTGACTGCGATCACGCTCGGCTTCTTCTTCATCATCCGGGAGATCCCGGCGATCTGGTTCCTCGGCATCTGGTTCCTCTTCCAGCTCGTCGAGGGCGGCTTCGGGATCACGCACCCGCAGGGCGGCGGCGGCGTCGCGTTCTTCGCGCACGTCGGCGGCTTCACGTTCGGCCTGCTGACGGTGAAGGCGCTCGCGAAGCGGCCACCCCTGCGGCCGCTCTACCGATGAGCTTCGACGCGCACGTCCGCCGTGCGCTCGACGCGCTTCCGCCCGACCTCGCCCGCGGCCTCGAGAACGTCGCCGTCGTCGTCGAGGACGAGAACCCGGACGACCCGCATCTCCTCGGGCTCTACCAGAGCGGCGACTACGGCCCGCACACGGTCACGATCTACCGCCGGCCGCTCGAGGAGGCGTTTCACGACCCTGAGGAGCTGGAACGCGAGATCCGGGTCACCGTCCTCCACGAGCTCGGCCACTACTTCGGGCTCGACGAGGACCGGCTGGCCGAGCTGGGTTATGACTGAGGAATGTGGGCACGCCTCCGGCCGTTGGAAGACGACATGAGAACGATCGACGAGATCCACGCCGACATCGAGCGTGGGAACGAGGAACGCCACGAGCTGTGGCACCTGCTGTCCGAGGCCTACGACCCGCAGGTCGCCGCCGAGATCAAGGCCGTCGACAAGCGCCTCGAGGCGCTGTGGGCCGAGCACCGGCAGACCCGCGCGACGCTCCGCTT
>VAXK01000353.1 GCA_005885565.1 Actinomycetota bacterium
GTCACCTACTTCAAGGGCGGCCCCAACGGGGCGATCGCGAAGGGCGTCTGCTAGCCCGTCGCTCGCGACCGACGTGTTCTCGAAGGGCGCGGTAACCCCGCGCCCTTCGCGTTTCCGGCGGATCACCCGTTCGGGGCCTAACGGACTCCGATGGGCGCCGCCGATACCCCCCGAGCCACCGCTTTCCCGTCCGGAAGGAGCAAGCACGCAATGATCAGCACCCTGCGGAAACGCCTCGCGAGTGACGAGAGCGGCTTCACCCTGATCGAACTGCTCGTCGTCATCATCATCCTCGGGATCCTGCTCGCAATCGCGATCCCCTCCTACTTGAGCTTCAGGAACCGGGCCAACAACTCGGCCGCGCAGGCCAACGTCCGCGCCGCCGTCCCCGGCATGGAGGCCTTCAACGCCGACCACGCCTCCGGCTACACGGGCGTGACGCTCACGAAGCTCCAGCAGTCCTACGACCAGGGCATCAAGAACGTGAAGATCGTTCGTGCCAACAACACGAGCTACTGCATCCAGAACACGAATCCGACCACGGTCACCTACTTCAAGGGCGGCCCCAACGGGGCGATCGATCGCTCCAGGGTTCGGTTCGAGAGGGCGCGGGCGACCGCGCCCTCTTTCGTTCCACCCGCGGGATGCCGATAGCACCCACGTGACGCTCACGATCAGCCCCCAGATGCGAGTCGTCGCCGCCCTCGGCGGCGTCGCAGCGCTCGGGCTCGCGGTCTTCATGTTCACCATGGGCCGGCCCTCCGCGGGCGCGCCCCAAGCGAGCCTGGCGACGATCAAGCCCCTCCACCCCATCCGAAAGCCCGGCGCGCACGGGACGCTCCGCGCGAACGCGCCCGTGAGGCCGAGAGTCGCGCGCGTGAAGCAGAAGGCCACGCCGAAGACGGTCACGGCCAAGCCGGTCGTGCTCCTTCCCGGCCTGCCTCCGGAGGTCGCGGCGGCTCTCCGCAAGCACGAGCTCGTCGTCGTGTCGCTCTTCGACCCGCAGGCGCGCGTCGACCAGATCTCGCTCGCCGAGGCCTCCGCCGGCGCAAAGGCGGCGCGGGCCGGATTCGTGCCGCTGGACGTCCTCCGGCAGCGACAGGCCGGCGCGCTCATGCGGCAGCTCGGCGTCCTCCCCGACCCGGCCGTGCTCGTCTACCGGCGCCCCGGCGACCTGGTCGCACGCTTCGACGGCTTCGCCGACCGCGACACCGTCGCGCAGGCGGTCGCGAACGCGGCGACATCCACCTCGTGAGCGAGCCGCGCGAGCTCTTCCTGCGTCACGCGCGCAAGGACGGCCGCTCGGTCGCCGTCATGCGCGCCGTCGACTACGGCGACTCCTGCGTCGTCGAGGCCGAGGTCTACCCCGCCGGCGTCCCGACGACGACTCCCGGGCGCCCCGGCCCGTACACGTTCGCCGACGCCCAGCAGGCGACGGCCTTCGTGACCGAAGCGGTCGAGGCGCTCATGTACCTCGGCTGCGACATCCAGGCCGAGTAGCGACTCAGACCGAAACGCGCGCGAGCTCTTCGATCGACGTGAGGCCGGCGGCGACCTTCGCGATGCCGTCGTCCCACAGCGTCCGCATGCCCTCCGAGACGGCCGCGCGCTCGATCTCCTCGCGGCTCGCCTTCTGCACCGCGAGCGACTCGAGCGTCTCCGACATCTCGAGCAGCTGGAAGATCCCGACCCGGCCGCGGTAGCCGGTCTGGCCGCACCGGGGGCAGCCGCGCTTGCGGTAGAAGGCCATCCCGTCGGCGGCGGCCGCGACGTCGGGGGCGATGCGCGCCTTCAGGAGCTCCTCGACCGACGGGCTGTACATCTCGCAGCAGTGCGTGCACAGGCGGCGCGCGAGCCGCTGCGCGAGCACGCCGGTCACTGCCGCGCCGGTCAGGAACGGCTCGACGCCCATCTCGTTCAGCCGCGTGAGCGCCGCCGGAGCGTCGTTCGTGTGCAGCGTCGAGAGCACGAGGTGACCCGTCAGCGCGGCCTCGATCGAGATCTTCGCGGTCTCGGAGTCGCGGATCTCGCCGACCATCACGACGTCCGGGTCGGAGCGGAGGATCGACCGTAGCGCGGCCGCGAAGGTGAGGCCGGCGCGCTGGTTGATCTGCACCTGATTCACGCCGGCGAGGCGGTACTCGACCGGGTCTTCCACCGTGATGATGTTGATCTCCGGACGGTTGATCTGCTCGAGCACGGCGTAGAGCGTGGTCGACTTACCCGAGCCGGTCGGCCCCGTGACGAGGAGCGCGCCCGTCGGCCGCGTGACGAGCGCCGAGAGCTGCGCCCGCATGGCGTCGGAGAGGCCGAGCTCCTCGAGGGTCGGCGCCTTCTTCGACTTGTCGAGGAGCAGGGTGGCGACGCGGACGTCGAGCATCCGGCCCGCAGCCGCCGCGTTCAGCGAGATGCGGCCGTCCTGCGGCTTTCGCCGCTCGGCGATGTCGAGCTTCGCGAGCACCTTGAGGCGCGTGGTCACCCCCGGAGTCATCCGCTTCGGGATGCGCTGCACCTCCTGGAGCACGCCGTCGATCCGGAAGCGCACGATGAGGGCGTCCTCCTGGGGCTCGAAATGGATGTCGGAGGCCCCGTCCTCGGCCGCCTGGAAGATCACCGAGTTGACGAGGCGGACGAGCGGCGCGTCGGAGATGCCGTCGTCGGCCTCGAGGTCGTCGACCTCCTCGGCCTCCTCCTCGGCGACGGCCCCTTCCCCCTCGAGGAGGGCGCGGGCGCCGAAGGCCTCGGAGGCGCGGACGAGCCGGCGGATCTCGGCGAGGATGTCGTCGCGCGGCGCGACGGCGAGCTCGAGCGGGTAGCGCGTCGCGAGCCGGAGCTCGTCGATGCCGTGGATGTTGGCCGGGTCGGCGACCGCGACGCGTAGGTAGCCGTTCTCGACCGCGTACGGGATCGCGACGATCCGTTCCAGGACGTGGAGCGGTACGACCTTCGCCGCCTCGGCGTCGACGCCCGTGAGCGGCAGGTCGAGGAGCGGGAGCTGGTGGCGGGCGGCCAGCATGCGCGCGATGCCCTCGCTCGAGGCGACGCCCTCGTCGACGATCGCCTGCGCGATGGAGCCGCTCGGGCCGGCGCGGCCGCGGACGAGCGCGAGCTTGTCGGCCGGGACGAGTCCGGTCGCCGCGAGCAGGTCGGCGACGAGCTCGGCGAGCTCGTTGACGCCGGGGCCGCCGGCAAGCGGCGGCGCGACGGGTGCGCCGTCCGTGCCCTCGGACGGGCCGGTGCGCAGGGTAGGGGGCCGCTCGAACTCCATCCCTCGAACGAGTTATCGACAGATGAGCCTCGCGCCTTGAACGACGCGGGCAGGGGCTAGCGCAGCGAGCTCAGGTACGCGCCCAGGATCGCGTGGCCCGCGAAGAGCCCCACGATCGTTCCGAGCGCGAGGAACGGCGCGAGCGGGATGCCCATCTTGCGGGCGCCGGCGCCGTGCCGGACGAAGAGGACGGCGCTCGGGACGAGCGCCGAGAGCATGCCGACCATCAGCGCGACGGGCACGACGCGGCCCAGGGCGGCGCCCATCAGCAGCGCGAGCTTCACGTCGCCCATGCCCATCCCCGCCGGGTATGCGAGCGCGGCGAGGAGGAGGAACCCGGCTGCGCCGACGGAGCCGATCGCCCACTGCGGGCTCGGATGGAGCGCCGTCTGCGCGAGCAGGACGACGGCGGCCGCAGGCACGACGATCCGGTTCGGGACGATCCGGTGCTCGAGGTCGGTCGCCGAGATCGCGACGAG
>VAXK01000128.1 GCA_005885565.1 Actinomycetota bacterium
CTTCCGCTGGCTGCACGTGATCGCGGCGATCGTCTGGATCGGCACGTCCTTCTACTTCGTCGCCCTCGACAACCACCTGCGGCCGCCGGCGGACGAGCGGGACGTCGAGCGTGGCGTCTCCGGCGAGTCGTGGGAGATCCACGGCGGCGGCTTCTACCGGATCGAGAAGTTCCGCGTCGCGCCGCCGCGTCTGCCCGAGCCGCTGCACTGGTTCAAGTGGGAGGCGTACACGACGTGGCTCTCCGGCTTCGCCCTCTTCGTCGTCGTCTACTACGTCCACGCCTCGTCGTTCCTCGTCGACCCGAGCGTCGCGCACCTGAAGAGCTGGGAGGCGATCGCGCTCAGCGTCGCCGGGCTCGCGCTCGCGTGGGTCGTCTACGACGGCCTCTGCCGCCTGCTCGGGCGCGACGAGCGTCTGCTCGCGCTCGCGGTCTTCGGCTTCGTCGCCCTCTCCGCTTGGGGCGCCTCCCGGCTCTTCGCACCGCGCGCGGCCTACCTCGAGGTGGGCGCGATGATCGGGACGATGATGGTCGCGAACGTCTTCTTCGTGATCATCCCGGCGCACTGGGAGCTCATCCGGGCGAAGGAAGCCGGGCGCGAGCCGGACCCGCGCTGGAACCTGCGCGGGAAGCAGCGCTCGGTGCACAACAACTACCTGACGCTGCCGGTGCTCTTCGCGATGCTCTCGAACCACTTCGCGTTCACGTACGAGCACGCGCACGCGTGGCTCGTCCTGGTCGTGCTGATGGCGCTCGGCGCCCTCGCACGGCACTTCTTCAACCTCCGCCATGCAGGCCGGAACGCGTGGTGGATCCCCGTGACGGCTCTCGTCGGCTTCGGCGTCGTCGCCTACCTCATCCGGCCGGGCAGCGGCCCGGCGGTCGCGTCGGGCGGCCCGGCGGTGCCGTTCGCGAGGGCGAACGCCGTCATTCAGCAGCGGTGCGTCCCCTGCCACTCGGCGAGCCCGACGCAGCCGGGTGTCGGGTCCGCGCCGAAGGGCGTCCGCTTCGACACGCGTGCGGAGATCGAGTCCCAGGCGCAGGCGATCCTCGAGCAGGCGGTCGTGCTGAAGGTGATGCCGCTCGGGAACGTGACGCATATGACGCAGCCCGAGCGCGACCTGCTCGCCCGCTGGCTCCGCTCCCGCTAGCGCTCCTCCCGCACGTATGGCAGCCCGAGCGCGGCGGGCGCGCCCAGCCAGCGACGCGTCGAGCTCGCCGAGACGAGGACGAGCACGACGATCGTCATCAGGTACGGGAGCGAGTTGGCCCAGAGCTCGGTCGGCCCGATGTGGATCCCGCGCGCCTGGAGCTCGGGTGAGAGAGCCTGGAGCGCGCCGAAGAAGTACGCGCCGACGAGGCAGAGCTCCGGCCGCCAGAAGGCGAAGATGACGAGCGCGATCGCGATCCAGCCGGCGCCGCCGGTGATGCCGTCCACCCACTGCGGAGTGATCGCGAGCGTGAACGTCGCGCCCGCGACACCCGCGAAGGCGCCGCCGACGAGCGTGTGCGCGTAGCGGTAGGCCGCGACGTCGATCCCCATCGCGTCCGCGGCCGCCGGCGAGTCGCCGACCGCGCGCACGTTCAGCCCCGGCCGCGTCCGCGTCAGGTAGAGCCACACCGCCACGACGCACGCCCACGAGACGTAGACGAGCACGTTCTGGCCGAACACGATCGGGCCGACGATCGGCCAGCGCTGGACGCTCGCCGGGAAGACGGCATGGAACTGGTGCCGCGCCGGGTTGTCGCCGAGGTTGAAGTCGTTCCCGAGGTACGACGACAGGCCGGCCGCGCCCGCGAAGATGGTCAGCGCGAGGCCGGAGACGATCTGGCTCGCACGCAGCGTGATGACGAGGAAGGCGTGGATCGCCGCGGTCAACGCACCCGCGAGCGCGGCCACGCCGATCGCCACCACGAGGATCGCCCCGGAGCCGGCGTGCACCCGCTGCACGGTCCAGAAGCCCATGACGGCGCCGATCAGCATCATCCCCTCGACGCCGAGGTTCAGCACGCCCGAGCGCTCCGTGAGCAGCTCGCCGAGCGCCGCGTAGAGGAGCGGCGTGCCGTACGCCACACCGGAGGCGATCACGACGACCGCGAGGGAGTGATTCATGCCGCCTCCGGCGCCGGGGGCGCGGCGGCCGGACGCCGCGAGATGCGGATCCGGTAGCGGACGAGCAGCTCGCCGCCCAGCGCGGAGAAGAGGATGATCCCCTGGATCACGCCCACGAGCCCCGACGGGAAGTCGGCGCCTTGGAGCGTGTTCCCCGCGTTCTGGAGCCCGCCGACCAGGAAGGCGACGAGGAGGACGGCGAACGGGTTGTAGCGGGCGAGCGCGGCGACGACGATCCCGGAGTAGCCGTAGTACTGCCGCTGGAGCCCGTTCGGGTCGGCGTCGAGCGTGTGGCGGAAGTCGCCGTCCTGGCTCGCGCCCCCGAGGCCGGCGATCGCGCCCGAGATCGCCATCACGGCGAGGATCTTCCGCCGCGTCCGCATGCCGGCGTACCGCGCCGCGCGCGGGGAGTCACCGAGCACCTGCGCCTCGAAGCCGAAGCGCGTCCGCGAGTAGAGCACCCACAGCACCGCCGCCGCGAGCACGGCGAACCCGGCGCCGAGCGGCAGGAGGATCCCGCCGCGCAGGTGGATCGTCGCACCGGGCCAGAGCGCCGAGCTCGGCAGATCCTTGCTCGTCGGGAAGACCGCGGCGTTGAAGCCGGTGGTCTGCCGCCAGTAGGACTGCGTGTTGAAGATCAGGTACGTCAGCAGGTAGGCCGCGACGTAGTTGAGCATCAGCGACGTGATGATCTCGTTCGTCCGGAAGAAGGCCCGCAGGATCCCGGGAATGAGCGCCCATGCGGCACCGCCAGCGCAGCCGGCGACGACCATCGCGGCGATCGCGAACGCCGACGGGCCGCCGCTGCCGCCGAAGTAGAGCCCCGCTGCGGCGGCGGTGATCGCGCCCACGAGGAGCTGGCCCTCGCCACCGATGTTGAAGAGGCGCATCCGGAACGCGGCGGCGGCCGCGAGGCCGGTGAAGGCGAGCGGCGTCGCCGAGACGAGCGTCTGCCCGAGCGCGCCGTTCGCGACGAACGCCGCGTCGAAGAGCCGCCGGTAGCTCGAGAGCGCGTTGTGGCCGGTCGCGAGCAGTACCAGGCCGGAGGCGAAGAAGGCGAAGACGAGCGACGCCGCCGGGACGGCGACCATGAGCCAGCGCGGCTGGCGCAGCCGGCGCTCAATCCCGACGCGGATCGTTCCCTCCCGCCATGAGCAGGCCGATCTCCTCGACGCTCGCGTCGGCCCTCGCGGTCTCGCCCACGACCTCGCCCTCGTACATGACGGCGATCCGGTCGGCGAGGGTCAGGATCTCGTCGAGGTCCTCGCTGATCAGCAGGACGCCGACGCCCGCCGCGGCCGCTTCGTGCAGGTACGAGTGGACGCTCTCGATCGCGCCCACGTCGAGCCCGCGTGTCGGCGACGCGGCGACGAGCACCTTCGGCTGTCCGGAGAACTCGCGGGCCAGCACGACCTTCTGGAGGTTCCCGCCGGAGAGAAGCCGGACGGGCGCTGCGGGCCCGGGTGCGGCGATCCGGTAGCGCTGGATCAGCTCGACCGCCCGCTCGCGGATCCGCCGCAGGCGCAGGAGCGGCCCGCTCGAGGCCGGCGCCTCGCGGTACGACTTCAGCGCGAGGTTCGACGCGATGCTGACGCTCGGCGCGAGGCCGGTCCCGAGCCGATCCTCCGGGACGTATGCCACTCCGGCTCTGATCGCCGCCCGCGGATCCCCCGGCCGCGGCGTCTTCCCGGCGACCCGGACTACCCCGCCCGTCGGCGCGCGCATGCCGGCCACCGTCTCGGCGAGCTCGCGCTGTCCGTTCCCGGCCACGCCGGCGAGGGCGACGATCTCGCCGGCCCGGACCGCGAGCGAGACGCCGCGCACGGCAGCGCCGCCGCGGTCGCCGGCCGCCGAGACGTCCTCGAGCCCGAGGACGACCTCGCCCGGCGCGCGCGCCTTCGGCGGCGCGCCTTCGCCGAGGCCGTGCCCCACCATCAGCACGGCGAGCGAGCGCGGCGTCGCCTCGGCGGCGCTCACGGTCGCCACCGCGTGCCCACCGCGCAGCACGGTCACGCGATCGGCCACCGCCTTCACCTCGTGCAGCTTGTGCGAGATGAAGATCACCGTGCGGCCGTCGGCGGCCATCTCGCGCAGCGTCTCGAAGAGCACCTGGGCCTCCTGCGGCGTCAGCACCGCCGTCGGCTCGTCGAGGATCAGGATCCGCGCGTCGAGGTAGAGCGCCTTCAGGATCTCGACGCGCTGCTGCTCACCCACGGAGAGCTGCCATACGCGCGCGCGGGGGTCGACGGCGAGCCCGTACCGCTCGCCGAGCTCGGCGACACGCCGCTCGATCGTCCGGTAGCGAAGCCTGAAGGTGCGTCCCTCGCGGCGATGGTCGCCGAGGACGACGTTCTCCGCGACGGTGAACCGCTCCACGAGCCGGAAGTGCTGGTGGACCATGCAGATGCCGGCGTCGAGAGCGTCGCGCGGGGCGCTGAACTCGACCGGCCGGCAGTAGACGAGGATCTCCCCCTCGTCGGGCCGGTAGAGGCCCGTGAGGATGTTCGAGAGCGTGCTCTTCCCGGCGCCGTTCTCGCCGAGCAGCGCGTGCACCTCGCCCGTGGCCGCCGCGAAGTCGACCCCGTCGTTCGCGACGACGCCGGGGAAGCGCTTCGTGATCCCGCGCATTTGCACGGCCGCCCCTGACGGGACGGCCGTGCTAGCTGCTGCGCTCGTCGACTCCTCGAGCATTCCCAGTTAGCGGAAGCGGGCCGAAGCCCGCTTCCGCTTAGCCCTTCGGACTTCCGATCACGCCCCTGACGAGCCAGTTCATCGCGTACAGCTGCTGCACGTTCAGCCGCTTGCCCTTCGGGACGCGCAGCTTCCCCTTCTGGTCGTACAGCGGCCCTGCGAACTCGTAGAACTTGCCGGTCTTGATCGCCTGCATCTTCTTCGCGATCGCAGCCTTCGTCGCCTTGCTGACCTTCGGGCCGTACGGAGCGAGCCCCGTGAAGCCGTCCTTGATCGTGCCGTAGTAGAAGCCGGACTTCCACGTCCCGTTCATCGCCGCTTTCACGCGCCGCACGTAGTAGGGCCCCCAGTGGTACACCGACGCGGTGAGCCACGACGTCGGCGCGAACTTCTTCGCGTTCGAGTCGTAGCCGACCCACGGGACGTGCTTCGACTGCGCGAACTCGCCTGTCGCCGGCGAGTCGACGTTCTGCCCGAGCACGTCCGCGCCCGACGAAAAGAGGCTCTCCGCCGCATGCTTCTCCTTCGACGGGTCGAACCACGAGTTCGTCCACACGAGCTTCACCTTCGCGCCCGGGTGCATCAGCTGGGCGCCGAGCGCGAACGCGTTCGCGTGCCGGATCACCTCGGGGATCGGGTACGCGACGACGTAGCCGAGCGTGCCCTTCTTCGTCGCCGCGCCGGCGGCCATGCCGGAGAGGTACACGGTGTCCTCCGCGGCGCCGAAGTACTCGGACAGGTTCTTCGCGGTCTGCGTTCCCGTCGCCTGCTCGAAGAGCACCTGCGGATACTTCGCCGCGAGCTTCGTGTCGAAGTAGCCGTACGAGGTCCCGAAGATCAGCTTGTAGCCGTCACGAACGAGGCTCGCGACGGTCTGCTGGAGCTGCGGCCCGACGGCGACGTTCTCCTTGAACGTCGTCTGGACCTTGCTTCCGAGCTGCTTCTGGACGTACAGCCGGCCCTGGTCGTGCGCCTGCGACCAGCCGTGGTCGTTGTGCGGGCCCACATAGATCCACGCCACCTTGAACGCGCTCGAACGCTGCTCGGTGCGCGCCGATCCGGTCGCCGCCGTGAGCGCGAGAACGGCGAGGCTGGCGCTCGCGAGAAGGGCCACGGCGCGGACGGACTTCCCTCTGCTCATCGTGTTCGTCTCCTCCGGGAGTGAGGCCTGAAACCGAGAGCGACTATACGGCTCCCGGGGCGAGCGCCTCAAGCGCAGCGGAGAGCACGTCGACCGCGAGCGCGGCGTCTTCCGGGCTCGACTCCTCCTCGGGCGTGTGACTGACGCCGCCGTTCAGGGAGCGGACGAAGAGCATCGCCGTCGGCACGCCGGCTGCGGCGAGGACGGCGGCGTCGTGGCCGGCGCCGGAGGGAAGCTCGACGACTGGGAGGCCTCGGTCCTCGAGCGCCTTGCGGAGCGC
>VAXK01000209.1 GCA_005885565.1 Actinomycetota bacterium
CGCGCCGTCGGGTGGTCCATGAAGAAGCGGCCGACGAGGTCGTGCGCGTTCCCGAGCCCCGTGAGGAGCAGGAAGCGGGCGTTCTCGACTCCCCCGAGGGCGAGGACGAAGGCGCGCGCTCGGACGGCGAAGGAACGATCGGGACCCATCGCGATCCGCAGCGACGAGACGGCGTCGCCGTCGCGCTCCACGTCCACCGCCGTCCCGCCGACGAACGCGCGGATCGAGTCGCTCTGTGCGACGCGGGCCGGACAGTCGCGCGTGAAGACCGTGCGCGGGCCGTGGCTGAACGCGGCGTCCGCCACGTCGCCGTTCTGCGGCGTCGCGGCGTAGTCGAAGGGGCCCGCCCCGCAGAGCTCCTGGGCCCGGGCGTAGAACGGCTCGAGGCACGAGCGGCCGAAGAGCCACCCCGACCACGGCATCCCCTCGCGGGCCTCGAAGTCGATCGGCGCGAGCGGCGCGTAGCGGGCGCCGACCTGCCCCGGCGCGAGCTCGGCCGTCCAGAGCGCCGCCGTCCCGCCGAGGCCGCCGCCGGCGCGCGTCGAGCCGAGCGGAGGGTAGCTCCCCTCCACCTCGCCGTCCTCGAGGCTCTCGCCGTGCTCGACGAGCGCCACCCGGACGCCCGCCGGCTCGAGTTCGAGCGCGGTCACGAGCCCGGCGACGCCGCCTCCCGCGACGCAGACGTCGGCCTCGACCACCTCCCCGTCCGCAACCGTGCGCGCGTCTACGAACACCTGTCCGCTCCCGCAGTTCCTGCCACCGTCTCTTTCATAGCTCAGAACGCGGGCTCACGACAGCAGAGCCGTCCGCGAGTACGGTTCGTCCGTGAGACGGGTGCGGCTCCCAGGCCCGCTCGGAGCGGCGCTCGCGCTCGCGACGGCGGCTCTCATGGCGCCGTCGTTCCGGGCGGCCGGCTCGCCGTTCGACGAGGGAATCCTGGTCAGCTTTCCCACCCGCGTCCTCGCCGGAGACATTCCGTACCGCGACTTCGAGACCTTCT
>VAXK01000210.1 GCA_005885565.1 Actinomycetota bacterium
GGTCGGCTTCGCCTTCCGGCTCCTGCTCGTGCTCGCGCTCTACGCGCTCGCGCGCCGGTTCGCCGAGCTGCCCGCGCTCGCGGGCGGGATCCTCGCCGCGTGCCTCGTCGCGGCCGACGGGGTCAACGCCGACAACCACGTCACCGCGCTCGCGCTGACGGTGCTCGCGCTCGTCGTGCTGGCGCAGCGGGGCGGCACGCCGCGCCTCGTGCTCGCCGGGCTCGCGGCCGGCGCCGCCGCGCTCTTCAGCGTGGAGTTCGTGGTCGTCGCGCCCCTGGCGGCGCTGCCGCTCCTCCTCCGGGCCGGACGCAGGGCGTTCGCGTGGTTCGGCGCGGGCGTTGCGGTCGCGCTGCTCCCGTACGCGCCGCTCGCCGTCGCGGCGGGGTCGCACCGGATCGGGAAGAACGTCGGCGACCTGCTCGCGACCGGCCGCGACCGCCGCCTCCCGCTCACGCTCGGCTCGGAGAGCGGCCGGCTCCTCGTCGTGCTCTTCGCGGCCCTGGTGCTCCTGGCGCTCGTCAGCCGCTGGAGGCCGATCCTCGGCTCGCTGCTCGTGCTCGCGCTCTTCCAGGCCCTCTACGGGCTGTGGCGCGCGGATCCCAAGCACCTCGTGACCGCCGCGGTCGTCCCCCTGGCGGCGGCGCCTACCGCCGCGTCCCTCGTCGTGCGCCGCCGCCACATGGCGGCCGCGCTGGGCGCGGCCGCAGCGATCCTCGTCGTCTTCGCCTCGGTGCACTACGTCCGCGGCGGCGTCTCTCGCAACGCGAAGCTCGTGCTCGGCCGCGCGCCCGTGCACGTCGTCTCGTACGGCGGCCGCTCCTTCCGGCTCGAGTCGGCGGAGGATGCGCGCGACCTCCGGCGGGCGATCGCAACCGAGGCGCGACTCGCACGACCCGGCGGCACCCTCTTCGTCGGCCCGCGCGACCTCCGGCGAACGGCGGGGAACGACGCGTTCGTCTACTACCTCCTCCCCCAGCAGCGCCCCGCGTCCTTCTACGTCGAGCTCGACCCGGTCGCCTCGCGCGCGGGCTCCGGTCTGGCCGGAGACCTCCGGCACGCCGACCTCCTGCTCCTCGGCGGCCCGTGGGACTCGCTCCACGAGGCGAACGCCTCGTCGCACGACGGCTCGCCCGCAGCCGACGAGGTCGTCGCCCGCCTGTTCTGCGGCCGCGGGCGCTTCGGAACGTACGAGGTGCTCGCGCGCTGCCGCTGAGGCGGCGCCTCAGCCCGCGGGAAGACGCCGATCGTGTCGACCGGTCGTTTCAGACGGACGAGCGGGAGACCCGCCCGTCCTGAAGTCGGCGCCGCAAGCGGCGCCTCAGCCGCCGCCGACGACGCGCAGGATCCCAACCAGCACGACGATCGCGCCGCCGACGAGCGCGAGGTCGATCCGGTGGACGACGACGACGTTGTGGACCAGCGAGGGCCGGATCGCCGGCGACGGAAGCATCGAGCCGACGAGGAGGAGGAGCCCGCAGGCGCCGGCCAGGAGCAGGAACAGGCCCGCGTGCGACGAGCTCGGCCGGCCGACCGTGAGCGAGGTCGACGCCGCCAGCACGCCGATCGTCACGGGGGCCGCCGGCGGGACCCAGTCGGCGCCCCTCGGCGGGCCGCCCGAGCCCCGGCCCCACGGCTTCGGGGCCACGACCGCCGGGTCGCGGTGCCGATGACGCGCCTTCGCCGTGTGCTTCACGTGCTTGCGCGGCTTGGCCGGCGGGGGCGGAGGCGGAGGAGGGGAGGCCGGCGGAGGCGTGACGACGGCCGGAGCCGGCGGCGGCGCAGGCGGAGGAGGAGGCGGAGGCGTCGGCGCCGGCGGAGGCGACGGCGGCGGAGGAGGTGGAGGCGCCGGCGGAGGAGGTGGAGGCGCCGGCGGAGGAGGCGGCGGCGGCTTGGGCTTCGGCGGCGGCGGGTCCGGCTTGGGAGTCGTCGTCGGCGGGGGCTGAGGGGGGATCGTCGTCGTCAGGACGGAGTCGATACCGCGGATCCCCGCCAGCGCGCCCGCCGCCGCGAAGCCGCCCACGGCCACGACCGACGCGGCCAGCACAGCGGCCGGTCGACGCATGCGCCGGGTCATGTGGAAAGCCCCGCGACCAACGCTTCCTCTCCTCCGCTCACAGTACACCTACGGCGCGTACGCGAACGAGCTCGTGCCGAGCAGCGCCCCGTACTCCGGATTGGCGCGGGTGCCGTGCGCAGGCCAGACGTACCAGCGGTAGGCCCCCGCGCTCATCCGGTAGCGCCGCTTGTCGTACTTCCACGTCTTCTTGAGGAGGAAGGCGCTCTTCGTCGGCCAGGCGCTCAGGACCTTCCTGTTCCCGCGGAAGACCTGGACGTTGAAGAAGTTCGCATCGCCGATCCAGACGAGCTTCGGCGGCTTCTTCACCTTGGCGCCGTCGGGCGGGGCGGTCAGGAGCAGGCGCTTCGGCGTGGCCGCGGCCGCGACGCCGCCCGACGCGTTCCCGGTCTGGTCGTACGCGACGAGGACGTACCGGTACGACACGTCGTTCGTGACGTTGCGGTCGACGAGCTGAACCCCGTTGCCGTGGTAGACGGTCGTCGGCTCGGCGCCGGGCGTGGGCAGCGACCGCGTGATCTGGACGTACGCGAAGTCCTTCGCCTTGGGGTTCTTCCACCGCAGGCGGACGAGCCGGTTGCCGACCTTCACGGTCACGCCGCTCACCTCGTCCGGAGGCGTGCGGTCGACCACCGTCGGCGGGAGCTGCGGCGTGCCGGCGGGCGGCTGCGGCTTCACCGTCAGCACGGCCGTCCCGCGCGTGCTGTTGCCGCTCGCGTCGGTCGCGACGAACGTGATCGTGTCGTTCCCGACCGGGAGCGACCGCGGCGCGTCGTTCGTGACCGAGGGGTGGTCGTCGACGAGATCCGTCGCGGCGGCGGCGTTCAGGAACGACTGCACGACGGGGTCGTCGACCGAGATGCCGCCCGGGCTCGTCGCGTACACCGACGCGTTCGGGGGCAGGACGAGGCGCGGCGGCGTCGTGTCGAGCACGTCCACCTCGAACACGGCCGACGCGGTGTTGCCGTGGGAGTCCGTCGCGGTGCAGTGGACCTTCGTCAGGCCGAGCGCGAAGACCTTGCCGGAGAGCGGCGAGCACGTGACCGGAAGCGGACCGTCGACGTTGTCGACGGCCGTCGGCGCGACATAGGTCACGACCGACCCGTTCGGCGTGTCGGCCTCGCGCTTCGTGTTCGCGGGCACGTTCTTGAAGGCGGGCGGCGTCACGTCGACGAGGACGACGGTGACCTTGAACGTGGCCTGGCTCGAGTTTCCGTGCGCGTCCTTCGCGGTGCAGGTGACGGTGGTGGTGCCGACGACGAAGACGGCGCCCGAGGCGGGAGTGCAGTCGGGCGTGATCGGCCCGTCCAGGTTGTCGGTCGCGCTCGCCGTGTAGGTGACCGCGGCGCCGGCCGGATCGGGAGTGGTGGCCGAGATGTCGTCCGGCACGGTGATCACGGGCGCGGTCGTGTCGACGAGGACGACGGTGATCGTGAAGCTCTTCTGCGCCGTGTTGCCGTGCGCGTCGGTCGCGCTGCACGTGACGGTGTTCGGCCCCACGGGGAACTTGCTTCCGGAGGCCGGGCTGCACGTCGGCGAGATCGCCCCGTCGACGTTGTCGTGCGCGCTCGCCGAGTAGGTGACGGTCGTCCCCGACGGATCCGGCGTGTTGCGGCTGAAGCTCGCCGGCACCGTGATCACCGGCGGCGTCGTGTCGACGAGGTTCACGGTCACGGTGAAGCCCTTCTGCGCGCTGTTGCCGTGCGAGTCGGTCGCCGTGCACGTGACGCTCGTCGGGCCGAGCGGGAAGGTGCTGCCCGACGCGGGCGTGCAGCTCGGGGTGATCGGGCCGTCGAGGTTGTCGTTCGCGCTCGCGGAGTAGGTCACGGTCGTCCCCGACGGGTTCGGCGTGCTCACGCTGAAGCTCGCCGGCACGCTGATGACGGGCGCCGTGTGGTCGACGAGGTTCACGGTGACGTCGAAGTCGGCGCTGCCGGTGTTCCCGTGCGAGTCGGTGGCGGTGCAGGTGACCTTCGTCGTCCCGACGGGGAACGTGCTCCCGGACGACGGGCTGCAGCTCGCGGGGAGCGGCCCGTCGACGTTGTCGTTCGCGCTCGCCGAGAACGTCACGGTCCTGCCGCCGCTCGACTCGGTGTCGACCGAGAAGTCGGCCGGGACGGTCACGACCGGAGGCGTCGTGTCGTTGAGCGTCACGGTGACCGTGAAGGAGTCGGAGCCCGTGTTCCCGTGCGCGTCGGTGGCGCTACACGTGACCGTCGTCGTGCCGACGGGGAAGTTGCTCCCGGACGCGGGGCTGCACGTGGGCGTGAGCGGGCCGTCCACGACGTCGTTCGCGCCGGCGCTGCCGTAGGTGACCGTCTTCCCGCCGGGGTCGTTCGTCGACGTGGACACGTTCGCCGGAGCGGTGACGGTGGGCGGCGTCGTGTCCTGCACGGTGACGGTTCCCGTCGTCTCCACGGGAGTCGAGTCGTCGGTCGTCGTGTCGCAGGTGACCGTCGTCTGCCCCAGCGGGAAGTGGCCGCTGACGTCGAAGTCGCCGCTCCCGCTCGTTCCCGACGGGACGTCGCAGGTCGCCGCGAGCGGGTTCCCGCTCGTCGGGTCGAACGCCTTGACGTTGTACGTCGCGTCCGCGCCGTCGGACCCGGTCGCCTCGACGGTGGGGCTCGACACCCGGAGCGCCGGCGGGTCGGAGTGCGCGGCAGCCGGAACGAGGCCCACCAAGACCAGCACTCCAGTGACGCCGGCGCGCCGCAGCATCCCAACCCCTCGCCTCGGAATCATGTTTGGCTCTCCGCTCCCCCGAGCGTTGCGAATGTTGATCGTAAGTCGTATCGACGGATGTGTCCAGCAGGACCGCGCCGCCGCGGGCACACTCTAGGCCG
Source organism: Actinomycetota bacterium (assembly GCA_005885565.1). Lineage (GTDB taxonomy): Bacteria > Actinomycetota > Thermoleophilia > Gaiellales > Gaiellaceae > AC-50. The sequence continues at coordinate 4,918 of VAXK01000210.1, forward strand.
ATGAAGCGCGCCACTCTCCTCGCGCTCCTCGCTCTCGGCGCAACTGGCGGCGCCGTCCAGGCCGCGATCCACCAGGGAACGCTGAGGATCCCGGTGTGTCAGCGGACGACGTCGGACGCGCGGCCGTACGTCCGCGTCGTCGTACGGACTCGAGCGCAGCTTCGTGCTCATCTCGCTCGCCACGCCGACATAGTCCCAGTTCAGGGCGCCTGCCCCAAGGTCCCCGTGACGCCGACGCGCGGCGGGCGAGAGCTCACGGCGAACCTGAGCGGCGCCGACGAGAAGCCGTCCGGCGACCCCGACGGCCTCGGCGTCGCCTCCGTCAGGTCGCTGCCGGGCCTGGGGCAGCTCTGCTACCAGGTCACCGTGAGCAGGATCGAGCTGCCGGCGACGGCGGCTCGCATCCAGCTCGTCTCGACGGGGAAGGCCGTCGTGCCGCTGCGGGCCCCCGACGCCGCGACGGGGGTCTCGAGCGGCTGCCCGAACGTGAGCCGGACGCTGGTGCGGGCGATCCTGGCGCGTCCGCCGGCGTACTACCTGAACGTCGCCACACGGGACTTTCCGGACGGCGCCATTCGCGGCACGCTCGGCCGGTAGCCTCGGCGCCGGCGGGCGACCGGTGTATCGTCGGCCGGTGGAGAGCGAGTCGACGCGGCTATTGATCGCGCCGCACGTCCAGGCGACGCTCCTCGCCGAGGCGATCCAGACCGCCGAGGTCGGCTTCCTCGTCTGGGACGACGACCGGCACTACATCGCCGCGAACACGGCGGCGTGCTCGCTGCTCGGCTGCACGCTCGAGCAGCTCCTGGGCTCGGTCGTCGGCGAGCGAACCGTGGAGGGCAAGGAGCTCGTCGAGCGGGTCGTGCGCGGCCACGGCGGCCGCGGCCGGGTGGCGTTCGAGCGCTTCGACGGCGGGACGGCGGAGCTCGAGTACCTGACGTTCTCGACGAAGACCGCCGGCCTCCCGTACATGGCGAGCGTCATCTGGCCGGCAGAAGGCGCCGCCGCCCGCTAACGGAACGGCCGATCGCTGCCGAAAACCCGGTGTGAGGCGGCGTTTTGGTCTTCTCCTTTGGCGTCGCCCAGTGGGGGGCCTTGCCATGAGCCGTAGTTGGCGAGGCCCCTCTTTCGCGACTCGAGCGGCGTCGAGGCGTTCCCAACCGCCGTCCGCGCCTGTTAGGTTCACGGCCGCTGCGGTCAAGGTCAACGAGGAGAAGGGGAAGACATGCCGAGGTTGGATAAGAAGGTCGAGAACGTCGCGCTCAGCCTGGACCAGTTGCTGAAGCTTCTCGGTGGAACCGCTGACCAGCGCGAGCGGTTCTGGGAGATCGTCAAGGGCATCACCACACCCGTCCAATACAGGCTCACGAACGCCGCGCTCACCGCCGTCCAGACGGAGCTGAAGTCGGCGCACAACATCCTCTCCGACGTCAAGGCGGCTGCAGGAGAGATCCAGAAGGAACGTTGACCCCCGCGGCGACTCGGCCGTCCTGAACCTCGATCTGCACGGGACCACGCTGGAAGCCGGGCTGAAGCGCGTCCTCGTGGTCGACGCTCGCGCCAGTCGCGGCGGACCGCTGCTGGAAGAGGTCTCCGGATGGGTCGTCGAGGCCCGCCGTGACTTGCCGGACGAGGGCGACGCGCCGTCCGCCCGGCTGACTGTCGGCGTCTACGAGCTCGGCGACGATCGGTGGCTCGGCTCGTTCGCCGCGTGGGCCCAGGCGGTCGAGGTGCCGGTGCTCGCCGTCGGCGTGGGGTCTCGACGCGCGTTCGTCGGCCCGCTCACGATTCCGGGACGCGTCGGCTGTGGAAACTGCGCCGGTGAGCGCATGCGAGCCGCGGCAGCGGGCGGCTGGAGCGGCGCGGAGACGTCTGCCGACGGCGTCGCAGCCGACCTCGCCCCGTTCCTCCGTGGGCTCGTGACCGCCGAGGTAGACGCGATCGGACGGTCCGGCCCGTCGAGCTCAGCGCTCGTGGACGCCGTCGTCGCCGTCGAAGCCCCCGACCGGGTGACTCGCCACGGGTTCCTCCCATTGCCCCGTTGCCGGGTCTGCGGAGGCGCGGCCAGCCTCGCGGAGGCGGGCGAGCCGGAGCGGCGCGAAGCCGACCCGCTGAGCGGCCTCGTCGATCCGCTGACCGGGGTTATTCCTGCGTTGTTCACCGATCCACCCTTCGCCGACGCTGCGACGCTTCCGGTCGTGGTGACCGCCGCGCCCCCGCACGTGGTCGAGGAGGACGGCTCGCTGCGCCTCTTGCCGGCGGGTTGGGGGAAGGGCCTCACCCCGGCCGACGCCGTCGGCTCCGCGCTCGGGGAGGCAATCGAGCGCTATTCGGCGTCGCTCCCCGACCCGGACCGCATCGTCTGGGCGCGACTCGAGGACCTCGAAGGGGACGTCCTCGACCCGCGGCTTGTCCCTCTCTACAGCGAGGCGCAGTACGCACGCGCGGGCTTTCCCTACGTCCCGTTCGATCCCGCCGTTCGCCATCCCTGGGTCTCTGGGCGGCGACTCGAGAACGGCGCCGAGGTCTGGGTCCCCGCGGTGTTCGCCTTTCTCTCGCTTGGCATCGGTCACGAAAACCTCATCTCGCAGGGGACCTCGAACGGCCTCGCCGCGGCGACCGATCACGACGACGCCGCGTGGCGGGCCGTATTCGAGCTCGTGGAGCGAGACGCGATGATGGCCGCCTGGATGACAGGAGCGCCCGGTCGTCGAATCGTCGTCGACGACACGCTCGAGCCGGCGCCTGCCTCGGTGCTCCGCGGGCTCGAGGGCCTGGGAGTGTCGGTGGAGCTCTACGCCCTCCCGACGAGCGTGTGCGGCACGACGATGATCTGCCTGGGGCTCGGTGACGGCGACACCTGGCCGGGCGTCGCGATGGGCCTCGGCGCAGACCTCGATCCGAGGGAGGCGGCGCGACAGGCGATCCTCGAGCTCTGCCAGACGGGTCCCTACCTGACGCACATGCTCCGCTCCGGAAACCTGCGGGTCCCTCCCGATCCCGAGTCCGTCGAGACGATGCTCGACCACGCCGCTTTCTACTTCCCCGCCGACCGCGCGTCGGCGTTCGACCGCCTGCGGGGCGGCGACGACGTCGTCCCGCTCGGATCCCTGCTCACCTCGGAGCGGGAGCGATCGCTCGACGCGTGCGCGGCCGCGCTCGAGAGCGCGTGCGTACGCGTCGCGCTCGTGGACGTAACCTCGCCCGACATCGCGACCGGTCCCTTTCGCGTCGTCCGCGCGGTGAGCCCCGACCTCCAGCCGATCTCCTACGGCTACGGCTTCGAGCGGGCTCCGGTCGAGCGCCTCCGAGGCCGGGTCCTCACAGAGGGCCTGCCCCCGATCCACCCCGTCTGGTGAGGCTGGGCGACTTCAGTCGGGGCGCCCGGATTTGAACCGGGGACCTCTAGTCCCCCAGACTAGCGCGCTAACCAGGCTGCGCCACGCCCCGTTGCCGGCCACGATACCGCACGTCGCCGGCAATCACCCCAAGCGCTTGTACAAGCGGTCGATCATCTCCGGCATCGCCTCCAGCCGGTCGGTGATCACGCGCAGGCGGTACTCGCGGAAGTGCTCCGGCTCCACGCCCAGGGCGGCGGCCAGCTTCTCGACGACGTCGTTCGACGGCACCGGGCGGTTGCCGTGCACGAGGTGGTTCAGGTAGCCCGCCGAGAGGTTCGTCTTGTCCGCCAGGGCGCGGTAGGTGATCCGGTTCTCCCCCATCAGCCGCTCGACCGTCGGGCCGAACGGCTCCTCGCTGAACCGGCGGCGGCGCACTAGAGCTCCTCCACGGCGACGCGCCGATCTTCGCCGGTCGCGCGGTCGCGCACGTCGACCGCGCCGTCCTCCAGGCTCTTCCGCCCCGCAGTGACACGGAGGGGACTCCCGATCAGGTCGGCGTCGGCGAACTTCTCCCCCGCCCGCGCGTCTCGGTCGTCGAGGAGGACGCTCTTCCCCGACGCGTCGAGCCGCTCGGCCGCCCGCTCGGCGATCTCCTCCGCTCCCGGCAGCGCGACGACGTGCACGTCGTAAGGTGCGACGGAAGCCGGCCATCGGATTCCCAGCTCGTCGTGGTGCTGCTCGACGATCGCGGCCATGACGCGGCCCGGGCCGATCCCGTAGCTCCCCATCACGATCGGCCGTTCCTGCCCGTCCTCGTCGAGGAACGTCGCGCCGAGCGCCTGCGGGAACCGCGTCCCGAGCTTGAAGATGTGGCCGACCTCGAGCGCGACCTGGAGCCGCAGCGCGCCGCCGCAGTTGGGGCAGCGGTCGCCCTCGCCTACCTCGCGGATGTCGGCGAAGCGCGGCTCGAAGTCGCGCCCGGCCTCGACGCCGCGCAGATGCCAGCCGTCGCGGTTCGCGCCCGCCGCGAACTGGCCCTCGCGCAGGGCCTCGTCGGCGACCACCTCGACCGAGACTCCGACCGGCCCGATCGAGCCGCCGCCCGCGCCGAACGTGCGCCGGATCTCGTCTTCCTCGGCGGGCCGGAACGACCGCTGGAGCGCGGCCTCGAGCTTCACCTCGAGGAGCCGGTCGTCGCCGCGCACGAGGGCGAGGACGAGCGTGCCGTCGTCGGTCACGACCGGCATGGCCTTCGACGTCGCACGCGGGTCGATCCCGAGGAACTCGGCGAGCGCCTCGATCGTCGAAACGCCCGGCGTCTCGACCTCCTGCGGCGCGTCGAGCCGCTCGGGGAAGTCCGGCGGCGGCGGGACCGCGCGCGCGACCTCCGTGTCGGCCCCGAAGTCCCCGTTCTCGCAGAGCGCGAGCATGTTCTGGCCGGACCCGGCCGGACAGAGGTAGTCCCAGCTCTCGGAGCCGCCCATCATCCCGGGCTCGGCCTCGACCTCGTAGTAGTCGAGCCCGCAGCGGTCGAAGATGCGCCGGTACGCCGCCGCGTGGCGCTGGAAGCTTTCCTCGAGCCCGGCGTCGTCACGGTCGAACGAGTACGAGTCCTTCATGATGAACTCGCGGACGCGGATGAGGCCGCCTCGCGGCCGCGGCTCGTCCCTCTCCTTCGTGCCGAAGTGGTACCAGAACTGTGGCAACTCTCGATACGACTGGATCTCCCGCGCGTGAAAGGTGAACGTTTCCTCGTGGGTCATCGGCAAAACGAAGCGCCGGTCGTTCCGGTCCCGGAGCTTGAAGACCTCCGGGTAGCGGATGCGCCCGCTCGCCTCCCAGAGCTCGGCCGGCGTCAGCACCGGCGCCAGCATCTCCTGGGCGCCGATCGCGTCCATCTCCTTGCGGATGATCTGGACGATCCGCTGGTGCACGCGCCAGCCGAGCGGTAGGAACGTCCAGACGCCGGCCGAGAGCTGGCGGATGAAGCCGCCCCGCACGAGCAGCTTGTGGCTCACCGCCTCGGCGTCGGCGGGGTCCTCGCGCAGGGTCGGTAGGAAGAGCTTCGAAGCCCGGACGATCATCGTTGTCCGGGCAGACTATTCGAGCGGGATCAGTGAGGCCTCGGCCATCGCCAAAGCCGCGGGCTTGGCCATCTTGAGGCGCTTCGGACGGTGCATGCCGCCTTCGATCCAGCGGTCGATCTCGTAGAAGAGCTCGTCGATCAGGATGTCCGACGAGACCTTCTTCAGGACCCGGCCGTGCGCGTAGACGAAGCCGACATCCCGGCCGCCCGCGATCCCGAAGTCGGCGTCGCCCGCCTCTCCGGGGCCGTTGACGGCGCAGCCCAGCACGGCGACCTCGAAGTGCTGTGAGTAGTCGCGGAGACGCTCCTCGACGGTCTCCGCCAGCGTCTGCACTCCGACGTTGTCACGCCCGCACGAGGGGCACGCGATCATGATCGGCCCGCGCTCGCGTAGGCCGAGGGCTTTCAGGATCTCGAACGCCGTGCGCACCTCTTCGACCGGGTCGGCGGTCAGCGAGACCCGTACCGTGTCGCCGACGCCGTCCACGAGCAGCGCTCCCATGCCGACTGCGCTCTTGATCGAGCCCGAGTACGGCGTTCCGGCCTCCGTCACTCCGAGATGGAGTGGGTACGGCACCTTCGCGGAGAGCATCCGGTACGCGCGGATCATCGTCGGCACGTGGCTCGACTTGACGGAGATCTTGAAGTCGTAGAAGCCGAGGCTCTCGAGCAGGCGTACCTCCTCGAGCGCCGCCTCCACGAGCGCCCGCGCCTGGTCGCGCTGGGCGACCTCGGCGAGGTGCTTCGGCAGCGAGCCCGAGTTGGCGCCGATCCGCATCGGGATGCCGGCCTTCTGCGCCGCGCGCACGACCTCGGCGACCTTGTTAGCCCCCCCGATGTTGCCCGGGTTGATGCGGACCGCCGCGACGCCGCCCTCGATCGCCTTCAGCGCGAGGCTCGCGTTGAAGTGGATGTCCGCGATCACCGGGATGGGCGAGAGGCGGACGATCTTCGGCAGCGCGTCGGCGTCCTCGGTCTTCGGTACCGCGACGCGGACGATCTCGCAACCGGCCGAGGCGAGCGCGGCGATCTGGGCCGTTGTCGCTTCGACATCGTGCGTCTTCGTCAGCGTCATCGACTGCACGACGACGGGAGCGCCGCCGCCGATCGCGACGTTGCCGACCCGGATCTGTCGCTCGCTGGCCATCCGCTTTCGATTGTAGAGATCGCCCGGCGCGCGCCCACAACACGAGCGCGCGCCGGGCGAGGGGTGTCAGCGGTTGTAGTGCGCCGCGTGCGCCGTGAGAGGTCCGCCGTGCCGGTAGAGCGCACGACTCGGCGTCACGCACGACGGATTCACGACCGCCATGAGCGCCGAGGGCGTCTCACCGGTCGCGGGCGCGTCGAGCGCCGTGTAGATCCAGAGGTTCGTCGTGTCGCCGGCTCGCTTGTACACGTAGCCGTCCTGGTTCGCGGGCGTGCCGCGCAGCACGACGCCCTGGACGCCGATGCAGTTCGACTTCACGATCAGCGCAGCCACCTGCTTCTGGAGCACGTTCACCTTCTTGATCAGGCCCGGGACGCGCGGGTCCTTCGCCGACGACGTGCCCTCCGCCATCGGCACCACGATCGCGACCAACGCCAGCCCGAACAGAAGCCACGGGATCAATGCCCGCCTCATTCTTTCCTCCTTCGTCGACCCAGACAGAATCTCCGGGTCTACGTCCTTTCCGACCTGGTGTCAAGGACGCGGCGGGCCATGAGCCGCCGTCGACCGAAACAACAAGGTGTCGACCGGTCGCTTCAGACGGACCGGCGGGAAACCGCCCGTCCTGATGTCGGCGCCGCAAGCGGCGCCTCAGCCGCCGCCGAGCCGCCCCACGTCGTTCGAGAGGCCGATGAAGTAGAGCATCAGCACGAGGGCGATCCCCACCACCGACACGCGCTCGTACACCTCCCGGCCGACGGCGCGGCCGCGCACGCCCTCGACGAGCGAGAAGGCGATGTGCCCGCCGTCGAGCGGCAGCAGCGGGAGCAGGTTGAGGAGCGCGAGCGAGAGGCTGAGGAAGCCGAGCAGCCAGAGGTACGTCTGGAAGCCGGCGTGCAGGGCCTGCGACGAGCCCTGGACGATCCCGACGGGGGTCGTGATCTCCTTCCGGGCCTGGCGGTGGACGAGCCTGGGCAGGAACGCCGCGGTCTGCTTCGTGGCCTCGCCGGTCACCTTCAGCGACTGCCAGAGCGCCGCCGGCGGCGACAGGCCCGAGGCGCGCAGGACGAAGCCGAGCCGGTACGCGCCGTCGATCTTCGTCGGGCGCACCGGGCCGAGCAGGAGACGGCGGCCGTCACGCCGGACGACGAGCTCGATCGGCTTGCCGCCGGAGGAGGTGATGCGAGTGCGGATCTCGGCCGGCGTCACGCGGCGCCCGTCGATCGCGACGATCCTGTCGCCGGAGCGTAGGCCGATCTGCGCCGCCGGGCGTCCCGACTGCACCTGGTCCACCGCGGCCGTCACGGGACCGCCCGCGATCATCGAGAGGATCGTGAAGAGGACGACCGCGAGGGCGAGGTTCGTCCCCGGCCCGGCCGCGATCACCGCCACCTTGCGCCACGTCCGCTGGCGCCAGTAGGCCTCCGGCCCGAGGGCGTCCTCCAGCTCCTGGAGCCCGCGGTCGGCGCTGCGGCGCGCGCCCGGCGAGAGCGTCGCGTCGGCCAGCTCGGGCCGGAGCGCCTCGACCTCGCTCCGAGCCGCCGCCATGTCGCCCTTCTCGAGTCGCCGCCGGAGCGCGGTCGTCGGCGCGAAGAGCTGCGGCCGCTCCGTGATCGCCCGACCGAAGTACACGTCCACGTCCGACGGCGCCGGACGGTGCATCCCCGGGATCTTCACGTAGCCGCCGACGGGGATCGACCCGAGCCCGTACTCGATCCCGTTCCGCCGCGTCTTCAGGAGCGCCGGCGGGAAGCCGACGTAGAACTTCCGCGGCCGCATCCCGACGGCGCGGGCGGTGAAGAAGTGACCGGCCTCGTGGATCAGGATCAGGAAGCCGAGCCCGAGGATCGCGACGAGGGTGCTCATGCGGGCTGGAGCCCCCGTTCGGCGACGCGGCGCGCGTCGGCGTCCGCTTCGACGAGCTCGTCCAGGTCGCGCGCGGGCGCGCCGTCGGCCGCGGCGAGCGCCTCCTCGACGACCTCGGCGATGCCGAGGAAGGGCAGGCGGCCGTCCAGGAAGGCGGCGACGGCGACCTCGTTCGCGGCGTTGAAGGCGCACGGGTAGGTGCCGCCTCGCCGGCCCGCCTCGCGCGCGAGCGGGAGCAGCGGGAACGTCTCGAGATCCGGCGCCGAGAACTCGAGGGTCAGGCCGGAGGCGAGGTCGAGCTGCGGGATCGGCGTCGCCGCGCGTTCCGGATACGTCAGCGCGTACGAGATCGGCACGCGCATGTCCGGGTAGCCGAGGTGCGCGAGCGCCGCGCCGTCGCGGAAGCGGACGAGGGCGTGGACGACGGAGGTCGGGTGGATCGCGACCTCGATCCGGTCGTACGGGAGGTCGAAGAGGAAGTGCGCTTCGATCAGCTCGAGTCCCTTGTTCGCGAGCGTTGCGGAGTCCACCGTGATCTTCGGGCCCATGTTCCACGTCGGATGTGCCAGGGCCTCTTCGGGGGTCACGTCCGCGAGGTCGTCGCGGGTGCGGCCGCGGAACGGGCCGCCGGACGCGGTGAGGACGACCGAATGGACGGTCTCAGCGCCGCGACCTTCGAGGCACTGGTGGAGCGCGCTGTGCTCGCTGTCGACCGGGAGCAGGCGGCCTTGGCCCCGGGCGTGGGCTTCGGTGGCGAGCTCGCCGCCCGTGACGAGGCTTTCCTTGTTCGCGAGCGCGAGGTCGACGCCGTGCTCGAGGCACCAGAGGGTCGCCCGGAGCCCCGCGAAGCCGACGACGGCGTTCAGGACGAGGTCGGGCTCGGCGCGCTCGAGAAGGTCGGTGAGGTCGCCCCCGACCTGCGTGAGCGGCGCGAGCCCGTCGATCGACTGCGACCCCGACGCTGCGGCGACGAGCTCGAGCCCGGGGTGCGCGTCGACGATCTCGAGCGCCTGCCGCCCGATCGAGCCGGTGGCCCCGAGCAGGGCGATTCGCTTCACGCGCTCAGTCTAGGGGCGTCCGCGCGAGCCACGTCCCGGTGGCAGCCACCGTCGCGAAAGCGTCACGCGTTTCGCACGGACGTCGGATCCGTGGCTCGGCACGCCGGTCGCACGATGCCTCGCTTCGACATGTTCGGTGGCAGCCACCGTCGCGGGAGCGTCACACAAGCGCGCGGAAGCGGGACGTCAGGCCGCGCCGAAGGCGCGGATGAGGTAGTACGACGCGATCCCGGCGAAGAGCAGGGCGTCGATGCGGTCGAGCATCCCGCCGTGGCCGGCGAGGAGGCTGCCGCTGTCCTTCACGTGCATGTCTCGCTTGAGCGCCGACTCGAAGAGGTCGCCGAGCGCTGCGGCGAGCGCGATGACGAAGCCGAGCGCGATCGAGCGCCAGCCGTCCACGAAGCCCGTCTTGTAGAGCGCCACGAACGCGACGAACACGGCCGTCGCCGTCCCGGCCACGAAGCCCTCCCACGTCTTCCCCGGCGACAGCGCCGGCGCGAGGCGGTGGCGGCCGACGAGCCGGCCCGTGAAGTAGGCCATCGTGTCCGCCGCGAACACGGCCAGGATGACCGTGAAGGCAGCGAGCTGGCCGTGCGCCGGAAGGCCGCGCAGGAGGACGACGTGCCCGAGGCCGAGGCCGATCCAGCCGGCGCCGAGCACCGTCGAGCCGACCGCGACCGTCGCCGAGGTTCGCGTGCGCGCGACGAGGTAGAGGCCGAACGCGAGCCCGAGCGTGACCAGGAACCCGCCCAGCATCCAGGCGATCCCGCCGAGCTGGACGCCGAGGAGCGCCAGGCCGAGTCCGACGAAGCCGGCGAGCGCGAGCGGGCGCAGCTCGCGGATCATCCCGAAGTACTCGTGGAGCGCGATCGCGCCCGCGACGGCGGCGAGCGCCACGACCCACCACCCGCCGAGCCACACGAGGCCGAGGACCACGGGGAGCAGGCCGAGCGCGATGACGATGCGCGACCAGAACGCGCTCAGGCGGGGGCTCCTATCGTCCGCCGAAGCGGCGGCGGCGGCGCGCATAGTCCTCCAAGGCGGAGCGGAGATCCGCCTCGCCGAAGTCCGGCCAGAGGCGGTCGACGAAGACGAGCTCGGCGTACGCGAGCTGCCAGAGCAGGAAGTTCGAGATGCGGAGCTCCCCCGAGGTGCGGATCAGCAGATCCGGATCCGGCATGTCTGGCTCGTACAGGCGGGCCGCGAGCGCCTCCTCGTCGACCTCGTCGGGTTCGACGCCCTCCTCGACGAGCCTGCGCGCGGCGGCGGCGAGCTCCGCACGGCCGCCGTAGTCGAACGCGATCCAGAGCTGGAGCCGCTCGTTCCCCGCCGTGCCCTCCTCGAGCGCGGCCATCCGCGCCCGAAGCTCGGCCGGGGCACGGTCCCGGCGGCCGACGAACCGCGTCCGTACGCCCTCCTTCGCCAGGTCGGGGAGCTCGCGCTCGATCGTCTCGGTGAAGATCTCCATCAGCGCCTCGACCTCGTCCGCGGGCCGCGTCCAGTTCTCGGTCGAGAAGGCGTAGACGGCGAGAGACTCGACGCCGAGGTCGATCGCCGCCTCGACCGTCCGCCGCAGCGCGCGCGTCCCTGCCCGGTGGCCGGCGGCGATCGGCAGGCCGCGCCGGCGGGCCCAGCGGCCGTTCCCGTCCATGACGATCGCGACCGCGCGCGCGACCTCGGGCCGCGGCGGCTCCGGAGCGGGCCGAACCTGTCGAAGCGTCCGGATGCGGGTCAGGAGGTTCACGGGGCGTGGCCCGAAGGCTCACACCTCCATGATCTCGGCTTCTTTGTGCTTCAGGAGCTCGTCGATCGTCTTCGTGTGCTCGTCGGTGAGCTTCTGCACCTGGTTCTCGGCCCGCCGCTCCTCGTCGTCGCCGACCTCGCCGTTCCGGACGAGCTCCTCGAGGTGCCGCATGACGTCGCGGCGCACGTTGCGGATCGCCACCTTGCCGTCCTCGGCGTAGCGGCGGACGAGCTTGACGAGCTCCTTGCGCCGCTCCTCGGTGAGCTGCGGGATCGGCAGGCGGATCAGCTTCCCGTCGTTCGAGGGCTGCAACCCGAGATCCGACTCCTGGATCGCCTTCTCGATCGCCTTGACCGAGTTCGGGTCGAACGGCTGGACGTTGAGGAGCCGCGGCTCCGGCGCGGAGATGGAAGCAAGGTTCTTGAGCGGGGTCGGCGTCCCGTAGTAGTCGACCTGGACGCGGTCGAGGAGCGCCGGCGACGCGCGCCCCGTGCGGACGCTGTTGAACTCCTGACGGGTGCTCTCGATGGACTTGTCCATGCGACGTGTCGCGTCGGCGAGGAAGTCTTCGATCGCTGGCATCTATCCCTCCCTGGGAGTCGAGACGAGCGTGCCGACGCGCTCGCCGAGGACGACCCGGCGGATGTTGCCGTCGGCGAGTGCGAACACGTGGATGGGCAGATTGTTGTCCATGCAGAGGGAGAGCGCGGTCGTGTCCATCACCTTGAGGCCCCGCTCGATCGCCTCGCGGTGCGTCAGCTCGGTCAGGAGCTTCGCTCCCGCGTCGACGCGCGGGTCGCCGTCGAAGACCCCCTCGACGGCGTGCTTCGCCATCAGGATGGCATCGGCGCCGATCTCGAGCGCGCGGAGCGCCGCCGCCGTGTCGGTCGTGAAGAACGGGTTGCCCGTGCCCGCGGCGAAGATGACGATCCGATCCTTCTCGAGGTGGCGGATCGCCCGCCGACGGATGTACGGCTCCGCGATCTCGGCGATCTCGATCGCCGACTGGACGCGCGTCGCCGCGCCGCTCCGCTCGAGCGCGTCCTGCAGCGTCAGCGAGTTGAGCACCGTCGCGAGCATGCCCGCGTAGTCGGCGGTCGCGCGATCCATCCCCTCGGCCGCGGCGGCCATACCGCGGTAGAAGTTCCCGGCGCCGATCACGATCGCGACCTCGACGCCTCGCTCGTGGACGTCGAGGATCTCGGCCGCGATCGCCTCGACCGTGGGCAGGTCGATGCCGTACTCGCGCTCCCCCATGAGCGCTTCGCCGGAGAGCTTCAGGAGGATGCGATGGAAGGACGGCTCAGGCACTGAGGCTCAGGCGCTGAGGGCGAAGCGCTCGAGCTCGAGCACCTCGGCGCTCTCCTCTGCGAGGGCCTGGGCCACGGTCTTCGACTGGTCGTGGATCCAGGGCTGGTCGAGAAGGACGCCGCCGCGCTCCGCGAAGAAGCGCTTGTTCATCATCCCGTCCGCGATCTTCTCGCGCGCCTGCTCCGGCTTCGACTGCACCTCGTCCGAGCCCGCGTAGATCTCGCGCTCGGCGGCCACGAGCTCGTCGGGCACGTCCTCGCGCGCGATCCAGCGCGGCTCCGACCACGCGACGTGCATCGCGAGCCGGCGGCCGAGGTCGGGCGAGCCGCCGCCGAGGTTGACGAGCGCGCCGACCTTGTTCGCGGGCGGGTGGACGTAGGCGGAGATCGTCGAGCCGTCGACGGTGACGAAGCGCGCGGCGCCGGCGAGCGAGACGTTCTCGCCCAGCTTCGCGACGAGCTCGACGCGCTCGTCCTCGAGCCGCTGCGCCGCCTCGACGCCCTCGGCGTCCACGACCTCGAGCACCTTGCGGGCGAACTCTTGGAACTCGTCGTTTCGGGCCACCGGCTCGGTCTCGCAGCCGACCGCGACCAACGTCCCGTGATCCAGCTCGACGCGGTAGCCGACGAGGCCCTCGGTGGTCGCCCGGTCGGCCCGCTTGCCCGCCTGGGCCATGCCCTTCTCGCGCAGAAACCGCTTCGCGGCGTCGAGGTCGCCGCCCGCGTCCTCGAGCGCGCGCTTGCAGTCCATCATGCCCGCTCCGGTCTCGTCGCGTAGCTGCTTCACGAGCTTGGCGGAGATCTCCGTCATGCCGCTCCGCCCTCCTCGGTGGGCTCGACTTCCGGCGCAGGCGCAGGCGCGGGCTCGGGCTGCGGCTCCGGGGCAGCCGGCGGCTCGGCGACCGGCTCCTCGCCCGGGCTCACCTGCTCGTAGTCGCCTTCGGGGACGGTCTCCTCCGCGGCCGGCTCCGGCTGCGCGGGCTCGGGCTCGGCCCCGCCGTTCCGCGCGAAGTCGCGCACCGACGCCTTGCTCTGGCCGTCGGCGATCCCGTTCGCGATCGCGCGCACGATGAGGCTGCACGAGCGGATCGCGTCGTCGTTTCCGGGGATGACGTAGTCGGCCTCGTCCGGGTCGCAGTTCGTGTCGACGAGCGCGACGACGGGCAGGCCGAGCCGCCGGGCCTCGCGTACGGCGAGCTGCTCCTTGCGGAGGTCGACGATGAAGACCGCGTCCGGCTGGCGGCGCATCTGCGCGACGCCGCCGAGGTTCGCCTCGAGCTTCTCGAGCTCGGCGAGCATGTGGATCCGCTCCTTCGCCGGCAGGAGCTCGAGCTGGCTCTCCTCCCTGAGCCGGCGCAGCTCGTGCAGGTGGTCGATCCGGTCGGAGATCGTGCGCCAGTTCGTGAGCAGCCCGCCGAGCCAGCGGTGGTTCACGTAGGGCATGTTCACGCGCGCGGCGTGCTCGGCGACGGCGTCCTGGCTCTGCTTCTTCGTGCCGACGAAGAGCATCGTGCCGCCGCGCTCGCCGAGGTTGCGCGCGAAGCCGTGCGCTTCCTCGAGGAGCTCCAGCGTTTGTTGGAGGTTGATGATGTAGATGCCGCCGCGCTCCGTGAAGATGAAGCGGCGCATCTTGGGATTCCAGCGGCGGGTCTGGTGGCCGAAGTGGACTCCGGCCTCCAGGAGCTCGCGCATCGAGACGACTGGCACTGATCGGCCCCTTTCGGTTGGGTTGAACTGCTGCCGGCGGGGCCGCGGTGGAACCGGCGCTCGTGTGCGCCGGCACCGCCACCGGGCGGATCCGCCGGATCGGGTGCGGGAACCGCGGCATCGTAGCCCACCGAGCTTGCACCTCGGCCGCGCGCCCCTTTCGGCCACGGCCCCGCGAGCCGTGTCCCGGTGGCAGCCACCCTCACGAAAGTGTGACCGCGGGCGCGGGATCCCGTTGTTCGAGCGGCTCGCCGGGTCCCGGCCGGTGGCAGCCACCGTCACGGAAGTGCGACGCGGCTCGTGCGGAAGTCAGGCGCGGGCCCGCTCGAGAGCGGCCGTGAGGTCGGGCGGCAGCGGCGACTCCGTCTCGACCGGCTCGCCGTTCATCGGGTGCGGAAAGGCCAGGCGGGCCGCGTGGAGGAACTGCCGCTCGAGGCCGAGCTCGCCGGGGCGGCCGTAGACGGGGTCGCCTGCGACGGGAAGGTCGATCGCCGCCAGGTGGACGCGGATCTGGTGCGTCCGCCCCGTCTCCAACCGAACGCCCAACAGCGCGTGCCGCGGTAGGAGCTCCACGACCTCGAAGTGCGTCACGGCGTCGCGCGGTGTGGCCGTGTCGAGCGACTGCCTGGTGGGATCGTGGCGGTCGCGGCCGATGGGCGCCTCGATCGTCCCCCGCCGCGAGCGGGGCCGTCCGCACACCAAAGCAAGGTAGCGGCGCTCGAGCTTCCGCCGCCGGACGAGCCGCTCGAGGCGCCGGTGCGCCTCCGTGCTCCGCGCCACGACCAGCAGCCCCGATGTGTCGCGGTCGAGGCGGTGCACGATCCCCGGCCGCCCCTCCTCCCCGCCTCCCGCCACGCCGACCAGCCCGTGGACGAGCGTGCCCGTCGTGTGTCCGGACGCCGGATGGACGACGAGACCCGCCGGCTTGTCGACCACCAGCAGGTGCTCGTCCTCGTACGCGATGCGGAGATCCATCGGCTCCGCCACGAGCCCGCTCGCGGCGGGCCTAGGAGGTTCGAACGCCACCTCCTCGCCGCCGCTCAGCCGGTGGCTCTTCGCCCGCGCGACACCGTCCACGAGCACCCCGCCGTCGCCCAGGAGCCGCTCGGCGGCGGCCCGGGAGCCGACCGAAGGAAGCCCGGCGAGGAAGCGGTCGAGCCGCTCGCCCGCCGCAGCGTCAGGGACGCGCAGGCGGAGCGTCGGTCACGCGCTGCCGGCGCCGCGGCTCGCGGTCGGCGAGGACCAGCGTGAGGAGCAGGATCCCGACCCCGATGACGATGAAGCTGTCCGCGAGGTTGAAGGCCGGCCAGAAGCGCAGGTCGAGGAAGTCCGTGACGTGCCCGAGCCGGACGCGGTCGACGAGGTTCGAGACGCTGCCGCCGATGACGAGCCCGAGCGAGACGGGCAGGATCGGGTGCCGCGCGCCCGAGCGGGCGAAGAAGCCGAGCATCCAGGCGACGGCGATGCCGGTGAGCACGATCACGATCGGGGTCGCGCTCGCGAACAGGCCGAACGCGATCCCCGAGTTCTGGACGTGGTGGATCGAGAGCGGGCCGAGCACGTGCTCCTGCTCGTCGAGCGCGAGGCGGCTCGAGACGATGTGCTTCGTGAGCTGGTCGGCCGCGAGCGCGGCGACCGCGACGGCGACCAGCGCGGCCCATTGAACCGGGCTCGCGGCGAGCGAGCGCTCGGCCATGGAGATCGGGGTGAGCCCGTCGGTGGCGGAGCCGACCCGGACGTCGACCCGGCGCGGCGCGGGCTCGCTCAAGCGCGTTCGCCCTTGCGCCGGCAGTCGATGCACTGCGTGGCGTACGGGATCGCCTCGAGGCGCTCCTCGGAGATTGCCTGCCCGCAGGTCTCGCAGACCCCGAACGTGCCCTCGTCGATCCGCCGCAGCGCGCCGTCGATCGCCCTCAGCACCTGCTCCGAGTTTTCCTCGAGCGAGTAGTCGATCTCCCGGTCGAGGGTTGCGGTCGCGGTCTCGCCGAGATGGTTGTCGGAGCTGCCGACGATCTCCTCCGTCTCGTCCTCGAGCGAGCCCGGAGTCTCCTCGTGGAGGTAGCTGATCGCGTCGAGCACCCGCTGCCGCTCCTCCCGCAGGACCTCCTCGAAGCGGGCGGTGTCGACGGCGCTCACGCGGACGCTCCCGCGAGCCTCCGCTCGACCTCGGCCGCCTCGACGCCTTCGAGCTCGACGAGCTTGTCGCGCGCGGTATGGCCCGAGACGAGCGAAACGCGTCGCCGGGGCACGTCGACGGTGTCGGCGAGGAGCCGGATCACGGCCTCGTTGGCGCGGCCTCCCTCGGCCGGCGCCGTCACGCGGAGCTTCCAGACCTCCCCCAAACGGCCGGCGACCCCGCCGCGGCGTGCTCCCGGCGAGACGCGCACGCGGAGCCGGGTGGAAACCGCTGCCATGCGATCAGTATAGGTCGACGCCCTTTGCCCGAAACCGTCACGCGGCCGCCGGCCGCGCGTCCTCCTCCACGTCGTCCTCGTCCTCGTCGGATGCCTCGATCGTCGCCAGCGCCGCGCGGAGGAGCGCGCGGATGCGCGCCGAGTCGGCCTCGAGCCGCTCGTTGTCGGCCGCGGCCTGCCGCACGATCGAGCGCGCCTCGGCCCGCGCCTCCTCGACGATCAGGTCGGCCTCGCGCATCGCCTGCGTCTTGAGCTCCGCGGCGGTCCGCTCGGCGGAGACGAGCGTCGAGCGCAGGAGCGCCTCCAGCTCCCGGAAGCGCTCGAGGTCGGACTCGAGCTGCTCGACCTTGTCGGCCAGGTCGGCGCGGTCGCGCCAGACCTCCTCGAAGCTCGAGACGATCTCCTCGAGGACGCGGTCGGTCGGCGCGCGGCCGTAGCCGAAGAGGCCGCGTCCGAGCCGGACGTGGCGGATCTCGACAGGTGTGAGTGCCATTGGGAGCTCCCTTCCCTCAGTGGAGTCGTGCGAAGAGCGCGTCGAGCCCCCGCTGGACCGCGAAGAGGACGACCACTGCGAGAACCGGCGAGAGGTCGAGCGGCCCGAGCGACGGCAGGACGCGACGGAAGAGGCGCAGGTACGGGTTGCACACGTCGTAGAGGAACCGCTGCACCCGGCTCAGCGCGGGTGAGTACGGCAGCGGGATCCACGAGGTCAGGACGTACACGAAGATGACCAGGATGTAGACGTAGATGAAGACGTGCACGAAGCTCTGCACCGAGTCGACGGCGTCGAAGAGCAGACCGAATGCGGCGACCTGTGCGCCCATCAGAGGGAAGTTCGGCTCGGCGCCGTGGCTTCCTACGCCTGGTTGAAGAAGCCGCCGCGCTCGAGCAGGCGCGCGCGCTCCTCGGCGGAGACCTCGACGTTGCGCGGCGTGAGCAGGAAAACCTTGTCCGCGACGCGCTGCATGCCCCCGCTCAACGCGTACGTGAGCCCGCTGGCGAAGTCGATCAGCCGCTTCGACAGCTCCTGGTCGGCGCCCTGCAAGTTGAGGATGACCGGGATGCCGTCCTTGAACTTGTCCGCGATCTGCTGCGCGTCGTTGAAGCTCCGCGGCAGGACGAGATGGACGCGCACCGACGCCGGCACGCTCTCGACGCCGCGCAGGCGAGGCGCCGGGCGCAACACCGCCGTACGGTCGTCCGGCTCCGGGTCGGGGTCGGGGTCGGTCCAGTCGTCGAAGTCCCGGCGGCGCCGCGGCGCGAGCCGGCGCACGTTCGGCCGCTCGGCGTACGTGCGCTCGAGCTCCTCGTTCGCGAGGTAGCCCTCCTCGTCCCACTCCTCGTCCTCCTCGGCGATCCCGAAGTAGACGAGCGTGCGATTCCAGACGTCGGCGAAGCCCACGGCAGCGGCGATTCTACTCGGCGTAAAGCACGGAACCCACGCGGATCAGGGTCGCTCCCTCCTCCGCGGCGACGCGGTAGTCCTGGCTCGTTCCCATCGACAGTTCGCGCAGGCCGTAAGCCTGCGCCAGCGCCCGCAGCTCGCGGAAGAACCGCCGCGAGGCCTCGGGATCGCCGGTCTCGGGCGGCATGGTCATCAGCCCGCGCACGTCGCGGTAGAGACCGAGGAACGCCTCGAGCTCGCTCGGCGCGACGCCGCCCTTCGTCTCCTCGCCGGCGAGGTTGACCTCGACGAGCGCCGGGATCTCGAGCCGTCGCGCGGCCGACTCGGTCTCAAGCGAGTGGCAGAGCTCGCAGATCCCGTTCACGATCTTCGCCTTCCGGCTCTGGAGCCGGCCGATGAAGTGCCAGCGGAAGGCGTCGCCGTAGACGGCGTGCTTCGCCTCGAGGTCCTGCGCGCGGTTCTCGCCCACGACCTCGACCCCGGCCTCCGCGAGCACGGCCATGTCCTCGAGCGACACGTACTTGGTGGCGGCGACCACGGTCACGTCCGGGCCGACCTCGGCACGGATGCGCTCGTAGTTCCGTCTGACGGCGTCAGGCGACACGGGCCAGCACGCCGTGCCCGCCGCGCGGCTTGCCGTCGCGGCGGTAGGAGAAGAAGCGGTCCGGGTCGCACGCCGAGCAGAGGTCGAGCCGCTCGACCGAGGCGCAGCCCGCCTCGCGGAGGGCCCGCTCGGCGCTCGTCCAGAGGTCGAGCTTGCGGCCGGAGACGACGTCGGCGCCGAAGCGGGCCCGGAAGGCGGCCGCGATGTCCTCGCCGACCTCGTAGCAGCATGGGCCGATCGTCGGCCCGACCACCGCCGCGACGCGGCCGTCGAGCACGGCCGCACCGGCCTCGGCGATCCCGGCGAGGAGCCCGATCCGGCCCGCGTGCAGGACGCCCACGGCCGGCCGCTCGCCGTTCGTCCGGGCAAGGGCGATGAGGGCGCAGTCGGCGCCGAGAGCGAGGATCGGCAGCTCCGGCTCGTCCGTCCAGAGTCCGTCGCCGGTCGCCCCGCGCCGGCCCGCCTCGGCTCGGTTCACCTGCGCCGTGTGCCGCTGGTAGTTGAGCGCGAGCCGGTCGAGGTCGGCGCCCACCTCGGCGCAGAGCCGGCGGCGGTTCTCGTCCACGCGCTCGGGCACGTCGCCGAGCTTCCGGCCGAGGTTGAGCGACGCGAATGGCCCCTCGCTGACGCCGCCCCGGCGCGTCGAGAAGACGACGTCGTACGGGCCGGGCGCGTCCCAGCGGACGAGATCGAGGCTCACGAGGCGGCGATCAGCTCCCGCGCGGCGGCGAGCTCGGACTCGCGCCCGTCGAGCTCGCCGTTCAGCTTGCGCCGCCTGAGCTCGCCGAGGATCTCCCCCACGCGCGGCGACTCGCCGAGGCCGAGCTCCGCAAGGTCGGCGCCGGTGATCGCGAGCCGGACGTCGCGCAGGTCGCGGAAGTAGGTGCGAAGCGGCTCGAGGTCGGCCGTCGCGAGCGCGAAGAGCGGCGCGTCGGGCGCGTAGGGCTCCGCCATCGCCACGAGCTCAGCCCCGTCGACGCGCTCGGTCGACAGGCGCTCCGCGATCTTCGGCCCGACGGTCACCGCCGCGGCGACCTGCTCGGCGTCGCGCCGGCGCACGCGCAGGCGCTCGAGCCAGTCGTAGACCTCGTCGGGCGACATGCGCCGCGCGAGCGCCTCGAGGCCGAGCCGCCAGGCCGGGACGCCGAGTCCGTACTCGTGGCTCAGTGCACGAAGTCGGTCGAGCAGCGCCACGGACTCGGGGTCGGCCGCGAGGTGCGGGTGGATCGCGCGGGCCACGCCGAGCTCGGCGAGCCGGAGGATCGACCGGCCCGCGTCGGCCTCCTCGAGGAGCGCGACGAGCTCGTCCCGCAGGCGTGCCGACGACAGGTCGCCGACGAGCCCCATCTCGACGGTGCCGCGCGCGAGCCGCTGCGTGTGGTCGTTCATCGCGAACCCCAGGCGGCTCTCGTATCGCACCGCACGGAAGATCCGCGTCGGGTCGTCGATGAAGGAGAGGTTGTGCAGGACGCGGATCGTCCGCTGCTCGAGGTCGCGCCGGCCGCCGAAGGGGTCGACGAGCCGCCCGAAGTCCTCGCCCTTCAGGGACACGGCCATCGCGTTGATCGTGAAGTCGCGCCGGTACAGGTCCTCGCGGATCGTCGCGTGCTCCACGGTCGGGAGCGCGGCGGGCGCGTCGTAGAACTCCGTCCGCGCCGTCACGACGTCGACCCGGCCGCCGTGGCCGTAGAGGACGACCGCGGTGCCGAACTTGCGGTGCGCGCGCACGCGGCCGCCGAGGGCTTCGGCGAGCGCCTCCGCGAAGGCGACCGCGTCGCCCTCGACCGCCACGTCGACGTCGAAGCTCCGCTCGCCGAGCAGGATGTCGCGTACCGTCCCGCCGACGAGGTAGACGCCGGCGTAGTCACCGGCGACGGCCGCGACCGCGTCCCACACCGGCCGGAGGGCCTCGAGCCGGTGCAGCTCGTCGGCGAGCGAGCGCTCCTCGCGGCCCGTCGGCTCGACGGCCGCCCCTAGCGCGCGCAGGACGTCGCTCCGCGTCACCACGCCGACGGCACGCTCGCCGCGGACAACCGCGATGCGGCCGTCGGCCGACTCCGCGAGCCGGCGCTGGAGCTCGGCGAGCGGCGTCGCCTCGTCGCAGCTCGTCGGGTGGGAGTTCATGATCCCCTTCACCGGCGCGTGGGCCAGCTCGTGGCCGATCGCCTTGTCGAGGTCCTCGCGCGTCACGACGCCGACGAGCCGCTCGTCCTCGAGGACGAGGATCCCGCTCTGGCCGTAGCGCTGACAGACGGCCATCGCTTTCGCGACGGGCTCGTCCGGGCCGACCGAGCGCGGCGGGCGCGACATGATCTCGCCCGCTCGGACGGGCTCGCGCGCCGCCTGCGGGAGCGCCTCGCGCACGCGTGCGAGCGCCTCGTCGAGCGAGCCCTTGAACGTCGCCGCGGCCGCACCGGCGTGGCCTCCGCCGCCCAGAGCCTCGGCGAGCGCGCCCGCGTCGAGCTCGGGCGCCTGCGCGCGGGCGACGCAGAAGACGCGGCCGCCCATCTCGACCAGGCAGACGAGCGCGCGGGCCTCGGTCAGGTCGACGAGCTTGTGGGCGAGGGTGGAGACGCTCACGTCGGCCGGCTCGGTCGCGGTCGCGGCGACGACGACCTCGGTGCCGGCGACCTCCTCGGTCGAGAGCGAGTCGAGCAGGGTCGCGAGCAGCTCGCGCTCCTCGGCGGAGAGGGTCGTGTGGAGGTAGCGGCTCACCTCCTCCTGGCGGGCGCCATGGTGGAGGCACCAGGCCAGCGCGTCGGCGTCTCGGCGCGTGGTCGCGGCGTACGTGAGCGAGCCCGTGTCCTCGTGGATGCCGAGCGCGAAGACGGTCGCCTCGAGCGGCGTGACGGCGATCTCCCGCTCGGCGAGCACCCCGACGAGCGTGGTCGTCAGAGCCGCGTCCTCCGAGAGCACGGCCTTCTCCGGCGCGACCCAGCCGGGCAGCTCGTCGCCGTGGTGGTCGAAGACGACCTTCTCGACCTCCGGGTCGAGCGCGACCGGCTCGAGCTCGCCGAGCCGCGACGCGTGCACCGTCTCGACGACGACGAGCCGCTCGATCGTGCCCAGGTCGAGGCGGGCCGTCTCGCAGACGTCGAGCTCGTCGGCGTGCAGGCGGTAGAACTCGCGCACGTTCCGCGCGAGCGAGCCGGGCAGCGCCGCGACGGCGCCCTCGTAGAGCCGGCGCACGGCGAGGAGCGACGCGAACGCGTCGAAGTCGGCGTTCGTGTGCGTGGCGATGACGGTCTCGGCCCGCATGGGCCGCATTCTGCCTCTGGCCGCAGCGGCCAGTCCGGGGTCTGACCCCCAGCCATGACGCTTTCGGTCGGGTTCGTGAGGCTTCGGCGGCGTTTCGTTACAGGTGCGCGACGGCCTCGATCTCGACCAGCGCGCCCGACGGGAGCCGCGCCACCTCGACCGTGGCGCGCGCCGGAGGCCGGTCTCCGACGTGCCGCGCGTAGACCTCGTTCATCCCGCCGAAGTCGTCGAGGCTCGCGAGGTAGACGGTCGTCTTCACGAGTCGGTCGAGGCCGCTGCCCGCCGCCTCGAGGATCGCGCGCAGGTTCGCGAGCACCTGCTCGGTCTGCGGGCCGATCCCTCCGCCCATGAGCTCCGTCTCCCCGGGCCGCAGGGCGAGCTGGCCCGAGACGAAGACGAGGTCGCCCACCCGGATCGCCTGCGAGTACGGCGCGCCCTGGAACGGCGCCGGCGCGGCCTCCGTGCGGACGACCTCCTTCTCAGCCACGCTGGCGCCCCGCCTGCGCCAGGGCCACTCCGAGCGACTTGAAGATCGTCTCCAGCACGTGCTCGGTGTCCTTGCCGTCGATGAGCCGCACGTGCACCGTCAGGCCCGCTCCCTCGGCCAGCTCCTGGAGGAAGCGCGCGACGACGTCGCCCTGGAGGCCGGCCACGTGGGACGCCGAGAGGTCGACGTTCGAGACGACGAGCGGCCGCCCGGACACCTCGAGCGAGACGTGCGCGAGCGCCTCGTCGGCCGGCACGACGGCGGAGCCGTGCCGCCGCGAGCCCTCCGGCAGCGCCTCGGCCACCGCTTGGCCGAGCGCGCGGCCGGCGGCGGCGACCTCCTCGTCCGGGTCGCCCGGAGCGACCTCGAGCGTCAGGTCGAAGCCCGCGTGCCGCGCGAGGAGCGTGAGCAGGTGGTCGAAGACGGAGACTCCGGTCGCGACCCGCGCGCGGCCCTCGCCGCCGAGGACGACCCGCGCTCCGCTCGGGCGCGTCGCCGGCATGCGCTACGCCTCGACCCGCTCGATGTGGGCGCCGAGGCCGCGCAGGCGCTCGTCGATCCGCTCGTAGCCGCGGTCGATCTCGCCGATGTTCCCGATCGTGGACGAGCCCTCCGCGCACAGGCTCGCGAGCAGCATGGCCATTCCCGCGCGGATGTCGGGGCTCGTCAGCCGCTCGCCGTAGAGCTTCGACGGGCCCGCGACGACGACCCGGTGCGGGTCGCAGACGATGATCCGCGCGCCCATGTTCACGAGCTTGTCGACGAAGAACAGCCGGCTCTCGAACATCTTCTCGAAGACGAGCACCGTCCCCCGCGCCTGCGTCGCGACCACGACCGCGATCGAGGTCAGGTCGGCGGGGAAGGCGGGCCAGGGCCCGTCGTCGATCTTCGGGACGTGGCCGCCGAGGTCGTCGCGGATCTCCAGGTCCTGGCCGTCCGGGACGCGGATCGTGCGGCCGTCCGTCTCGATGCGGATCCCGAGCCGCTCGAAGGTCGGCGTGATCGCGACGAGGTCGCGCGCCTCGACCTCCTCGATCGCGATCTCGCCCGAGGTGATCGCGCCGAGCCCGATGAAGCTCGCAACCTCGATGTGGTCGCAGCCGATCCGGTACTCGCCGCCGCCGAGCTCGGTGCGACCTTCGATGCGGAGGACGTTCGAGGCGATCCCGTCGACGTGCGCGCCGAGCGCGACGAGGAAGCGGCACAGGTCCTGGACGTGCGGCTCGCAGGCGGCGTTGCCGATCACCGTCTCGCCGCGCGCGAGGACGGCGGCCATGATCGCGTTCTCCGTGCCGGTCACGCTCGCCTCGTCGAGGAAGACGTGCGCGCCGCGCAGGCCGTCCGTCCGCATCTTGTAGCGGCGGTTCGCCTCGATCTCCGCACCGAGCTGCGAGAGCGCGTGGATGTGGGTGTCGAGACGCCGGCGGCCGATCACGTCGCCGCCCGGCGGCGGGACGATCGCCCGGCCGTAGCGGGCGAGGAGCGGCCCGGCGAGCAGCACTGAGGCGCGGATCCTGGCGCAGAGCTCCTCGTCGAGCTCCGTCTTCGTCAGCTCGGCGGCGTGGATGCGGACGTCGTTCGGGCCGATCCAGTCCGCGTCCGCCCCGAGGTCGGCGATGAGCTCGACCATCGTCTCCACGTCGCGGATGCGCGGCACGTTCCGGAGCACGATCGGCTCCGCGCTGAGCAGGCAGCCGGCGAGGATCGGCAGCGCGCCGTTCTTGTTCCCGGAGGCCCGGATGGAGCCGTTCAGCGACCGGGCGCCCTCGATGACGAACGACTCGGCCACGGCGTCGGTGACGGTGGTCGACATGGCGGCGCAGGCTATCGTAGTCGCCGCCTTGGAACCGACCCGCGAAGAGGCGTGGGAGACCCTCACGCGCTACACGCAGAGCGAGGCGCTGCGCCGCCACGCGCTCGCCGTCGAGGCCTCGGTGCGAGCCTACGCGCGCCGGTTCGGCGAGGACGAGGAGCGCTGGGCGGTCGTCGCCCTCCTGCACGACTTCGACTACGAGATCCACCCAACCCTCGACGAGCATCCGCAGGACGGTGCGCCGATCCTCCGCGAGGAGGGCTGGCCCGAGGACGTCGTCGAGGCCGTGCTCTCGCATGCCGAGCACCTCGCCATGCCGCGCGACACGCCGCTCAAGAAGACGCTCTTCGCCTGCGACGAGCTCTCCGGCTTCGTCCAGGCGTGCGCCCTCGTACGGCCGACCGGCCTCGAGGGCCTGGAGCCGAAGTCGGTCCGGAAGAAGCTGAAGCAGCCGTCGTTCGCGGCCGGCGTGCACCGCGACGAGGTCTACCGCGGCGCGGAGGAGCTCG
>VAXK01000129.1 GCA_005885565.1 Actinomycetota bacterium
CGGCGCGGAGGCATCCGGACGCGACCGCGTTCGTGGACGCCGGCGGAGAGCGGATCAGCTACGGCGAGCTCGAGCGCGTCGTGAGCAGCCTCGCCGCGAAGCTGCGCGCCGAGACCGGCGGCGGCGGCAGGGTCGCGATCGTCGCCCCGAAGTCGCCCGCCGCGGTGATGGGCATGCTCGCGACGCTCGCCGCCGGGCTCGCCTACGTGCCGATCGACCCGCGGGCGCTGCCCGAGCGGCGGGACTTCATCCTCCGCGACGCCGGCTGCGTGCTCGCCCTCGTCGACGGCGCCGACGAGCTTCCGGTGCCGACGCTCGGCCTCCCCGCGGCGGCGCGTGAGGAGGCGGAGCTGCCGACGGTCGGGATCGACGACGAGGCGTACACGCTCTACACGTCCGGCTCGACCGGCGTCCCGAAGGGCGTCGTGATCACGCACCGGAACGCATCCGCGTTCGTCCACTGGGCCGCGCGCGCCTTCCCCCTCCGTCCCGACGACCAGGTGGCGGTCCACGCGCCGCTCCACTTCGACCTGCCGGTGTACGACCTCTACGTCGGCCTCGCGGCCGGAGCGACCCTCCACCTCGTGCCGGAGCGCGTCGCGTTCTTCCCGCAGGCGCTGCTCCGCTTCCTCACCGAGCGCAAGGTCAGCCACCTCTACGCCGTCCCCTCGGCGCTCACCGCGCTCGTGAACCGCTCCACCCTCACCGAGGACGGCGCCCCGGCCCTCCGCCGCATCCTCTACGCGGGCGAGGAGTTCCGCCCCGAGCCGCTCGCCGCGCTCATGCGCGCCGTCCCCCACGCGACCGTCGCGAACCTCTACGGGCCGATCGAGACGAACGTGATCACGAGCCACACGCTCGACGAGCCGCCGAGCGAGCGGGTGCCGATCGGCCGGCCGGTCGACGGCGCGCACCTCGTCCTGCTCGGCGACGACGGCGCCGTCTCCGAGTCCGGCGCCGCGGAGGGCGAGATCGTCGTCGCCGGCGACTGCGTCAGCCCGTGCTACCTCGACCGCCGCGACCTCACCGCGCGGAGCAGGATCGAGCTCGGCGGCCGCCGCTTCTACCGCACGGGCGACATCGCCCGCCGCGACGAGGACGGCGTCCTCCACCTGCTCGGCCGGCGGGACGGCCTGGTCAAGACGCGCGGCTACCGGGTCGAGCTCGGCGAGGTCGAGGCGATCGTCGGCACACACCCCGACGTGGCCGAGGTCGCCGTCCTCGCCGAGCCGGACCCGGAGCTGACGAACCGGCTGCACGCCGTCGTCGTCCCCACGCAAGAGCACGACGACGACTCCGAGCTCGTCGACCGGCTGGTCCGGCACTGCCGCGACCGGCTGCCGGGCTACATGGTGCCGAGCCGGATCCACGTGCTCGCAAGCCTTCCGAAGACGAGCACCGGCAAGATCGCGCGCGCCGAGCTCCCCGACCTGGTGCTGGCCACCCGATGAGCGAGCTCGCCCGCGACCGGGCCGCCGAGGCGCTCGCCGAGATCCTCCGGCTTCCGCTCGAGGAGGTCGGCTCCGGCGTCTCGCCCCTGGACCTGCCGGGCTTCGACTCGATCGCCGCCGTGGAGCTCCTCGAGCGGCTCGAGACCGAGCTCGACGTCGAGGTGCCGCCCGAGCTGATCGTCCCCGAGGCCTTCGAGTCGCTCGACACGCTCGCCGAGCTCTTCGCACGGCCGCTCCAGGAGGTCGAGGCGTGACGGACGCCGTCCTCCTCCACGACCTGCTCGACCGCCGGGCGGAGCAGGCGCCGCAGGCGCCGGCCCTCACCCGCGGGACGAGCACGTGGAACTACCCGGACCTCCGCGACCGCAGCCTCGCGTACGCCGGCTGGCTCGCGCAACGGGGCGTCGGGCGCGGAGACCGCGTGCTCGTCGTCGCCCCGCACGCGGCCGAGACGGCCGCCCTCGCCTTCGCGGCCTCGCGGCTCGGCGCGATCTTCGCGGTGATCAGCGACCAGATCCGGCCCTACCTCCTGGAGCACGTCCTCGCGGACAGCGGGCCTCGGCTCGTCGTCGGCACGAGCGAGGCGGCCACGGCGGCGGAACGACTCTTCGACGGCCCCGTGCACGAGCTGGACGACCTCCCGGCGGGCTCGCTCGACGGCGTTCGCCCGGCGGGCGGCGAGCCGACCGACCCGGTCGCGTTCATCTACACGTCGGGCAGCACCGCCAAGCCGAAGGCCGTCGTCTCGCCGCACCGGCAGGTCGTGTTCGCGACCCGCGCGATCCAGAGCCGCCTTCGCTACCGGGCCGACGACACCGTCTGGTGCTGCATGCCGCTCTCGTTCGACTACGGCCTCTACCAGGTCTTCCT
The DNA here is from genome assembly GCA_005885565.1 of Actinomycetota bacterium. Taxonomy (GTDB): domain Bacteria; phylum Actinomycetota; class Thermoleophilia; order Gaiellales; family Gaiellaceae; genus AC-50. Next base: position 2,322 of record VAXK01000129.1, read on the forward strand.
CGCCTGCGCCTCGGGCGCGCACCTCGTGCTCGGCGACGCCGCCGACGCGGGGCCGCCGCTCGTGCGGGAGCTCGAGGAGCATGGGGCGACCGTCCTCCCGCTCGTGCCGTCCCTCGCCGCGAGCCTGGCTCGGCTGATCAGCCGGTCGGGCCGGCCACCGACGCGGCTTCGGATGGTCACCAACACCGGCGCCGCCCTCTCCCCTGCCGCCTCGGCGCGGCTCAGGGAGCTCGCGCCGGGCCTCGACGTCGTGCCCATGTTCGGCCTCACGGAGTGCAAGCGCGTGTCGATCGCCGAGCCGAACGCCGACCTCGAGCGGCCGGGCTCGGTGGGGACGCCGTTGCCGGGCACCGAGGCGTACGTCGTCGACCCCGACGGAAACCGCCTCCCGCCGGGCGAGACGGGCGAGCTCGTCGTGTCCGGGCCGCACGTCATGGCCGGCTACTGGCGCGCCCCCGAGCTCACCGCCGCCCGGTTCCGCGACGGGCTCCTGTACACCGGCGACCACTGCCGCCTCGACGCCGGCGGCCACCTCTACTTCGCCGGCCGGACGGACGACATCTACAAGCAGCAGGGCTTCCGCGTGAGCGCCGTCGAGGTGGAGGCCGCAGCGATGGACGTCCCGGAGGTCGAGCTCGCCGCGGTGCTGCCGCCGAGCGGTGACGACGGTGCGCGCCTCCTCGTGACCGGCGCGATCACGGAGGCGGAGCTCGCCGGGGAGCTCGCCGCCCGGCTCGAGGAGTACAAGGTGCCGCCGCACCTCTCGGTCGTCGAGAGCTTCCCGCTGAGCGTCAACGGCAAGGTCGACAAGCGCCAGCTCGCCGAGGTGGTGCCGACGTGAATCCGGCCGAGATCGCCGAGCGCTACGGCACGCCCGTCTACGTCTACGACCTCGAGGAGATCCGCCGCGCCCACGCCGACCTGCGCCGCGGCCTGCCCGACGAGTCCGTCCTCTACTACTCGCTGAAGGCGAACCCGCACCCGATGGTCGTCGCCGAGCTCATCGACCTCGGCTGCCGCGCCGAGGTGTCCTCGCCCGGCGAGATCCGGGCGGCGCTCGGCGCCGGGGCCGACCCCTCCGACCTGCTGCTCACCGGGCCGGGGAAGACGGAGCAGGTCGTCGCGCTCGCGCTCGACCACGGGCTCACCCGCTTCTCCGTCGACTCGCCGAGAGACCTCGACCGGGTCGACTCGCTCGCGGCCGACCGCGACCTGGCCGTCGACTGCCTCCTGCGCGTGAACGCCGACGAGCCGGTCCCGGGCGTCGGGCTCGCGATGACCGGCGTCTCGTCGCAGTTCGGCGCCGACGCGTCGTGGGTCGCCCGCGAGCCCGGCCGCTTCCGCGGGGTGACCGGGCTGCACCTGTACATGGGGACGAATCTCGTCAGCGAGGACGCCCTCCTCAGGCAGTTCGAGGTGGGCATCGGCTTGGCCGAGCGGCTGGGCAACCTCCTCGGCGACGTCACCGAGGTCGACCTCGGCGGCGGGTTCGGCGCGCCGTTCGGGCGCGCGGGCGCGCGACCGCAGCTCCCCGGCCTCGCCGCACGCCTCGCCGGCCTGCTCGACGACCGCCTGCCGGGCTGGCGGCGGGCCGCCCGCAGGTCGCCTTCGAGTCGGGCCGCTACCTCGTGGCCGAGTCGGGCACGCTCGTCAGCCGGGTCGTCGACGTCAAGGAGTCGAAGGGCGAGGTCTTCGTCGTCCTCGACACGGGGATCAACCACCTGGGCGGGATGGCCGGCCTGCGCCGGATCCCGAGGATCCTGCCCGACGTCGAGCCGGTCGACGGCGACGCCGAGCCGCGCGAGAGCGTGCTCGCCGGCCCGCTCTGCACGCCGCTCGACGTCTTCGGGCGAGGGTCGGAGCTGCCGTGCCTCGAGCCCGGCGAGCTGGTGGCGATCCCCAACGTCGGCGCGTACGGGCTCACGGCGAGCCTGATCGCCTTCCTGAGCTTCGACCCGCCGGCCGAGGTCGTCGTCGACGGTGAGGAGGTGGTCTCGGCTTCACGGCTCGCCGTCGGGCACGCGCCCGTCGAGGCGCGCGAGCCGGTGAAGGTCTGATGCTCGGTCAACCGGATCTGGAGGTGGAGATGGACGACGCAACCTTCGAAGCGATCCTGCGGAAGCGCCTGAAGTACCTGGACGCGGACGCAGCGCTTCCGGACGACGCCGCGCTCCAGGAGCTCGGCCTGGACTCGATGCAGGCGGTCGAGCTCCTGCTCGACCTCGAGGACGAGCTCGGGATCGTCCTGCCCGACGACGCGATGACGGCGGAGACGTTCGCCACCCCGGGCAGCCTCAAGGCGGCGGTCGCGGGGGCCGCCACGGACGTGCAGGCGGTGGCGTCATGACCGTCACGACGCAGGCGCCCGCCGGACGGACGCTCGACGACCGCCTCGCCGAGGTCCTGCCGGTGCTGCACGACGAGTCTCGCGAGGTCGACGACACCGCGGAGTTCCCCGTCCGCGGCCTCGCGGCGCTCCGCGAGAGCGGCCTGATGGGGCTGCTCGTCCCGGAGGAGCTCGGCGGGCTCGGGGGCGATCTCGACGACCTGGTCTCGGTGAGCATGGAGCTCGCGGGCGAGTGCCTCTCGACCGCGCTCATCTGGGGCATGCACTGCCAGCAGGTCGCGGCGCTCGTGGGACACGCCGGTCCGGAGCTCAGGGAGCGGGTGCTCCCGCGGATCGGCGAGGGCAAGGTCTACGTGGCCTCGGTCACGAGCGAGAAGGGCAAGGGAGGCCACCTGCTGAGCGCCGAGGCGCCGCTCCGCAGGGAGGACGGGACGCTGCTCCTCGAGCGCGACGCGCCGATCGTCACCGGCGCCCTCCAGGCGGACGGCTTCCTCGTGACGATGCGCGACGACGAGTCGGCGCCGCCGAATGCCGTGACGCTCGTCTACGCCGACCGCGACGACCTGACGATCGAGGCGAGCGGGTCGTGGAACCCGATGGGCATGCGCGGCACGCACAGCGTCGCCGTGAAGCTCGCGGGCCGGCTCCCCGAGTCGAACGTCGTCGGCCGGCCGGGTGAGTTCCGGACGGTGGCGACGAGGAGCTTCATCCCCGCCGGCCACATCGCCTGGGCGGCATGCTGGCTCGGCTCCGCCCGCGCGGCGACGAAGGCGGTCGTGGAGCTCCTGCGCAGCCCGTCGGGGCGGAAGCAGTTCGACGTCGACTCGGAGACGCTGCGCACGCGCCTCGCCCGCGTGCGGGTCGACCTCGACGCGATCGCGGCCCTGCTGAGCCAGGTCGTCCGCGACGCGACGAGCGAGGACGACCCCGAGCCGCCGCCGATCCAGCTGCGGCTGAACGCCCTGAAGATCTTCTCGTCGGAGCGCTCGTTCGCGGTCGTCGACGAGCTCATCCAGCTCGTCGGCCTGCGCTACGGCTACATCCGCGACGCGCCGTTCCCGCTGGAGCGGCTGTTCAGGGACCTGCGCTCGGCGAGCCTCAACTACGCGAACGACCGGCTGCTGCTCGCGAACGGCGCGCTCGCGCTGCTCGACCGCGAGGTGACGCTCGCCCCGGCGGCCGGACGATAGGAGGACGCGATGGACCCGCCCAACGACTGGTACAACCTGCTCGCGGATCTCGACTTCGAGCTCCCGCCCGACCTGCCGCCGCCGAACGGCGCCGCCGGCGGGCTCAGCCCGCAGATCCCACTCAGCCTGATCCGTCAGGAGCTCTCGACCAAGCGCTGGACCCCGATCCCGGACGACGTGGTCGCGCGCTTCCGGCAGTGGCGGCCGACGCCCCTGCGACGGGCGCGCGAGCTCGAGGCGGCCCTCGGGACGCGGGCGACGATCCTCTACAAGTACGAAGGCGCGAACATGGCCGGCAGCCACAAGCTGAACACGGCCGTGGCCCAGGCCTACTACTACAAGGCGGCCGGGACGAAGCGGCTCGCGGTCGCGACCGGCGCCGGCCAATGGGGCACCGCGATCGCCGAGGGGTGCCGGATGTTCGAACTCGGGTGCCGCGTCTACATGGTCCGGAAGAGCTACGAGGACAAGCCGTACCGGAAGACGATCATGGAGATGCTCGGCGCCGAGGTCGTCCCGAGCCCGAGCGAGGAGACCGAGACCGGCCGTCGCTTCCTCGCGGAGGGCCAGTCGTCCGGAACGCTTTCGATCGCGCTCGCCGAGGCGATGGAGGAGACCCTCGTCGAGGGCACGCGCTTCTGCGCCGGCAGCGCGGAGACGTACTCGATGCTGCACCAGACGGTCGTCGGCCTCGAGGCGATGGCGCAGTGCAGCGAGCTCGGAGCCTGGCCGGACGTCGTCGTCGCCGGAGTCGGCGCGGGCAGCAACCTGGCCGGGATCGCGTTCCCCTTCCTCGGCCGCGCGCTGACGGGCGAGGGGCCGGAGGTCCGCCTCCTCTCCGTCGAGCCGGCCGCCTGCCCGAAGCTGACGAAGGGCCGGTACGCGTACGACTACACCGACAGCTCGGAGCAGACGCCGCTCCAGAAGATGTACACGCTCGGCAGCCGGTTCACGCCGCCCTCGATGCACGCGGGCGGGCTGCGCTACCACGCGACCGGGAAGCTGATCAGCGCGCTCTTCGACCGCGGCATGATCGACGCCGTCGCGTACCGGCAGCAGGAGGTCTTCGCGTCCGGGACCCTCTTCGCCCGCTGCGAGGGCATCGTCCCGGCGCCGGAGAGCGCGCACGCCGTCCACGGCGCCGTCGTCGCGGCCCGCGAGGCCGACGAGCGCGGCGAGTCGCCGACGATCCTCGTCTCGCTGAGCGGCCACGGCCTCTTCGACATGTCCGCCTACGAGGCGTACTCGAACGGCACGCTCGACGACGTCGAGGTCGCGGACGAGACGATCGAGGAGTCGCTCGCGCAGCTGCCGGAAGTAGCCGAGCCGGTCGCCTCCGCGGGGGGGAGGGGCTAGGCGATGGCGACCTCGGTGCTCCTCCCCTCCGTCCCCGACGCGGAATTCCGCGACTTCATGCGCCACTGGCCGACCGGCGTGGCGATCGTGACGACGACGGGCGCCCACGGACCCGCCGGCTGCACGGTGAACGCGCTGATGTCCCTGTCGGTGGAGCCGCCTCTCCTGCTCGTCTCCCTCTGCGAGGACAGCCGGACGCTCGAGGCGATCCGCGGGACCGACCTGTTCGGAGCCAGCATCCTGGAGGCGGAGCAGGGCGCGCTCAGCGAGCGGTTCTGTCACTGCGCGCCCGCGGAGCGATTCGCCGGCCTCGAGCTCCGCGTCGAGCACGGCGTGCCACTGCTCGCGGATGCGGCGGCGCAGCTCGTGTGTTCGGTGCAGGAGCTCCATCGGTGCGCCGACCACGTCCTCGTCGTCGGGGCTCCGGTGTGGCAGTCGGTCGATCCCGCCCGGGAGCCGCTGCTCCTGCACCGAGGCGGGCCCCGGCGCATCGTGGGATGACGCAGGCCGAGGCCCACGCAGCCTGGCGCGCGTTCGACGTCCAGGTCGACGAGCGGACGGGCGTCGCCACCGTCACGCTCGCGGGCACCGCAGCCGGGAACGCCATGGGCGGCCTCGTGTGGTCGGAGCTGCCGTCGGTCTTCGAGGCGCTGGACGCGGACCCGGCCGCGCGGGCGGTCGTGCTGCGCGGCGCGGGCGACTGCTTCTCGGTCGGCCTCGACCTGCGCTGGTACGTCCCGCGCTACCGGCGCATGGTGCGCGCGGGCGAGGGAAGCCCCGACGTCTCGCAGCAGCTCCTCGACGAGGCGACCTGGATGCAGGACGCGATCGGCGCCCTCCCCGCGAGCCGGCTTCCCGTCGTCGTCGCGGTGCACGGCAGCTGCATCGGCGCCGGCCTCGACCTCGCCGCCGCCGGCGACATCCGGTTAGCCTCCGCCGATGCGGTCTTCTCCCTCCGGGAGGTGCGCATCGGGATCGTCGCCGACCTCGGCGTGCTTCAGCGGCTACCCCGTATCGTGGGCGCCGGGCACACCCGGGAGCTCGCCCTGACCGGACGCGACGTGTCCGCCGCCGAGGCGCGCTCGATGGGCCTCGTGACGAAGGTCCTGGCGACCCCGAGCGCGCTCTTCGAGGAGGCGAACGCCGTCGCGACGCGGATCGCCGGCTACCCGCCCCAGACCGTGGCGGGGATCAAGCAGGTGGTCGAGCGGACGCAGGACATGCCGCTCGCCGAGGGCCTGCGCCACGTCGCGCTCTGGAACGCGGCCTTCCTCCCCTCCCCCGGGCTCACGGATCTCCTCACGGCCGCGCTCCGCGGCGAGTGATCGACCTCGAGCGGGTCCGGGCCGAGACGCCCGGCTGCCTCGACCGCGTCTTCCTCGACAGCGCCGGGTCCTCGCTTCCCCCGGCGCCGGTCCTGGAGGCGGTCGTCGGCCACCTGCGCCGCGAGGCCGAGGTGGGCGGCTACGTGGCGGAGGAGGAGCGCGCGGACGACCTCGCCGGCGTGCGCGAGGGTCTCGCGCGGCTCCTCGGCTGCGCCGCGGAGGACGTCGCGCTCCTCGACGGCGCGACCCGCGCGTGGACGCAGCTCTTCTACGCGGTGCCGCTCGCCGCCGGCGACCGGATCCTGCTGTCGCGCTCCGAGTACGCGAGCAACGCGATCGCGGCGCTCCAGCGGGCGCGGCAGCACGGCGCGCGGGTCGAGGTGGTGCCCGCCGACCGAAGCGGCGAGCTCGACCTCGACGCCCTCGAGCGGACGCTGGACGAGCGGGTGCGGATCGTGTCGCTCGTCCACGTGCCGACGAACGGCGGCCTCGTCAATCCCGTCGCGGAGGCGACGGAGCTCGTGCACCGCTCGGGCGGCCTGGTGCTCCTCGACGCGTGCCAGTCGGTCGGCCAGCTCGAGGTCGACGTGCGGAGCCTCGGTGTCGACGCCCTCGCCGGCACGGGCCGCAAGTGGCTGCGCGGCCCGCGCGGGACCGGCTTCCTCTACGTCCGGCCGGAGCTCGCGCGCGAGCTCGAGCCGCCGATCCTCGACCTCCACTCGGCAACCTGGACGGCGGGCGACCGGTACGAGCTCGCCGGCGACGCGACCCGCTTCGAGCTGTGGGAGTCCGACGTCGCCGCCCGGATCGGGCTCGGAGCGGCGGTCGAGTACCTGCTCTCACCCGGAGTGGACGAGGTTGCCTCCGCGGTGCGCGCCCGGGCGGACCTCCTACGGTCGCTGCTCCGCGAGATCCCGGGAGTGACGGTCACCGACCTCGGCCGCCGCCCGTCCGGCATCGTCTCGTTCGCCGTCGACGGCGTCCCTGCGGCCACCGTCCGCGACGCGCTCGCGAAGCGGCGGGTCACGGTGACCGTCAGCGGCCGGAGCTCGACGCTCCTCGACATGACCGACCGCGGCCTCGAGGCCGTCGTCCGCGCGTCGCCGCACTACTTCGTCTCCGACGAGCAGCTCGAGGCTGCCGCCGTCGCTGTCTCGGAGCTGATTTCCATCTGATTATTTGACAACGAGCGGTCGGCGGTCTATGAATCCTCGGCAACTAGGGAGGAAGCTGATCCAGCCGTCGCTCGTCGCCTCGGCTGCGGCACTCGGTCACCAGCCGTCCGTCGGCCCGCGGACGAGACGATGATCGAGTCCGTCCCCGCCCAGCTCCGGTACGTGTGCTCGCTCGCCTTCGGCACGCGGCTGCACACGCGGTCGCTCGACCGTCTCGTCACGGCCCTCGTCGACGCGCGGGAGGAGTTCGGCGCGGTCGGCCGGGACGCGGCGGAGGCGCTCCGCGGGCCGGTCCTCGACGACACGGCCCGCCGCGAGGTCCAGATCCGGCGCTTCCGCAAGCAGGCAGAGCTCGCGGCCCGCACGCCGTACTACGGCCGGGTCTTCGCCGAGCTCGGGATCGAGCCGCGGAAGCTGCGCTGGGCCGACCTCGAGGCGCTGCCGCCGACGCCGAAGGAGATGCTCAAGGCGGATCCGGACGCGTTCGTTCCGGCCGGGGCGCGGCCCGCCTTCCGGGCGCTGACGACGGGGACGACGGGGATTCCGACCACCGTGTACTTCTCGCGCGCCGAGTTCGAGGCGACGGTCGTGCTCGGCGCGATCAGCGTCCTCCTCGCACGCCAGGTCGAGCCCGGAGACGTCGTCCAGCTCTCGGTCAGCTCGAGGGCGCTTTTCCCGGTGATGCTGGCGGCGCAGATCGCCGCGCGGGTCGGCGCCGTCGTGTACCAGGCCGGGTTCGTCGATCCTGGGCACGCGCTCGCGCTGCTCGCGGAGAAGCGCTCGCTGCCGGGACATCGGCCACGGGCGAACGTCCTCTCCACGACGCCGTCCTACTTCGGAAGCCTCGTCGAACGCGGAGCCGAGCTCGGGTACCGGCCGCGGGACTTCGGCGTGGAGCGGATCGTGCTCGGAGGCGAGATCGCGACGCAGGGTCTCCGCGATCGAGCGACGCGCCTCTTCGGCGAGGTCGAGTACGTCGAGCCGTACGCCGCGACGGAGATCTTCGGCACGGGCGCGCTGACCTGCCTGAGCGGTCACCTGCACTTCCCGGTCCCGCCGGGCCTCGTCGAGGTCGTGAGCCTCGACGGAAGGCGCGAGGCGGAGCCGGGCGAGCCGGGCACCCTCGTCGTCACGCCCTTCGCGCCCTACCGGACGACGACCGTCGTTCTTCGCTACGACACCGCCGACGTCGTCCGGGTGCCGGCCGAGCCGCCGACGTGCGAGCTGAGCACGATCCCCGCGACGAGCCACGTCCTCGGCAAGCTCGCGCGCTCGATCCCGCACTCGGGCGGCTGGACGTTCCAGCGCGACGTCGCCGAGGCGCTCGAGACGCTCGAGGAGGTTCCGCTGCCGGCGCGCTTCGGGATGCGCGCCGACCGAGCGGACGGCGTCGCGGTCGAGGTCGTCGCGCGCGAGGACGACGCCCGCACACGGCGGCGCGTCGCGGCGGCGCTCGAGCGCAGCGTGCCGCTGCGAGGGTTGCGCGTCGTGACGGATCCCGCGTCGCTCGAGGACCCGGTGCTGCTGCGAACGGACCTGCGCGAGCATTCGTTCTCCGACTTCGGGACGGCCAGGCTCCGCCCGGCCGAGGAGGCGGTGCCGGCGTGATCGCCTGGATCGTCGTCACGACGCTCGTCGCCGTCGCGCCCGTCGCCGCTTGGATCTACTTCCGGCGCTTCGAGGTGATGCGCCCGCCGATCGGCGTCTTCGACTGGCACGACGTCGTGTTCATGCTCGTCGCGATCGTCGTCGTGCCGGTCGCGTATCTCGCACTGCCGCGCGCCGTCGTCGGCACCGTCCTCTGCCTGCTCGCCCTGAACA
>VAXK01000130.1 GCA_005885565.1 Actinomycetota bacterium
TCCACGGCGCGCGGTCGTCGCTCCTCGCCGACGAGGACGGCCAGGTGCTGGACGCGCACTCGATCTCGGCCGGGCTCGACTATCCGGGCGTCGGCCCCGAGCACGCGTTCCTCCGCGACTCGGGCCGCGCCGAGTACGTGTCCGCGACGGACGAGGAGGCGCTGGCGGCGTTCCGCGAGCTGGCGCGGACGGAGGGGATCATCCCGGCGCTCGAGCCGGCCCACGCGCTGGCCCGCGCCCGCGGGCTCGACGAGGAGCTCGTCCTCGTCTGCCTCTCGGGCCGCGGGGACAAGGATCTCGCGGAGGTGCTGGCCGCGCCGCGCGAGGGTGACCCCGGTGCCGAAGCGGTGGGCGGTCCCATCCCAAGCCCCCACCCACCCACGGGGACGTCCGAGGGTAGCTGACGCACCGTCGCCGAATCGAGCCGGATGCGTGACGAAAGCGAGGTGCGCTCGAAGAAGACGCTCGGCGTCTACCTCATGAGCGGCCCGGAGACGCCGGAGCTCGCCGAGGCGGCCGTCGCCGCAGGCGCCGACCTCGTCGAGCTCGGATTCCCCTTCTCCGACCCGCTCGCCGACGGGCCCGTCATCCGCCGCGCCGCCGAGCGCGCGCTCGCCCGCGGCATGCGCACGCAGGCCTGCCTCGAGTGCCTCGCCGCCACGCGCGAACGCCTCCCCGAGACGCCGCTCGTCCCGATGACGTACTCGTCGCTCCTCGAGGCCTACGGCTGGGAGCGCTTCGCCGCCGACGCGCGCGCGGCCGGGGCCACGAGCCTCATCGTCGCCGACCTCCCCGCGGGCGAGCGGCCCGAGCTCCGCCGCGTCCAGCTCGTCGCGCCGACCTCGACCGACGAGCGGATCGCCCTCGCGGCCGCCCAGACGGACGGCTGGCTCTACCTCGTCACGGTCGCTGGGACGACGGGTGCCCGACGTGACCTCTCCCCCGCGCTCGCCGGTCTCGTCGACCGCGCGCGCCGCGCTACCGACCTCCCGCTCTACGCCGGCTTCGGGATCTCGACGCCCGAGCAGGCGCACGCCGCCGCCGAGCTCGCGGACGGCGTCGTCGTCGGCTCGCGCGCCGTCGAGGTCGCGGAGGAGGGGCCGGCCGCGCTCGGCGCCCTCGTCAGCTCTCTTCGTGCAGCGCTCTAGCCACCTCGGCCTCGAGCACAGGCGAGATCACGCAGCCGAGGCTTGCCGCCAGAACGTCACGCGCGGGCCGGTAGAGCTCGACCGCTTCCGCGACCGACGACGGCACGCGCTCCACGCCGAGCGGTCGCAGCAGGTGGACGAAGAGCTTCTCCAGCTCGGCCGCAACGAGCTCGCGCTTTCCGGAGGCTTCCTTCGCTCGAAGCCAGAGCAGCCAGTCCCAGAGGTGCGCGTCGATCGCGTCGAGGTTCTCCGCGGAAGGAACCCACGGCGGCTCGTGGACGTGCGGTTCCGCGGGGAAGATCAGATCGACCTTCACCGGGCCCGGGAGGATCGCCATCCAGCACTGCTCGTCGCTCAGCCGATCCCACTGTTGAGCAAGAGGCTCGAGGGGAGCGAGGAGGTCGGGAAGCGCGGCCGCGGCCAAGCTGAACTCCAGCGTCTCGACCCGGAAGTCCCAATCCGAGTCGGATCGCGCCTGTCCCGTCGCTCGCGAGCCAACGAGCCGGATGCTGCGAATCTCCGGATGACGCGCGACGGCGCCGATGATCCGGTCGGGGAGCTCCAGCTCTAGCCGATCCGCGGCGACGCGTAGATCGCCTCCCGGAACCGCTCGCCGAGCGGATCCAGGGCGAGCGCGAAGACCGGGATCGGCTTGCCGCGGACGTACGACATCGCCACGTAGTCGCCGAGCATCGCCCCGAGGCCCGTGTCCGGCAAGGACGAGATCGCCATCGGCTCGGCGTCGAGACGCCGCGCGGCCGTCCACGCGCGGCCGCCGTTCCGCGACGACGCGAACACGGCGTCGATGCCGTGGCAGGTCTCCGAGGAGCACGACTCCGGCTGCGTGTACGCCACCACCGCGAGCCGGCCGGTGGCGTTCGGGTCGACGCCTAGCCCAGCGACGAACGCCTGCTGATCCGATCCCTGGTCGACGAGCGGCACGCGCTCGGCCGGCGTCCACGCGAGCCCGTCCCGCGAGTGCGAGACGACGATGTCGTCGTCGGAGCAGTCCTGGCGGAAGCGGCAGTCGCCCCAGACGACGTAGATCGTCCCGCCCGCGTCGGCCGCGGCGCCCGGCAGCGTCGGCGCACGGATGCCGCGCACGTCCTCGGCCAGCACCCGCGCCACCGTGATCGGAGGGCTGAACGTGCGCCCGCCGTCGGTCGACCGCACGGCCTGGATCTGGTTCGCCGCCGGGTCGGCGTAGTGCGAGCCGCCGGCGGCCAGGTCGAAGACGATGACGAGGGTTCCGTCCGGCTGCACCACGGGCTGCGCGCCGTTCTCGAAGCCGAGGTCGCTGTCGGGAACGCTCACCGTCGGCGTCGACCACGTGAGCCCGCCGTTCGTCGACAGCCGCGTCCGGATCGTGGACGAGCGCACGTCGAGGTACGAGAGGTAGCAGTGGCCGCGGAACGGGCTCAGCGACCCGTTGTCGCACGCGATCCACTCCTTGTCGTCGTCCTCGGACGGGTCTCCGGCGGCCACCACCGGCGCGCTCCACGTGACGCCGTCGCGGGACCGGCTGACCAGGGTGCGCACGCGGATCTCCGACTCCGCGACGGTGCCGATCAGCCAGGTGCCGTGCTGCGCGTCGTAGGCGACGACGGGGTCGCTCGCCGAGGGCGAGTCTCCTGCCGGCCTCGACTCAGTCGTGAGGGAGGGGAGGAAGCCGGAGCGCCAGTGCGCGCCCGCGTCCTTCGAGGTCGCGAAGCCGATGCCCGAGGCCCCGCCGTCGACCATCCGGCCGGCCTGGAAGGCGGTCACGAGCGTCGAGCCGACGGCGAAGCTCGACGGCTCCACCTCGGTCTGGTGCTGCCCGTCCTCGCCGGTGAACGGGTCACGCGAGAGCCGCCGGCTCACCGTCTCGCAGCTCGCGCCGACCGCGTCCTCGAGGTCGGCGACGGCGAGGTCGCGGCCCGCGCCGCAGCGGACCGTGTCGCGCGCGCCGTCGTAGGCGGCGGCGAGCCGGTCGTCGCCCGGGCCGCCGACGAGGAGGTCGCGGCCGGGGCCGCCGTCCAGCAGGTCGGCGGCGCCGCGGCCCTCGAGCGTGTCCGCGCCGGCGCGGCCGAAGATGACGTCCGGGGCGGCCGTCCCGACGAGACGGTCAGGCCCGAGCGTGCCGCGGATCGTCGCTGCGCCCGCGGCGCCCACGGCCACGAGCGCAGCCGAGGCGGCGAGGACGAGGACGCGTCGGGGCACTGGCGTGACCGTACTCCCATCGGCCCGCGCGGTCGAGTGGTTTCGGCGCCGCCGAACGGGAAAACCGCCGCCAAAGGAACCGAGGAGGACGACGATGGCGAAGGATCACGGCCCGAGCGTCAAGGACGACGAGCAGTATGAGGCCCTGCGCCGCCAGGGCGAGAGCAAGGAGAAGGCGGCGCGGATCGCGAACGTGGGCAGCCGCAGCTCGACCGGCCGCAAGGGCGGCAGGGCCGGCCGCTACGAGGATCGCTCGAAGGAGGACCTGCTGAAGAAGGCGCGTCAGGTGGGGATCGAGGGCCGCTCGAAGATGAGCAAGGGCGAGCTCATCGACGCGCTGCGGAACCACTAGCGTCGTGCGCTATCTCTACGGGGCGGCGCACGAGCAGTTCCCGCCGGATGACCTTCTGCGGCAGGCGGTCGAGGCGGAGGACGCGGGCTTCGACGGCGTGGCGTGCAGCGACCACTTCCAACCCTGGTGGGAGCCGGGCGAGTCCGGGATGGCATGGGTGTGGCTCGGCGCGGTGGGCCAGGCGACGAAGCGGGGGTCGATCGGCACCGCCGTCACCCCGGCGCTCAGTCGCTACCACCCCGCGCTCGTCGCGCAGGCCTGGGCGACGCTCGAGGTCATGTTCCCGGGCCGCACCTTCCTCGGGATCGGCTCCGGCGAGTCGCTGAACGAGAGCCCGCTCGGCCTCGACTGGCCGCCGCCGGGGGTGCAGCTCGCGGCGATGACGGAGGCGCTCGAGCTGATCCGCCGCCTCTTCGACGGCGAGCGCGTCACCCACGACGGCCGGTTCAGGACGAAGGAGGCCTACCTGCACACGCGCCCGGAACGACCGCCGCCGATCTACGTCTCAGCCTTCCACGAGGGCGCGGCCCAGGTCGCGGCGCGTCTCGGCGACGGGCTCTGGACGTTGGCCGACCCAGAGTCGGCGCCCGACCTGATCGACACGTACAACGGCGCCTGCGAGCACGCGGGGAAGGAGCCCGGCGAGATCGTCCTCCAGGCGCAGTTCTCGTGGGCCGAGGACGACGACGCGGCGCTCGAGGGCGCGCGAGTCTGGAAGGGCGCGCAGCCGGACGAGTTCTACACCGACGACTGGCACGACCCGCGCGCGATGCAGGAGCACGCGGCGACGACGGTGAGCGACGAGGAGCTCGAGGAGGCGCTCATCCTGTCGTCCGACCCCGACGAGCACGTCGAGCGGATCAAGGAGATCGAGCGCCTCGGCGCGACCGTCGTCTCCCTGATGAACGTCTCCGGCGCCGACCCGCACGGGGCGATCGCGACCTACCGCGACCACGTCCTCCCGCGCCTGCGCGGCTAGCGCAACCAAAAGCGGTTCGGGGCCGTTCCACAGACACGAGATGGCCGTCGCCGCCCCGCATCGCCGGATCGGTCGCGTCGACACCGCTCGCCGCGGCTATCTGCGCCGGGACGTCGGGCTCCTAGGGCTCATGTTCGCGTCGCTCGGGTCGATCATCGGCTCGGGCTGGCTCTTCGGCGCGCTCTACGCGGCGCAGGTCGCCGGCCCGGCCGCGCTCGTCTCCTGGGGCCTCGGCGCCGGCTTCGTCCTGATCCTCGCGCTCGTGCACGCCGAGCTCGGGGGCGCCTACCCGGTCGCCGGCGGCTCGGCGCGCTTCCCGCACTACGCCTACGGCAGCGTGATCGGCTTCGGGATCGGCTGGATCGCGTGGCTCGGCGCGGTGACCACGGCGCCGATCGAGGTCGAGGCCGCGCTCCAGTACTTCACGCACTACGTCCACTGGCTGACGACGACGTCGGGCGGCGAGACGGTGCTGACGACGCAGGGCTACGCCGTCGCGGCCGTGCTGATGCTCGTCTTCACGATCGTGAACATCCTCGGCGTCCGCAAGCTGGCGCAGTCGAACAACCTGATCACGGTCTGGAAGGTCGCGATCCCGGCGCTCGCGATCGTCGCGCTGATGGTCACCGTCTTCCACAGCGGGAACTTCCACGCCGCGGGCGGATTCAACCCGTACGGCTGGCACGGGATCTTCTCGGCGATCTCGACCGGCGGCGTGATCTTCGCCTACCTCGGCTTCGAGCAGGCGATCCAGCTCGGCGGCGAGAGCTCGAACCCGCAGCGCAACATCCCGATCGCGGTGATCGGGGCGATGCTGATCGGCATCGTGATGTACATCCTGCTCCAGGTCGCCTTCATCGCCGCGCTGAGCCCCGGCGACCTCTCGCACGGCTGGGCGAAGGTCGGGACGAAGGCGCTCGTCGGGCCGTTCGCCGGACTCGCGAGCGCAGTTGGCCTCGGCTGGCTCGCCGTCCTGCTGTACGTCGACGCCGCCATCTCCCCCGGCGGCACCGGTCTCCTCTACACCGGGACGAGCGCGCGCCTCTCGTACGCGCTCGGCCGGAACGGCTACATCCCGTCGATCTTCTCCTGGCTCTCCGACCGCGGCGTGCCGCTCTTCAGCATCCTCGTCAGCTTCGTCGTCGGGATGGTCATCTTCCTTCCCTTCCCGGGCTGGCAGAAGCTCGTCGCGTTCATCACCTCGGCCACGGTGCTCGCGTACGCGCTGGCGCCGCTCGCGCTGAGCGCGCTCCGCCGCCAGGACCCCGAGCGTGACCGGCCGTTCCGCCTGCCTGCCGCCGACGCCTTCGCGCTCGCCGGCTTCATGGTCGCGAACCTCATCGTCTACTGGGCGGGCTGGAAGACGGACAAGCGCCTCTTCCTCGCGATCGCGATCGGCTTCGTGATCTTCGCCGCCCACCACGCGTTGGCGGACGCGGACCGCAAGCCGCACCTCGACCTGCGCTCGGCTTCCTGGTTCCCGATCTATCTCGGCGGGATGGCGATCATCTCGTGGCTCGGCCAGTTCGACGGCCGCTCGAAGATCCCGTTCTGGTGGGACCTCGGGCTCGTCTGCGCCTTCAGCCTCGGGATCTTCGTCTTCGCCCTCGCCGTGCGCCTGAGCCCGGAGGAGACGCAGCACTACATCGGCGACCTCACCGAGGAGGACCGCGAGGAGGCCGCGGAGCTGCACGAGACGGCGCCTGTCCGCTGACGCGGAGCCGCGGCGGATAATCCCGGGGTGGACGAGCACGAGTCGCTCCGCGGCCAGCTCCTGGTCGCCTCGCCCGGGCTCCTCGACCCGAACTTCCGCCGCGCGGTCGTGCTCGTCACCGAGCACACCGACGAGGGGGCGATGGGGCTCGTGCTCAACCGGCCGACCGAGGCCGCGGTCCTCGACGCGGTGCCGCCGCTCGAGGATCTCGTCGAGCCGGGCGCCTGCGTCCACGTCGGCGGCCCGGTGCAGCCGACCGCGGTCGTGGTGCTGGCGGAGTTCGACGACGTGGAGGAGTCGGCCGGGCTCGTGGTGGAAGACGTCGGCTTCGTCCGCGCGGACGTCGAGCCGGGTGCCCTCCCGGAGTCGACGCGCCGCGCCCGTGTGTTCGCCGGCTACGCGGGCTGGGGC